>CANJWR010000317.1 GCA_947478455.1 Beijerinckiaceae bacterium | reverse complement strand
GAACGCGTGCGCGGCCGGGGGATTACCCGCCTTGAGTCGGCTCTCGGAGATCTATGGCGAATGACGGTTTTTGGGCGATCACCAGCCGGATCGTCGCGGCCGCCGCGAACGGTGGCTCTTGGTAAGCGTCCGGTCTGACTGACCTAGCAGCCTACACCGGGTGTAGTTGTGAGTACAACGAACTGGCGAGACATTGTCCGCCTGTGTCTATAGCCGCTCCCTGAGCGCTTCGTAAGGCGTTTGTCCGTTTAAGGCGCCGGGGGTCTGTTGAAGTTGTAGAAGTGTTCCCACTCGTCGAGTTTGGTCTCGAGATCGACGTCATCCTTGTACGACATCAGCTGGTAGAACTCTTCCTGGTCTGAGCGATGCGAGCGCTCGATTTTTCCGTTCAGCTGCGGCGTACCGCGCTTGATGTAGGCGTGTCGGATCTCCTGATCCTCGACATGCCAATGGAATTTGGCCTGGAATTCGTGGCCATTGTCGGTTCGAATTTCTCGATGATGTGATAGACGAAATCGATTGCATTGGCTTGGGCATGCTTCTCGTAGATCTTGAGTGCCCGGATGCGAGTTGCATCGTCGATGGCGGCATACTGGAAGCGACGGATCTTCTTGCCGCGCGGGCCAACGAAGGAGAGGAATTTGACATCCATCTGGATGTGATGGCCTGGGACCTGCTTGTTGTAGCGCTTGGTGTGGATCTTCCGGACGCGTGTTCCGCGCGGCAATCGGCTGACGCCGTTGCGCCTGAGGATTCGACTTACGCCGGCCTCGGAGATTTTGATGCCCTGGCAGCGCGCGAGATACCAGACGGTCCGGATAGGGCCGAGGTGATATGTGCTGCGCAAATGAAGGACTTTGTCGACGATCTCAGGCGGCGTCCGGTTGGCGGGGTTCTTTGGGATCGGCCTGGCGTTGACAAGCCCGACTTCGCCAAGCTGCCGGTAGGCGGTGCGCCAGCGGTAGAAACTCGCTCTGCCAATGCCGAAGTAGCGACAAGTGTTCGCCACACAGCCTGATTGTTCCGCATGGCGCCGCACTTTGATTTTACGCTGAACGTATCGAGCCTGTTTGGCCATTCCTCGCATCTCCCATACCATTTGCGGGCATCATGGAAAATGTCTCGTCAGTTCGTACGGTCCTACAGCCAACTGGCGATCGATCGAGATCTTCCCGTACGAGTGGTGGCCGATCCTCCGAAAACGCAGCCTATACCAAAGGCTGGCCATCGCCGAAGTTGACGTCGTGCCGTCAAGCGTCGCTACCACAAGGGCCACGCACAACGAAACGTCGCGTCCGCACGCGGATTGACCTGAGTCATTGGTGGCCGCGTGGTCTTCTGCCAGCAAGGCGAGGCTCACGGGCGGAGCAGGAGTTCCCCATGAAGTTCAAAGACATTCTCACAATCATTGTATCAGCGGAGAGCGACGAGCATGTGATCGGTGCGGCTGAACAACTGGCGGCTCAGAATGCCGGAAAAGTGTCTGGGCTGGTGATCGGGTGGCTTCCGCCTGTCTCGCTGTCCGTGGAGGGCTGGAGCGTATCTCCCGTCTGGGGAGATTTCGCCGACGAGGCCAGGAAGCTGCTCGAGATAGAACTGGAGCGCGCAAGGCAACGTTTCGACCTTTCCGGCCGTGGCGCCTCAGTGATGTCGGAGCTGCTGGAGCTGAGCGCCGGACGTGTCGTGACCGGCCTGCGAGGCCGGCATGCTGATATCGCTGTCGTGGGAAGGTCACGCGCAGATTTCGGCCAAGCGCTCGTCGAGGGACCTTTGTTCGAATCTGGCAGGCCCGTGCTTGTCGTGCCGCCGGTGTGGAAGTCACAACAGATCGGAGGCTCCGTCCTCGTGTGCTGGAAGCCAACGCGCGAAGCTGCGCGAGCTCTGGCCGACGCCGACGACTTTCTTCTCAATGCCAGACAGGTCACCGTGGTCACGGTCGATGCCCGGCCTTCGGAAGACGGTTATGGCCCACGTCCAGGTGTCGACATTGCCGCTCACCTCGCGCGCCGCGGTGTCAGCGTCCAACTCGCCAATCTCGACTCACTGGGCCGGACCGAGGCCGGTGCAGTTCAAGAGCACGCTCTGGCCATTGGCGCCGACCTTGTCGTGATGGGCGCCTATGGACGCTCTCGGATGAGCGAGTTCATCTTTGGCGGGATGACCCGCGAAATGCTGAGATCCGCAAGTCTTCCGGTTCTGATGACGAACTGAGGTCTGCGCCCGCAGCTTACGGGCTAGGGATTGGAAATTTGCAGTGCCCTTCCGGACCACCGCTCGCCAGCCCTCGCTGGTCGTCATGCGGGTTCCGCTATGTCGCGTGAGCCACAGCTCAAGGGTCAGGACTAAATGCCCGCATGCGTTTTAGCGAGCCGCGCCGCGAACAGTTGCAATACTTGGACCGATCTCGCCATTGGGCTAGCGCATCCGTACTCTCGCCCCGGGACTAGACGAGAATACTGGAAACATTTCAGTCGCGATGAACACGACTACGCCAGCGCCGCGCCTTTGAGAAGTGCGAGTTTCGTCTGCTAAATGATGAATTGAGCGTCGATGCCGCAGCGCTCCGCGGTGGTCCTGCGAGCGTAGCCTTCAATCCCTGAAGGGCCACTTCAGCCGCTTCAATGGTCGGGGCGCCTCATGAAGCATGCGCCAAGCCACTCCTTCAGAAGGCCGAACCAACGGCATAGCCACATCTGCTGATGTCTTGGCCCCTCAACGAAGCCCGCAGATGCCGCGATCGAGATTTTGCGATGTCTACTACATCGAGCATTGGAAATCTAGAATCAGTTCGGCGTGAACTGGGTCAGTGCTCAACGAACCCCCATGAGCGCCGGACACGCCCTCAACCAGAGAGCTCCGTCTCCTCTCATATGCGACGAATGACAAATCGGTCAGCTCAACCTTGATTGTCCGTCATCAGATAATTTGAGACCTGTTGCTGCCTGATGTTCAGGAGGTTCGGCTCATCTGGTTTGAGTTAAGCAGCGGCTCTGGCGTGGTGCAAGCGCCGTAGTTTCATGGTCTTCCTTTTCGTCTTCTCACGTTCAAGCAGG
>CANJWR010000316.1 GCA_947478455.1 Beijerinckiaceae bacterium | reverse complement strand
CGGATATGAAAATCTGGCAAAATCAAAAAGTTACCCGCTGCTCGCCGTCAGACATTATTGCCAGGACTCTTCGGACGTGCCTTCCTGTCGCAACCCTTGCGCTGGTGACTATGCTGGCGCCGCCAGCCCTCGCCCAGCAGCAGCTTGGCGTTTCGACCGGCCTGCCCATTCCGCGTTACGTCAGCCTCAAATCCGACCGGGTCAATCTTCGTGAAGGCCCCTCCAAGGACCATCGCACCGCCTGGGTGTTCCAGCGCGCCGGACTGCCGGTCGAGATCACCGGAGAATTCGAGAACTGGCGCAAGATCCGCGATTCCGAGGGTGCCGAAGGCTGGGTGCTCCAGTCGCTCCTGTCGGGTCGCCGCACAGCGCTCGTGTCGCCCTGGCGCAAGGACGGCCTGATGATCCTGAAGGCCAAGGTCGCCAGCGAAGACCTGAGCGCCCGCCTCCAGCCCGGGGTCGTCGGAAGTGTCAAATCCTGCGACGGAAAATGGTGCCGTATTTACGGCGAAGGCTACGATGGCTTCATTGAGCAAACCTCGCTCTGGGGCGTCTATCCGGGCGAAAAGGTCCAGTAATTTCCGATTCTTGGCGTCACCTGCTTGCCAAGGCCGGCGGTTTCTGCCAATAAGCGCGCCTTCGAACCGCCCGGCTGAAGGGCTGCCGTGGCGGTTCATTTCGCTCATTCCGATGCGAACGGAACGACCTTCGGGTTGATCCGGAAAAAATAACCCAAGGGCGGGCAACCGTCTGTTTTGGAGAGCAAAATGCCCAAGTTGAAGACCAAGTCGGGCGCTAAAAAGCGCTTCAAGATCACCGGCACCGGCAAAGTGCTTTACGCCCAGAGCGGCAAGCGCCACGGCATGATCAAGCGGACCAAGAAGCAGATCCGGAACCTGCGCGGCACCAACGTCCTGTTCAAGACGGATGGTGACAACATCAAGAAGTACTTCCTGCCAAACGGCTGAAGTCCCGGTTCCTTTTTCGCTCATTTCAGTTCGTCAGGAGATCAGTCATGGCTCGCGTAAAACGCGGTGTAACCGCCCACGCCAAACACAAGAAGACCTACGACGCCGCAAAGGGCTTCCGCGGTCGTCGCAAGAATACCATTCGCGCCGCGAAGGCCGCCGTCGATAAGTCGATGCAGTATGCCTATCGCGACCGTAAGAATCGCAAGCGCACCATTCGCGCCCTGTGGATTCAGCGCCTCAACGCCGCCGTGCGTGAATTGGGCCTGACCTACAGCCGCTTCATCGACGGTCTGACCAAGGCCGGGATCGAAGTGGACCGCAAGGTTCTGTCCGAGCTCGCCATCACCGAACCGGCGGCCTTCAAGGCGCTGGTCGAAAAGGCCAAGGGCGCTCTGCCGGTCGCTGCCTAAGGCGGCACAGATACAATTATGAAAAAGCCCGCCGTTTCGGCGGGCTTTTTTGTTTGCCAAACACACAATTTTCGCCTTTGGCGAAAGCGGGGGGGCCAGTCGGAGCACGCTTCTTCGACCTGTGCGCCGGCGCACATCGCCAGGATGAAGGCGCGGTTAATCTCCAATCATCGCCGAGACGGAAAGACCCCGGCGACAAACAGGAGAGAGCCATGAACACCACTTTCAAGAAGACCCTTACCGCTTCCCTCGCCGCCCTGACGCTGGGCATGACGGTCCTCACCTCGGCCACCCCGGCTTCTGCCCGGGGCGGCGGTGGACTGCTGGCTGCCGGCATCATCGGCGGTCTGGCGCTCGGCGCCATCGCGGCAGGCTCCGCGCAGGCCGCCCCCGGCTACTACGCTCCGCAGCGTGTTTATGGCGGCGAATGCTGGATGGAACGCCGGGCCGTACATAATCGCTGGGGCGACGTGATCGGTTATCGCCGCATCCGGGTCTGCAACTGAATGAACGTCATTCTGTTCGAACAGCACGGGTTCTGAGAGATCGCCTCTGCCGGGCGCTCTCTCCCCCGGCAGATGTCGAGTGCGGCGGCGCAAGTCGCCAAGAGCCCTCCGGACGCGCCCCCGTCCGGAGGGCGTCTTGTTTTCCATGCAACCTCAATGGCCTTTTGGCGGATGGGCGCGGATGACCTCCTCGACGATGTCTGCCCCCCAGCCCGGCCGGTCGGGCACGATGAACTGGCCGTTCTCGACCGTGAACGGATGCGACAGCAACTGCCGACGCCACGGCACTTCGTCGTTGTCGAATTCCAGAACCCGGAAGTTTGGGATGGCCGCGCAGAAATGCGCGCTCATCAGTGAGCCGAGCGGCCCGTGCGAATTATGCGCCGCGACATTGATCTCGTAACTATCCAGCAGCGCCGCCATTTTCACAGCTTCCATCATGCCGTTGAACACCACATCCACGATGGCCACGTCGACTGCCTGCGCATCCGCATAGGGCCGCAGCGCGCGACGGCCCAGCACGGCTTCAAGCGACGCAATCGGCGTCGAACTTGAAGCCCGGATGGAGGCCAGAGCCTGCGGCTCCCATGTGTCCATTTCGAGCCACATCATCCGGAACGGCTCGACGGCTTTGGCGATCTGCCGAAAGCCCTCTGTCCGATAGTTGAAGTTGAGATCCATCATCAACTTCACTTTTTTGCCGGCGCCATCCTGAAACGCCGCCAGTTGATCGACCACCATATCGATGAGACGGTCCTCGATATTCATCTCAAACGGACCAGAGCCCCTGACCACGAATGGCAGACCGCCCTTGAGCACTGCCGGATCGAGTTGCAGCAGATTGGTCTTGAGTCCGACAAAGCCGCCCTCCGCAACTTCGCGGCCGAGCGCCTTGATGTCGTCGAGCGACCGCACGGCAGGCTTGCCTATCACCTTTTCGAACAAGTCAGGGAAACGGGCGCGGAACATGCCGCAATGCGACCAGTAGGTCGGCAATTTCGTGCGCAACGCTCCGCCGAACAATTCGTAAACCGGAATGCCGAGCGCCTTCGCCTTGATGTCGAGACACGCATTCTCAATGGCCCCGATGGCCAAAGCCTGCAATCCGCCCGCCGTAGATTTGGTGAGATTGTAGAGAAATGCGCCGATCTTGCCGACATTGCGGGG
>CANJWR010000315.1 GCA_947478455.1 Beijerinckiaceae bacterium | reverse complement strand
CGTTTCTTTACGTGCCGATTGCGCTGCTGATCGGCTTCAGCTTCAACGAGTCGCGGCTTGTGACCGTGTGGGGCGGCTTCTCGACGCGATGGTATGCGTCGCTCTGGGCGAACCAGCAATTGATGACGAGCCTGCGGGCGAGCCTGGTGGTAGCGCTGAGTTCGGCGGTCATCTCAACCGTACTTGGCACAATCGCCGCCTATGCGCTGGCGCGTTTCGGCAAATTTCGGGGACATAGCCTTTTTTCGGCGATGATCTATGCGCCGCTGGTCCTGCCGGAAGTTATCACGGGCTTGTCGCTGCTGCTGCTCTTTGTGGCGCTCGGCTTGGAGCGCGGACTTGCGACGGTCATCGTCGCACATGCGTCCATCGGTCTTTGTTTTGTGACCGTGGTGGTCTATCCGCGACTTGCTGCAATGGACCTGTCGCTGGAAGAAGCCGCGATGGATCTGGGCGCAACGCCATTGCGGGCCTTTCTGTCCATCACTCTTCCGCTGGCTGCTCCGGCGATTGCGTCAGGCTTCCTGCTCGCCATGACGATTTCGCTCGACGATCTGGTGATTGCGAGCTTTACGTCGGGGCCCGGTTCGACAACGCTGCCAATGCGTATCTATAGTCAGGTGCGGCTCGGAGTGACGCCGGAGGTGAATGCGATCTCGACTTTGATGATTGTGTTTGTCGCGGTTTGTCTGTTGATCGGTTTGCTGATCAGTCGCGGCAGCGCGCAGAAAACTGCCGCTTGATCACGGAGCCACAGCGGCAGGCGTCGCGAGCGGCCTTGCGCTGTTGAGCAGGGGGGCAGCCGCTTCGGACTTCCTCAACAGGCTATCGAAATCGATTTCGAGTCGCAGTTCGTCCCAGGAGCCTAGAATGTCCAGCATCAGGCGCGGCGAATCCGGCTTTATCGAACCGTCAGCCAGCGTGTTCACCGATGACAGCTTCAGTCGCACTGTACGATCCGGCAAGTTGAACGCGCCCGCAATCTGAGTCGACAGGCTGAAGCCGGTCGCTGCGGCGTCGTCGATTTCAAGCATGCCATCGGCGATCCGGCCCGTCAGGCCGGCTTTGGCGAAACTCGTTCGTCCGCGGCGCATTTCGGTCACCACTGAGAGCGGTCGCTTTTCGGTGCGTCGCAAAGCCTGATCAAGATCGATGCCGAGCAGATCGCCGTTATCGATACTGGCCTCGATGCGCCCGTTGAGACTTTGAACGATCTCCGCGAGGCAGTCGCCTTCGCCTTCCGCCGTCAAGGCGCCTGTCGCTTCGCCAGCCAGAACATTCAGACGGAACGTGTCGCCGAACATGGCGGCGGCGTCGATGCGCTGAAAGCTTGCGGTGATTTTTGTACTGACTCCATTCTCTCGTGCGCCGGCGATGAAGCGGCCCTTGAGACGACCGTTATATCCGCGCGCGTCGATCAGGGAGACATCCAGCTGTCCGTTGAAGGCCTTGATGGCGATGCCGGCGTCCTGAATCTGGAAACGATCAAGCCGCGCGCGAGCCGCTGACAGTCGCAGATCGAGATCGAAATGCGGCAAGCCGGGCTTGACCAGCGGTTCGCGGTTCCAAGCGTTTTCTGCATTCAGCATGACAGGAAATTTCGCCACGAAAGGTGCGAGCTGTAACTGGTTCGCAGCAAGCGTGCCCGAGAGGAGTGGGCGGCCGTCAAGGTTTGCGAAGGCAATGCTGCCTTCGTAAGCCGTGCCGTCTGCTGAAATGCGTGCATCCGTAAGGGCTACGTTTTGAGACGAGGCCTTGAGGTTGCCTGTCGCGGTCAGGGCCCGCATGGGCATGGGAAACGGGTTTTCGTATCCGGCATTCCTGAGCAGATCGCCGAGCGCAGCCGCCGAAACGGAAAGCTTGCCGTCGAATAGCGGGCGAACCCCCAGTTCCAGATTGCCGTTCAGCGAAACGGTGGCGCGCGGAGTGTCGAACTTCATCGTCACCGCAGAGCCTTCGGAGCGTCGCAGGGCATCGAACCTGCCGATCCAGAGAGCGGCTTCGATACGCTCGCCTTGCCACAGCCCGCTCGCCATGATGGAGGCAGCCGAGGCCGAAGTCGGCCAATCGGCAGTAGCGTCGAGCGCCGCCAGTTCTGCGATGATCCTGTCCCGGGATTTGACGCGGAGTTTCGATGAAACGAGATTGATTGCGCCACGCGGCTCAGTCTGCTGATCGCGTATGCCGGCGCGTTGATCCGGAATTCCCGGTCCGGGAAGGTGTTCGATATCGATTGTGATTGTGGCGTCCGAGAGCGAGATCGCATTGAGCTCGAGCCGTCCGGCGAACAGGGGCAGCAATCTCAATGCGCCCTTGAAAACCGGCGCTGAAATATCAACGCCGCCGCGTTCATCACGAAAGGAAACCGTCTCGATTTTCAACGTCGGCTGCGGCGCAAGCGCAATCACCAGGCGTCCGTCCAGAGACGCCTGCAGGCCTGTCTTCTGCTGAATGTGGTCGGCGATTTCGCGGCGCAGCGCCTCGTCGCCAAGCGACCAGGGCACGGACAGCGCCAGCAGCGCCGCCAGACCGGCCAGAGCCAGCGTCCACTTGAATGTTCTGCTCATGCTGCCGCGATAAACCCCAGATATCGCCCGAGTAAGGCGACGCCGGGACTATAGCAAGTTTTGAGCAAAACCAAGGCGTGTTCGCCGACTAGGCCCTGACTATTGCGACATGATCACATTGTCGCCGATCAACCGCACGGACTTGTTGGAAGGGGCCGAATAGAGGGGCGGCGAAACGGGCGAGTTTTGCGTTGCGCGTGTGCTGACCGGCGCACGTTGACGCACCGAAGCGAGCTGAGGCGCCGAAACGCGCTCGAGTGCGCTGAGCAGTTTGCGCTTTTGCGGATCAACGTCTTTCGACTGGGAAAGCGCCACAAAGTCGGACGCCTTTGCGCTTTTGGCCGTCTTGCCACGGAAGACCCGGACGCCCTTTTCTGTCATCACGGAATCGCCGCGACGCATGGTGATGTCTCGCGACAGCGGAACGGACGCTTGAATCACCGAGCCTGCAGCCTTGCACGAACAGGTGTTATCGCGGGTCTTGGTGTGCTGGTAGGCGACCTTCAGGCGTTCGTAGAGTTGTCCGGTGCGCGCCGAAACCGCATCCTCGATG
>CANJWR010000314.1 GCA_947478455.1 Beijerinckiaceae bacterium | reverse complement strand
GCTGATAAACCAAGGCGCGGAAAGCCCGAGCGCCGCCTGAAAAAGATCCGTGTCACGCATGCATCAGAAAATACGCGGAGCCAGCGGAAACCAAAATATTCAACTTGTGGTTGAAACCTCTACCCACACGATTCAGCGAAGAGCCAAAAGAATCAGCGGTAATGTGGTCAACGAAAACAACAGGCCGACGCTTCCGTCGGAGTTGCGGAAAAACCGGTGCGCGAGTTCCTTGATGCAATTTTGGGACATGCTGGCCTCCTGAACCGAATGCTCAGCAAGCGGCGGGCCGCACGATCCAACAGGCCAAAAATGGGTCTGGCTTCAGGGTGTTGCATGAATAGGCACCAATTTCTCGCGAGATAAGGTATGAAAATGCGACCGCACCTGTTTCAAATTGGATCAGTGTTGCGTTCAAGGCCTTACGGCCTTAATCGACATGATGAATCGCGCCCTCGGGGTGCTTCAGCCAGAGGTCCATCCCTTGCTGCGAAATGAACCTGAAATCACATCGGCTCTTGTCGCCCAGCACGGGCTGAAGCCAGACGAGTACGAGCGCATTCTGGCTCTCATCGCTCGGGCGCCGACATTTACCGAGCTCGGCATTTTTTCGGCAATGTGGAACGAGCACTGCTCATACAAATCGTCTCGCCTGCATTTGCGCGGCCTACCGACCAAAGCTCCCTGGGTTATCCAGGGTCCTGGCGAAAATGCCGGCGTTATCGACATTGGTGACGGGCTGGCCTGTGTATTCAAGATGGAGAGCCACAACCATCCTTCGTTTATCGAGCCCTATCAGGGAGCCACGACAGGCGTAGGCGGCATTCTGCGCGACGTGTTCACCATGGGCGCCCGCCCGGTCGCATGTCTCAACCTTCTGCGGTTCGGCGCACCTGAACATCCCAAGACCCGCCATCTGTTAGGAGGCGTCGTCGCCGGCATCGCCGGCTATGGCAATTCGTTCGGCGTGCCGACCGTTGCTGGCTCGGTGAATTTCCATACGCGCTATGATGGCAACATTCTCGTCAACGCCATGGCGGTCGGGATCGCCAAAACCAATGAAATTTTCTACGCCAAGGCGACCGGCGTCGGTCGCCCCATCGTGTATTTGGGGTCAAAGACTGGACGCGACGGAATTCACGGCGCCACGATGGCGTCGGCAGAATTCGACGAAAAAAGCGACGAGAAAAGGCCCACTGTTCAGGTGGGCGATCCATTTTCGGAAAAACTGCTGCTCGAAGCCTGTCTCGAGATCATGCAAAAGGGATGCGTGATTGCCATTCAGGATATGGGCGCAGCTGGTCTGACAAGTTCCGCTGTAGAAATGGGCGCAAAAGGCGATCTCGGCATTGAGCTCGAACTTGACAAGGTGCCATGCCGCGAACCCGGGATGACCGCCTATGAGATGATGCTATCCGAGAGTCAGGAGCGGATGCTTATGGTTCTCGATCCCGCCCGGGAAGCCGAGGCCGAAGCCGTTTTCACCAAATGGGGACTGGATTTCGCCGTCATCGGCCGCACCACCGATACTCTTCGCTTCGTGGTCAAACATCACGGCGAGGTCAAGGTCGATCTACCGATCAAGGAGTTGGGCGATCAGGCGCCGCTTTATGATCGTCCTTGGGTTCCTACCCCAACTCTGCCAAAATTGGCGACCGCGGACGTTGAACCGCCGACGTCCAACGCCGATGCTTTAATCAAGCTTGTCGGCTCTCCCGATCAAGCCTCCAAACGATGGGTATGGGAACAATACGATCATCTGATTCTCGGCAACACGATCCAGCAACCGGGCGGAGACGCAGCCGTAATCCGCCTCGGCGAAGGCCCGAAGGGGCTTGCACTCTGCACGGATGTGACCCAACGCTATTGCGAGGCCGATCCGCTCGAAGGCGGCAAACAGGCTGTCGCGGAAGCCTGGCGCAACCTGACCTCTGTAGGCGCCTTGCCATTGGCGCTGACAGACAATCTGAACTTCGGCAATCCCGAGCGCCCCGAAATCATGGGACAATTCGTTCTCGCGGTTCGCGGCATTGGCGACGCCGCCCGCGCGCTGGATTTCCCGATCGTGTCCGGCAACGTCTCCCTCTACAACGAAACCCAGGGGCGGGGCATTCTTCCCACACCGGCCATTGGTGGCGTCGGTCTGGTAAAGGACGTTACAAAAACTGCGACTCTGGCGTTCAAGGCTGTCGGCGAGGCAATCATCCTTGTGGGCGCAACGGAGGGCTGGCTGGGGCAGTCGATTTATCTGCGGGATATTTGCGGAAGCGAAACCGGCGCCCCTCCACCGGTCGATCTCGCAGCAGAACGACGGAATGGCGATGCAATCAGAGAAATGATCGTCTCCGGAAAACTAACGGCAGTGCATGATCTGTCCGATGGTGGTCTGGCGCTTGCCCTTGCGGAAATGGCGATGGCATCCGGCATTGGCGCCGTCATAGAAGCTCAAGGCACAGTCGGCCCGCTGCATGGCTGGTTGTTTGGAGAGGATCAGGCCCGCTATCTGATCACCTGCCCGGCTTTGTCGGCGGACCGCATACTGAACCAATTCGCCGAATTGGCCGTGCCCGCCACATGGATCGGAATAACAGAGGGCGATTCCTTAACGTTGCCCGGCGAAGTTGCGATTTCGCTTCAGACTCTCAAGTCAGCACACGAGAGCTGGTTTCCCGATTATATGGATGCCGCCAGCGCTTCGGATAGGATACAAAATGATATTCGTTGAATTGAAATCCCTCGCGGGAAGCAATTTCGTTCGTGCAACCGACGTGATTGCCGTTCAATATACGGATCCGACAAGGTGCTCTGTCATGATGCAGGGCGGCATCAGTCTCCCCTGTGTCGAACCTGCGAAAAGCGTTGTAGACAAGCTCGAACAGGCTCTGGGCGCAACGGCGCCCGCAAACACCTCGAAGTGACGGAGACATCCCATGGCGATGCAGGCCAGTGAAATCGAGCGTCTGATCAAGGCCGCCCTGCCGGATGCACAAGTCGAAATCCGCGATCTTGCCGGCGATGGGGATCACTACGCGGCCACTGTTGTTTCAGCCGCATTTAAGGGCAAGACCCGGGTGCAGCAGCACCAGATCGTCAACGCTGCGCTGAAAGGCAAACTGGGCGGCGACCT
>CANJWR010000313.1 GCA_947478455.1 Beijerinckiaceae bacterium | reverse complement strand
GCACACCGGCCCGACGACATCGACGACTTCACTCGGATGCCCGGCTGCAGGCTTTCGGACCGGCTGGATATCGTGATGCGCCTCATAGAGCGTCGGCCGAATGAGATCGTTCATCGCAGCGTCCACAATGAGGAAGGTCTTGGCTTCGCCGCGCTTCACGAACAGGACTTGCGCCACGAGGATTCCGGCATTGCCGACGATCAGACGGCCGGGCTCGAAGGCCAGCGTGCAATCGAGTCCGGCCAGCGAACGCTTCACCACGTCGGCATAGGCCTTGGGTCCGGGCGGGGCCTCCGCATCGGCACGATAGGGAATGCCGAGACCACCGCCGAAATCAACATGCGAGATGGCATGGCCATCGCCGCGCAGCGTGCGAACGAAATCCGCAAGCAGCGTGAAGGCATCACCAAAGGGAGCAAGATCGACGATCTGGCTGCCGATATGCATATCAACACCGGTCAGCCGAATTCCGGGCAACTTCGCAGCGCGCGCATAGACCTCGCGCGCGCCGCTCAGCGGAATACCGAACTTGTTCTCGGACTTGCCCGTCGCGATCTTGGCGTGCGTGCGCGCATCGACATCGGGATTGACGCGCACCGACACGCGCGCCGTCTTTCCCATCGACGACGCAACCGCCGACAGAAGATCGAGCTCGGGTTCGGATTCGACATTGATCGACAGGATGTCGTGGCTGAGCGCGAGGCGCAGCTCATCGGCCGTCTTGCCGACGCCCGAGAACAGAATCTTGTTCGGCGGAATTCCGGCGGCCAGGGCGCGCTTCAGTTCACCGCCCGACACCACATCGGCGCCCGCACCGAGACGCGCCAATGTGCCGAGCACCGCCTGATTTGAGTTCGCCTTCATCGCGTAACAAATCAGCGCCTTCACATCGGCGAAGGCTTCGGCGAACACGCGATAGTGCCGCTCGATGGTGGCGGTGGAATAGCAATAGAACGGCGTGCCGACGGACTGCGCCAGCGTTTCGAGATTCACCGCCTCGGCGTGGAGGACGCCGTCACGATAATCGAAATGATGCATGACACGCTCTAGAGCCTTTCCGGCTTTGATAAAATCAAAGCCGGGCTCTAGCCTTTTGCTGACGCGTTTTCTTCACGCGAACCGGTACCCACTTCGCTCGAAAACGCTTTGAAAAAACTTTGAGGATCAGTTCAGGAGGCCGTCGAGGAAAATCCGCTTCTTCGGACCTTTGGCCGCCTCAGCCGTCTGGCTGTCTTCGGCCGGCGCCGGGCTGACGAAAATGCCGGCCGGCGTCTGCGGCTGCGTTTGCGCCTGCTGCGTTCCGGGCGCGGCGGACGCACCCGGCGGCGGGTCGAGCGGACCTTTGCGCCCGCAGCGCGACAATCCGAGCGCCAGCACCGTCAGCCCTGCAACCAATCCAACCTGTATGCGCGTCACGTCAGAAGCTCCTCGAATGGCGCGCCACCATACAAATAACCTCTCGCCAAGGCGAGACCCGGCAGCGGCAAAAACATCCCCGAAACTGGCCAAATTGACGCCGGTCCATGCTTTGGCAGCTCAGTCGCGCGGCAACCGCTTCAACCAGGCGCGGGCCTGCGAGCGCACGTTTTTGGGCGCAGTGCCGCCAAAACTGAGCCGGCTTCTGACCGAATTCTGCACCGACAGGACCTCGATCACGTCTTCGGTGATTCGCGCCTCGATCGCCTGCATGTCCGCCAGCGGCAGCCGGTGCAGCGGCACCTCGACTTCCGCCGCGCGCGCAACGATGCGGCCGGTGACGTGGTGGGCGTCGCGGAACGGCATCTTCAACGTCCGCACCAGCCAGTCGGCGAGATCGGTGGCTGTCGCATAGCCCTCGCCCGCCGCTTTCTTCATGCGGCTCTGATTGGCCGTGAGGTCGCGCACCATGCCGGTCATGGCATGAATCGCCAGCATCAGGGCCGCGAGCGCGCCGATGGTGCCCTCTTTGTCTTCCTGCATGTCCTTCTGATAGGCGAGCGGCAACCCCTTCATCACCAGGAACATCGCGTTGAGCGCACCGATGATGCGGCCGGTTTTTGCACGCGCCAGCTCAGCCGCATCGGGGTTGCGCTTCTGCGGCATGATCGAGGAGCCGGTGGTGAATTTATCCGACAGATGGATCAGGCCGACCAGCGGCGACGTCCAGATCACGATCTCCTCGGCGAAACGCGACAAGTGGATCGACGCGATCGATGCCGCCGCCAGCACTTCAAGAACGAAGTCGCGGTCGGAGACCGCATCGAGCGAATTGGCCATGGGCCGGTCGAAGCCGAGCGCCTTCGCCGTCATGTCGCGGTCGATCGGAAATGACGTGCCGGCCAGCGCGGCGGCGCCGAGCGGGCTCTCGTTCAGGCGCTTGCGCGCGTCAGCAAAGCGGCCGCGATCGCGCGCGGCCATTTCGACATAGGCCAGAAGATGATGACCGAATGTCACCGGCTGCGCCGTCTGCAGATGCGTGAAGCCCGGCATCACGGTCTCGGCATGCTCGAGCGCGCGCTCGGCCAGCGCCCGCTGATAGTCCATCAGCGCGGCATCGAGGTCGTCGATGCGGTCGCGGACCCACAGGCGAAAATCCGTCGCCACCTGATCGTTGCGCGAGCGCGCTGTGTGCAATCGTCCGGCCGCAGGCCCAATCAGTTCGGTCAGGCGCCCTTCGACGTTGAGATGAATGTCTTCCAGCGCGCGCTTGAAGGTGAAGGTGCCCGCCTCGATTTCTGACAGGATCGTGTCTAGACCGTGAGCGATGTTTTTTGCATCGTCCGCCTCGATGATGCCCTGCGCGGCCAGCATCGCGGCGTGAGCCTTTGACGCGGCAATGTCCTGCGCATAGAGATGGCGATCGACGTCGATGGAGACGTTGATATCTTCCATCACGGCGTCGGGACCCGTGCTGAAGCGCCCGCCCCACATCGTATTGCTCATGATCCACCTGTTCCGGCCGGGCCGGATTCTGAAACTCAAATTCAACAAACCAAAGATGACACCACAGCCGTCCGACACCACGACCGCAAGCACCAAACCCTGGCGACGCCGGGGCCTGATCGCGGCTGCCCTGATCGCAGGCGCCATCGCAGGATGGGCGGGGATATACGGGATTGACGCCCTCAAGCGCAATGCGGCTGGCGACCCTGCCTGCCGGGCGGCGG
>CANJWR010000312.1 GCA_947478455.1 Beijerinckiaceae bacterium | reverse complement strand
GCGACAGCGATTGCGGCGCGCATTCCGTCGGCCAAATTCGGCTCCATCGAGGTGCGGCCGATCATGGTCTACACGAACTAGGCAATCAGGCTTCGCACACTCCCATGCATCGTTCCGATATCGAGAGCATATTTCGGGACCAGTCGGGTCGCGTTCTGGCGACGTTGATCCGGCTGGTCGGAGATTTCGAACTGGCTGAAGAAGCCCTGCAGGATGCTTTTATATCGGCGCTCGATGTGTGGCCGGCGCGCGGCGTTCCGGACAATCCGCGCGCATGGCTCGTCAATGTCGGTCGCAACAAATCCATCGACCGACTGCGACGAGCCGCCATGCAGCGCGGCAAGGAAAAGCAGATCGAGGCAGAAGCGAAAATCGTCGTCCTGCCGGATTTGGGCGAAGACCCGGACCTTTCAGACGATCTGCTGCGCCTGATCTTTACGTGCTGCCATCCGGCGCTTTCGATGGAAGCTCAGGTTGCGCTTACGTTACGAACGATTTGCGGTTTACCGACAGGCGCTGTCGCACGGGCGTTTCTTGTCCAGGAGGACACGATGGCGCAACGTCTGGTGAGGGCGAAATCGAAAATCCGATCGGCGGGCATTCCCTATCGGGTGCCCGATCTTGATGTTCTGCCGCAGCGACTGGTAGGCGTGCTGGCGGTCGTATATCTGGTCTTCAATGAAGGTTATGCGGCCAGCGAGGGCGATGACCTGATGCGTCCAGAACTGTGCGTCGAGGCCATCCGGCTTGTGCGGATGATCAATGCGCTGATACCGGATCGCTCACCGGTGCTGGGGCTGCTTGCCCTGATGCTTCTGCACCATGCCCGCCGAGACGCCCGGCAAGATTTGAACGGCGACGTCATCCGGCTTGAAGATCAAGATCGCACGCTCTGGGTGCGAGCTGAAGTCGATGAGGGCGCAGAACTGGTCGAAACTGCACTGCGGCTGCGCGGCGTCCCGGATGCCTATGTGGTGCAGGCCGCCATAGCGGCTTTGCACGCCAATGCGCCGGATTTTGACTCCACTGATTGGCGACAGATTGCGGGACTGTTCGAGGTGCTGGGGCGAATCCATCCCTCGCCGATCGTGGAGTTGAATCGGGCGGCTGCCATTTCGATGGTGGAAGGCCCGGCGCGCGCGCTCGAACTGGTCGATGCGTTGAGCGCGCGCGGAAACCTTCAGGCCTACTGGCTGCTGGATGCGACGCGCGCAGATCTGCTGATGCGCCTGAAGCGTCCTGACGAAGCGCGCGCGGCGTTCGACGCCGCGATTGTGCTCGTCAAACTTGCGCCCGAACGCCGCCTGCTGGAGCGCAGGCGCGCCTTGCTTGGCTAGGCTTTGGCGTCCGATGCCTCGAGAGCGCGCATGAAATCGAATTTCGTCATCACGCCGTCGCGGATGCGTGCGCCGCCGGGGCCGAGGCGGCGGTTGGCGCCGACTTTCGCCACGCAAAGATACGGGCCTTCGCCAGCGTGAATGTGCTTGCGCACGGCTTCAACCGCACCCTGTTCACGGACTGTTTCGGCCAACGGAAATCCGCTGGCCCTGGCGATGCCGGCGATGTCGACCCCGTGGGCGGTGTGGCTGATCTGCGAGCCGGTTGCGCCGAAGCGCTCGTTGTCGATCACCACGACGGAGAGATTGCGCGGACGCGCCACCGCAATGGAGGCGAGCGTCCCGACATTCATCATCAGTTCTGCGTCGCCTGTGATGACGGTCACATTGCGGTCGGGCCGCGCCAACGCTATGCCCAGCCCGACGCCCGAGGCCGCGCCCATGGCGCCCGAAATGTAGAAATTCAGCCCACGGTCGGCGACATTGCGGGTGTTGGAGCCGGGCGTGCCGATGCCTGTGACGACGATCATGTCGCCGGCGTCTTTCAGCAGGTCACGGATGAAGTCGAGACGATCAATCACATTGTTGCTCATGGCCGATCCTCACAATTGCTTTGCGCCGACGAGCTGCTGCGAGAGCAGGATCGCCACGGCCTGATTGCCCTTCCAGACCATGTCGGCGGCTGCGTCGACGATAGTGGCGACCTCCTCCGGCCGCTTCGCCCACAGCACATGAAAGCCTGCGAGTTCCAGCGTGGCTGCCGTATTCTTGCCCATCGGCACCTGCCAGGCGTTGGTCTCGCCGAATTCTCCCCGCATGGCGATGAGGGCCAGAAACGGAATGCGGCAGTTCTGGATCAGCGTGAAGGCGTTGACGCAATTGCCGACGCCGCTCGACTGCATCATCATCACGGCGCGCTTGTTGACGAGCGCCGCCCCGCAACAGACCGCGACGCCTTCTTCCTCTGTGGTCATGACGACTGTGCGGACCGCATTGTCTGCCTCGGCGCTGTCAAGAATCGGACCCAGCGCCTCGTCCGGCACATAGGCGAGCATTTCCATATTGGCCTTGCGGAGATGTGCGTAGAGGTCGGCATAAAATGCCGGCGCTGAATCAGCCATGCTTGTCCTCCCGGGGCGTCGGCCATCCGCCGTTCGCCTTTGTGGCGCAAGTGTAGCCCGGTTCAGGCGGGCTTTTCAAACCCTTGTGCGCCGGAGATTGCGATGCACGAGGCTTTAACCGGCTTCATGGCACGATTGGCGGAATTTGCCGGGGCTTTGGGGCTCCCGGCGCTGCCGGACCCTCGTTGCATGACGCTTTTGGCGACCTATCCAGCATCAGTTGCGGTTCCAGCCGGGGAAGTCCGGCGAACGCCCTATCGGCCGGAACTGGATGTTCTGCGCTTCATGGCGTTCTTTCTGGTCTTCCTGCATCACATCCTGCCGCGCCATGAATCCGGCTATCCGGCCTTCTACGGATCGGCGGCAGGCGTACTGGCCTCCATCGGCAATCTTTGCGGCTACGGACTGAGCCTGTTCTTCGCCCTGAGCGCTTTTCTGATCACCGACCTGTTGATGCGCGAGAAGGCCCAGACGGGCTATGTGCATCTGCGCGACTTCTACGTGCGGCGCGTCCTGCGCATCTGGCCGCTGTATTTCTTCGGCCTGCTGCTGGGTTGGCTGCATTATGCGGTGAACCGCGATCCCGCCGATGCGCTCATGCTGACGATGTTCATGCTGATGGCCGGCAACTGGTTTTTTCAAAGCGGCCAATGGTCGAGCAATCCGGCGACGCCGCTTTGGAGCATTTCCATCGAGGAACAATTCTATCTGGTCTG
>CANJWR010000311.1 GCA_947478455.1 Beijerinckiaceae bacterium | reverse complement strand
GCGCTGGCGGGAGAGGGTGGCGCGCGAAGCGCGACGGGTGAGGGCGCCTGCAGCTTCAAGATAGGCGTAAGTTGAAAAGCCCTCATCCGTCATGCTGCGCATGACACCTTCTCCCGCCAGCGCGGGAGAAGGGTGGACGCGATCACCCAGCCCGCAGCAACCTGACTGCAGATTGCTGCGGAGCTCACGCTCCTCGCAATGACGATCCCGGGCGACATGTCATGCCTGTCGCGTCCTGAAAACTCAGGATAGGTCGATCGACGCTAAATGTGTAGCTTCGCCTAAAACAAGTTGCTAGATTGGTCGGCGGGCTGTCTCTATTTTTTGCATCAGCTCGGTTGCTTTTTTTTGTTCCTTTTCTGGAGATGTATGATGGGTTTTATCATGGGACCGATAGCTGCTTCACTTCCAGGCGGCCTTGAGGGGGTTTCTGATTCCGAAGCCAGCCAAATCAAGATGTTGGGCATTGCTTCCGTGCAAGTAAATTTTGCCGGCGCAGAGCCGGGCGAAGCTTCGAGCTTCACGGACGCTGACGCCAAGGCGGTGCAGGCGACAAACTTTTGCAGTCTGTGGCCAGCTGCGAAACCAGCCCTTCAAGCCCTCTTGGGCGTGGTTTCAAATCCAGTCGTGAAAGTTGCGATCACGACCGTCATTGCCGCTGGAGATGCTTACTGCTCTCACAGATGATCGAATGCGTTGCACGCAAACCTGCATCGTCCCGAATATCGATTTGGGGCGATGCCTTCTGGTAGCTTGGGAGTTGAACCGTTGGTTCCTGCAGATCGCAAATTATCGCTGCAGCAAACCTTGTCCTTGGCTCACGACTTTGTCGCCCGAACTGGGCTCCGGTGTGTATCTCGCGAAGCGCAACTCGGCCCCTATACGCGCTCTGACCTCAGTCTCTACAGAATACAAGATGGGAGCCTGGTCGCCAGGGGCTCGGGAAAAGGGCGCGGCGAAAGTGCGACCGTTGGAGCGATCTGCGAAGCCCTGGAGGCGCTCAGTCTAACGGCCGGTCACTTTGAACCCATGACGAAACTTGCCCTTTCGCATGACATCATTGCGCAAAACGCCCTGCAATTGGAGCGACTGACATCGAGCCTTGGCGTTGGCGACAATCAGATGATGAGCGTTCGCATTTATGATCGCGTGGGAAAATCAGGTCAATTGCTCTATCCGACCTTTTACGCCAATCCATACTATCCTGAGCACGTCCGGTTCTCTGGCGACAATTACAATTATGCAAAACTGATGCGCTACTCATCGACGACCGGCGTATCGCTTGGTAGCTGCAAAGACGAGGTTCTCATTCATTCCATTTGCGAGGCTCTCGAACGAGACGCGTTCGGGATGTTCTTGCTGAACATATTCTTTTCAGAAAGCGGATTGATCCGAGACGTCGATCTCGAATCGCTCCCGGCGACGTTCATACGTGACATCAAGCTGTTGGAGGCCGCTATCGGCAGCAGAATTAAAATCTTTGATCTGACGATGAGCGACATTGGAATACCTGTTTTCTGCGCCGTCGCGATTGATGATTGGAGCCGCGGTACGTTCCCGACCATAAAGGGCTTTGGATGTTCCCCGGACAAAGCCCACGCGCTTGAAAGGAGCGTTTCCGAGCTGGCGCAATTCATGGAAATTTGCTTCTCTGAACCAGCCGAGACCGAGGCCTTCTATGCTGCGATGCTGAAGGATGAGCCCATATACCTGAATGTTTGTGTCAAGATGCCCCTGACAGAAATTCTACGGCGAAAGTCGATCACGGTCAGCTACGACGAAATAGTCGGCTTCGCTTTCAACGGGGACGTTCATCAGCAGGCTTCATTTTTGACGGACGTCCTGACCGACAAGGGGTTCGAGATTTACTACTCAGAGCAGTCCAGGTTCGGCGGCCAATTGTGCGTGGGCCATGTGTTCATTCCGACTCTGGAAAAATTCTACATGAACGCATTTGGCTGCATCGTGCTGCCAAGTCCACGTTGGGACAGGTTACGCGGGTCCTTCGACTTGCACGCGCAAACCCGTTTCACCTAACCAGCCCGCAGCAACCTGACCGCATCATCCCGCTCAAACAGATACAGCAGCGTCCGCACGGCCTTGCCGCGTTCGGTCTCCAGCATCGGGTCGCGCTCGACAATCATGCGCGCATCGTCGCGCGCCACCGGCAGCAGGGCACCATGCACGTCGAGGCTGGCGAGGCGAAAGCCCGGCGTGCCGGATTGCCGCGTGCCGAGCACTTCCCCTTCGCCGCGCAATCTCAGGTCTTCCTCGGCGATGCGGAAACCATCTTCCGTCTCGCGCATGATGGTGATGCGCGCTTCCGACACCTCGCCCAGCGGCGGCTTGTAAAGCAGCAGGCACGTCGAGCGGTCCGACCCGCGTCCGACGCGGCCGCGCAGTTGGTGCAATTGCGCAAGGCCGAAGCGTTCGGCGTGCTCGATCACCATAATGGTGGCTTGCGGCACGTCGACGCCGACCTCGATCACCGTGGTCGCGACAAGGATGCTTGTCTCCCCGCGCTGGAAGGCCTCCATGGCCGCATCCTTGTCGGTGCCCTTCATCTGGCCGTGCACCAGACCGACGCGGTCGCCGAAAAACTGGCGCAGCACTTCGGCGCGCTCGGTCGCGGCGGCGAGGTCGAGATCCTCGTTTTCAGCGACCAGCGGGCAGACCCAGTAGACGCGCGCACCTTTCTGCAGGGCGCGACCGATGCCCGCCACCACTTCGTCGAGCCGCTCGATGGGCAGGGCCCGCGTGTCGATCGGCTGGCGACCGGCCGGCTTTTCGCGCAATACGGAGACATCCATGTCACCGAAATAGGTCAGCACGAGCGTGCGTGGGATCGGCGTCGCCGTCATCACGAGAATGTCGACCGCCTCGCCCTTGGCGCCCAGCGCAAGCCGCTGATGCACGCCGAAGCGATGCTGTTCGTCGACCACGGCGAGGCCCAGATCCCGGAAGGCGACCGCCTCCTGGAACAGGGCATGCGTGCCAACCACCACATCAATGTCGCCGGACTCCAGCGCGGCCAAGGTCTTGCGGCGCTCGGCCGCCTTGTCGCGCCCGGTGAGCAGGGCGAGCGTCATGCGGGCCGCCTCGCACAGCGGCAGCATGCGCTCATAATGCTGGCGGGCGAGAATTTCGGTGGGCGCCATCATCGCCGTCTGGCGGCCTGCCTCCACGACTGTGGCCATGGCGAGCAG
>CANJWR010000310.1 GCA_947478455.1 Beijerinckiaceae bacterium | reverse complement strand
CTTCACCCCAAGATAGATGAGATAAGCCGCACCGACGTATTTGACGACGTCAAAGGCATAGGCCGACGCCAGCAGTAACGCGCCAAGCCCTCCAAGCGAAATCGACAGCACGATCGCTAGGCCGGCCAGGAGGCCCAACATCGTACTGAACGTTCCGCGCAGGCCGTGGTGAATGCCGTGGGTCATCGACAACAGCATATTGGGCCCGGGCGTGCCCGAGATTACGAAAACCGTTGCGACGTAAGCCAGCCAGAGCGTGAGGGACATTGCTGCTCCTATCTGCGGCTCTACTTCACGCCCCTCACCTCGGCCTCAACGGAGATGCGGCCCGCATGTTCGAATTGCAAGTCGAGCTGAACAGTCTCACCGGCTTTCAGAACAGACTTCAATCCCATAACCATAATATGCATAGCCCCAGGCTTCATCTCGAGGCTCTGGCCGGGTTTGAGAGCCAGGGAATCGACGGCTTTCATCTGCATGATTCCGCCTTTCATGGTGCTCTCGTGAAGATGCGCCATCCCCGCCACCGGCATTGCAACACTCAGCAGCTTATCTTCCGATGCGCCGCGGTTCTCAATATTCATGTATCCCGCCGTGGTGCCAGATTGGCCGAGGCTTGCGCGCACCCAGGCGCCCGTTATGACGATCGGCGCGTCGGCGGCCCGCGCCATGGCGACGGTGGAAAGCATATAGAGCATTGCCAGGAGAATTTTGCGCATAACCTAATCCCTCGGTGAAATCGCGGCACGAATGTCCGCCGTCATTTGGTCGGCGCCCCGTTGCAGATTGTAGGCACGGCGAAAGCCGCCCTCCGGACCAACGAGATAGAAAGCCGTGCTGTGGTCCATGGCATAGTCGTCCTGGCCCTCGATTTTCCTTTTGGCGTAATACACGCCGAACGTTTTCGTCACGGCGGCGATTTGTTCAGCAGAGCCCGTGAGGCCGATAATTCGGGGGTCGAAATTTTCTAAGTACTCTTTAAGAACCTCCGGCGTATCGCGCTCCGGATCAACCGTCACAAAAGCAACATTCAGCGTCTCCGCCAGCGGGCCCAAGGACTTCAAAAGATCCGAGGCATAGATCATCGAAGTGGGACACACGTCTGGGCAACGCGTGAAACCAAAAAACACCAGCATCCAGCGCCCACGATAGGTCGCGTCATCGACCGAACGGCCTGCTTGGTCAATCAGAGAAAAATGTTTTACTGACGTTGCGGCAACGGGCGGAGCACTGGAGCGCCACATCATGCGGACACCCAGTCCAGCAATCGCCACCAACGCGACCACGGCCAAGGCAATGAAATACCGCCTGAACATGTTTAGGGTTTCCGGCCCACGTCAGCATCGAACCAATTACGGATGGCCCGTAGATCGGCAGGCCCGACTGTCGCGTTGCGCGTACCATCCCGGCCAACCTGAATCGTGCGCGGCAACTCGCCACGCCATCTCGGGTCGATGTCATGACGCAAACGCTCGGTGAACGGATCGGCGAAGCTCCAACTTTCGACTTCAGACAGTCCGGCTTTGTTCAAGACTGCAGCCTGCGCATCAAGGTCGGCCGGCGCAGGATCGGAGGCGACCAAGACAATCGCCATGTTGGGCCGCTCGCGCTGCAAAGCCGCCCAGCGCGGCAACTCCGCAATGCACGGCGCACAAGTTAATCCCCAAAAATGTACAACCAGGGACTTGCCCGCGTGCTCCTTGAGCAATTCTTGCCAACTGCCGCCGACCAGCGGCTTGATGTCGAGCGCGCGTACTGGAAGCGCGGCTAATGCCGCGGCGAGGGCAAACAGGATGACCGAGACTCTCATGGCGTCCCCAGAGCAATCAGCCGATAGCCCTCTTTGCGCGTCAGCCACGACAAGAAGACGTGTTCACCCGAACCGACCATCAACGGATGATCGGACGCTTCGGTGGTTTCCGCCACAACTTTCGGCTTCGACCAACTCATCCCGTCATCATGTGAGACCATGGTCACAGCCAGAGATCTCGTCCCGTCGAATTCCTTCCACGCCAGCCAGACCGCATGTTGCGTTGAAAAGACCATGGGACGCGACGGCTGCCGGTCTTCCTGGCCGATCGCCAGAGGCTTGCCAAAGGTAACACCGGCATCCGCCGAACGGGCGTAGAACAGGCCCTGCCGATTGCTGCCTTCGGTAAACCATGCGGCGTGATAAGTGCCGGATGGCGAAACGGCCAATGCGGGGCCATGATGGGGACAAGCATCGATTTTCCAGTTGTCCTCCGCCACGCGCATGACAGGGCCTGGCTGGTCGCCGTTTATCGTCATAACGGCATGATCACGCACACCGCCAGCGAATAAGTTGCGCCATATCACGACCGGA
This sequence comes from Beijerinckiaceae bacterium, assembly GCA_947478455.1. Classification (GTDB taxonomy): domain Bacteria; phylum Pseudomonadota; class Alphaproteobacteria; order Rhizobiales; family Beijerinckiaceae; genus Terripilifer. The sequence goes on along the minus strand of CANJWR010000310.1, from coordinate 863 downwards.
CGATGCGGCCCAGCAAACGCCACACCGACCCGACAGCATTCGCAGGTATTGTCATGCGCGATGGCTGCGGGAGCAAAATTCTTGCCGCTCCCGGCCCATGCGAAGGCCAAAGCTGCGCCGTTATATTTTTTATGCGCGGCCTTTGCCGCGACGAGATTGCGTTTGTCGATCCATGCTGCAAACACATCGCCCGCCGGATCGAGAGCAAAAGCCACAAACCGCTGACTGGCATCGCTGAGCGTCAGAGGTTGCGGAGCGCCGAAGGCCTTCACGCCATCGGCAGAGGATGCTGTTAAGACCTGCCCGTTGTAATTGGCATCCCGGGCTATCGTATAGGCCACCACGACCCGACCAGATGGATCGCGCACAATCTGCGGGCGACTGTCGGCGCCGGCATCCAGCTTTTCGGCGGCGCTATTCACGAAAGATGGCGCGGAAAAGCTTCGCCCCATATCCCGCGAGGTAACGACCGCCACGCGGCCGTTAGCAGACCACGCCAGCCATAGCGTTCCATCGGACTGTAAAAAGGGCGTGGCTTTATCGGCACAGGCCATTGAAACGTCGGCGCAGGTCGGGGGCGGTGCGGCGTGATGATGATGTTCTTGCGCATACGCGCTCCCGGCCGAGGCCAGGAGCGCGCATACCATACCGAGGAGATTCCTTGCGGCGTACGTCATCAGAACTTTACCTTTAAACCGCCGACGACATTGCGCGGCGAACCGGCGTAGACCGATCCCGTGGCCGCCAAAACAGCGCTCGCCGGATTTTGCAAACCGGTCGTGGCACTGATGGAGTTGGAAACGTTATTCGCCGCGGCGACATAGGTCCGGTTCATCAGATTCTGCACCTCCAGGAACAAACGG
>CANJWR010000309.1 GCA_947478455.1 Beijerinckiaceae bacterium | reverse complement strand
GCAAGGCAAAAGGCTATCGCAGCAAGCGCAACCTCAAGTTGATGGTCTACCTCATCGCCGGAGGGGTGCTGGACACGCTACCCACATGAAACAGCGACGAGCCCCTTTTCCCACCAACAATGAAAATAAAATTGCAAATATCGCGACGTACGAGGTTTCATAATATCGATGGCTGAGCAGATTTGAGAGACGGCATTTTCATATTGTTTGTCGATATTCGCTGCACCTTCAGAGAATGATGCAACCTCAATTACAGATGGCCTAGAAAATAGATGATGAACTAAAGCTTCTGGCTTTCTACCCGATCCGAGCTCAACTCTTGACAACCGGGCATCTGGAATTTTTATCATACTCCAAAGAAGCGCCAACTCCATTTCTGCGGCCAAAACTTGGTCGGTATCCTTCTTGTGCGATACCCTTCGCACTAAATCGAGATGATCCGATGACGAATGAAACTCAGACAATTCGTCCAACATAGCCTGAATGCGACGACGAGAAAAATTGGGCATTCAGCCTTATTCCTCCGGTGCATCCTCGATGGGATCGCGCTGTTTCGCGTCGAAACCAAACAACTCAAACGTCTTTTGCATATGCAGCGGCAGAGGTGCTACAACGTCGATCATGCCGCCCTTGGGATGCGGCAACACGAGACGCCGCGCCAGCAGATGCAGCTTCCGCTCGACCTGCGCCGGAATCGCGCGCAGCGGATCGGTGCGGCGGGGATTTTTTTCGTCGCCCACACCATATTTCGGATCGCCGATAATCGGATTGCCGATGGCTTCCGCATGGGCGCGCAACTGATGCGTACGACCCGTGATCGGCTTCATCGACAGCCACGCCAGACGCGGCGAAACCTTGTCGACCGTCGTGTAATAGGTAATCGAATGTTGTGCGTCTTCCTCGCCATGTTTGGCGACGCGCATCTTTTCCGGATCGCGCCGTTCGCCCGGCTTCTTGCCGCTGCGGTCGTCGCCCATGCCGGCACCCTTGGCGAGAAACAACGAGATGCGGCCCTGCATGGGCTTCGGGACACCTTCCACAACCGCCCAGTAAATCTTGCGCGCCTGACGCGAGCGAAATAGCTCGCCGAGATCGGCGGCGATCTTGCGCGACTTCGCCACCAACAGCACGCCGGACGTATCGCGGTCGATGCGATGCACCAGCAATGGGCGGTCGCCGTTGCTGTCGGCCATGGACATCAGCATGCCGTCGATGTGGCGCGTCGTGCCTGAACCGCCTTGCACCGCAAGGCCCCATGGCTTGTTGAGCACCATCACATGCTTGTCCTCGAACAGGATCATGTCGCGGATCGTGCGTGCATCCGCATCGTTGGGTTCGCGCTTGATGGCGGGTTTGGCGGGACCATCCGTCTGCACCGGCGGCACCCGCACCTGCGCGCCGGCCGTCAGGCGCGTCGAGGTTTCGGCGCGCTTGCCGTCGATGCGCACCTGACCGGTGCGGACGATCTTGTTGAGATGCGAAAGCGACAGCATCGGCAGACGACGCTTGAACCAGCGGTCGAGCCGCATCTGATCCTCGTCCTCCGTCACCGTCAGGGTCTGAACCTTCAGGTTCTCTTCCGGAATCTTTTCGACCTCGGGCTTCGCCACAGGCTTCGGCTTTGCCGGAGGACGCGGCGCTGCCTTGAAGGAGACCTTCGGGGTTGCGCTCCGATAATCGCCGCCTTTGGAGGCGGCGCTTTTCGAGGGGGCCTGCCGGAAAGGCCGTTTGCCGCCACCCGGTTTGGGCGCGGAAGAGCGGGTTGGTCTGGTCATGTCATTGCCCGCACTAAGGCCAGCCCCGCCACGAGGCCCGCCAGAGAAAAGATCACCGAGCCCAGCACGTAAAACGCTGCTGCGCCGGTCTGCCCACGCTCCCACATCAGGATGGCGTCGAGCGAAAAGGCCGAGAAAGTCGTGAAGCCGCCCAGTATCCCGGTGGTACAGAACAGCCGCACGTGTTGCGACCAGCTCTCTGTCGCCTTGAAGGCGAAATAGCCGGCCAGCACGCCCATAAGAAACGACCCCAGAATATTGATCACCATGGTGCCGACCGGAAACTCCGGCCCGCAATAGCGCAGGCACGCCGAATTCACGGCATGCCGCAAGGCCCCGCCAATGCCGGCTCCGAGGAAAACCAGTAGGGTCGTATTCATCAGGTGGGTGTAGCGCAGCCGCGCCGCAAGGTCACGCGCCGGGTTTCAGGCCAATGCCGGTCGGCTAGGGGCCGCCGCAAACCGCCGCCGGATCATCCCCCGCAGCGGCTCTTCCACATAGGTGAGCGATAGAAGCGACGAGCCGATCACCACGACCAGATAGGCCGGGAGGAAGATTTCCAGATGGGTCATCTGCCAGTTCAGCCAGGCGGCGTCGATCTTTTCCATCCAGAGCATCACCGGCACGTGGATCAGATAGAGCGAATAGCTGGCGTCGCCGAGCCGCACGAAAAACAGATGGTTCCATATCTGCGACTCGGAATAGGCCAGCGCAAACAGGATCAGGCTGAGGAACGGAGCCAGAAAACCATTGCTGATCGCCGTCCATGGCACCGGACCATCGAGCCAAGTGAATGTCGCGTAAACGCCCAGCAGCCCCAGCCCGATGGCCGGCACGCGCCACGACGCCGGCATCGGCGGAACTTTCAGAAACACCATCCCGAGCGCCGCTCCGAAAACAAACTCCGGCACACGCAGCGGCGGAAAATAAGTAAAGAACAACGGCCCGGCCGTCGGGGTGATTTCGCGAAGGCCCATAGCGCGCGTGATCGCGCTGGCGATATTGTCCGATCCCACGAGGTCCACCGCCACCGCGACGCCCTGCGATGCCGCATAGGCGAGCACAGCCAGGATCGACACATTACGCAGCGACAGCTTTTCCAGCCAAGGCATCATGAACGGGAAGAGCAGATAGAACACCGCCTCGACCGAGAGCGACCACGACGGGCCGTTCCAAGTCACTGCGGCTTCCGGCACCCAGGCCTGCAGCAGCGTCAGTTGCAGCCCGCCGATCATCAACCCGCGCTGGACGGCATCACTTACTTGCAGCGATGCGAAAATCGGCGCAAGCGCCAGCGGCAGATAGATCAGGAACGCCAGATAATAGGCGGGCAGAACGCGGGCTCTTCGCTGAATCGTGTGGGTAGAGGTTTCAACCACAAGTTGAATATTTTGGTTTCCGCTGGCTCCGCGTATTTTCTGATGCATGCGTGACACGGATCTTTTT
>CANJWR010000308.1 GCA_947478455.1 Beijerinckiaceae bacterium | reverse complement strand
GTCCTCTTGTCCTTTGCCCAGTTCGAACGGGAGGTCACGGGCGAGCGCATCCGGGACAAGATCGCCGCCTCCAAACAGAAGGGGCTCTGGATGGGCGGCGTTGTGCCGTTGGGATACCGGGTCGAGGATCGCAAGCTGCTGGTCGAAGAACAGGAGGCGCAAACGATCCGGCTCATTTTTGAGCGCTATCGCGATCTCAGGTCGCTGCCTGCACTTCAGAAAGATCTACGAGACCGTTGCATCGTCAGCCGCAAGCGCACCCTGTCGAGCGGCAAAGTCGTCGGCGGCATTGCCCTGACCAACGGCCCCCTGGCGGCGATCCTGCGCAACCGGGTCTATCTGGGCGAGATCAATCACCGCCAGAACAGCTACCCAGGGGAGCATCTGCCGATTGTTGATCAGGGCCTTTTTGAAGAGGTTCAATCGATCCTGAACGCCAACCGTCAAGGGACCCGGGATCGGCGAGACGCCACCAACATGTTGCTGATGGGAAAGATCTTCGACGACCGGGGCAACCGCATGTCACCCGCCTATGCGATCAAGAAGGGGGTCCGGTATCGCTACTACACGTCCTGTGTGTTGGCGCAGGGCCGCAGGGAAGATGCTGGAACGATAGCCCGTGTATCGGCGATGCAGATTGAGCAGATTGTTCTGGAAGGGCTACGCCAAGCTCGCGGCAAGTCAGCTCGGCATACGACGGTCGCAACCGGCATGGACATCGTGGCCGGGGTCGAGCGCGTGGTGGTTCATCCGCGAACGATCGATGTGGTCACCGCGACGCATTTTGCAGCCGACCACACTGACTCCACCGAACCACACATCATTCGCATCGCATGGCCCGGGCCGGTCGCCAACCCGCGCCGCGAGGTCATTCGGCCCGAAGGCGCGACGAGCCCATCCCCAAAACCGATGCGTTCACAACCCCGCACCAAACTCATCATCGCAATCGCCACCGCACGCCATTGGCTCGCGGAAGTCCTGAAGGGCGACGCCACGCTCGATATCATCGCTGAGCGGGAGAAGTGCAGCGAGCGCCATATTCGCTCAATGCTCTCGCTCGCCTGCCTCGCCCCGGACATCGTGAAGGCTGCAGTCTCCGGACACCTCCCGCAAGGTCTTGGGATGACCCGCCTCGCTGACTTGCCGACGGACTGGTCAGAGCAGCGCCGCCAGATCGGTTTGTAGCGCTATCAAGCCGCTAACAGCAGACCAGCACTCGCCGCAATCAGCGCTCGTCGTCCACAGCTCAAAAAATCAACGATAGGCCGAGCAAAACCGCGCCTTGCGAACCAGTCTGCCGTGAAACGAACCGGTCTGTGGCCGCGCCTCAACATCAGAATTTGGAAAAAACTTTCGAGCCGCTCAGACGCCGCCGGAATCCGCGCCAGAAATCTCGCCTCAGACCGTCCTCAGACTCGTCTGCGTCAAACATCGTCGCCAAATCCCCCGCAAACGCGCGGATTCTGCAGAGCCTGTCAGAAATGTCGGTTTGGCGAGAGTGCTTGGTGGAGCCAGACGGAATCGAACCGACGACCTCTTCAATGCCATTGAAGCGCTCTCCCAACTGAGCTATGGCCCCACTTTTTCGGGCTGGGCCCGAATTTGTCACAACCCGTTGGGACGGGTCGTTTGCTGGCCGGTTCGTTACCGGGCGGCGACGCCGGGTGTATAGCCACAACCGGCGGGCTTCACAAGCCTGTCGCACGAACTTTCGGGGAAAGTTTTCGCCACAGACTCTTGCGAGGGGCTACGACTCCTCGTCGTCCTCGATATCGCCGTCGATGAGGCCGGCGACGTCGTCGTCCTCTTCCTCTTCCTCGGCCATGAACGTCTCGTCGGCCGAATCATCGTCCTCAATCTCGATATCGTCTTCCACGGCGGCCACGGCCTTGCTGTCGGCGGCGTCGGCGTCCTCAAGCGGCACCAGTTCGGCGGCGGCCTCCGGGGCTGCTTCGTCATCGGCGGCGGCCCCGCGGGCCTGCGCACGGCTGGCGGCCGTTACCTGAAACACTGTGCCGCACTTGGGGCACAGGATCGGGTCACGACCGAGGTCGAAGAATTTTGCGCCACAATTCTGGCACTGGCGCTTACTGCCGAGTTCGGGTTTCGCCACGTGTTGCTGATCCCTGAGACTTTGATGAAGGCGACGGGTGAAAGACGGCGGCATGCATTCACGAAACACGCAGGACGCCGGAAAACCAGGTCGCTCGTTAGTCGTGCTGCGCGCCCCTGTCAAATGGGAACTTCAGCTTTCTCCCATGCCCGAAAGACAGATGCACGAGAGGCAGGCTCTGGACCGGTCTGTCGGCAGGTCCCGGAGCCAGGTTCAATCCGCCAAATGGCTCATCGCTTCGGTCCGCCTCGAACGACGCCCGGGCGACGAATCAGCGGAAACGACTGCCCGTCAGCTGCCGGAACGCATCGACTTTCTGAAGAAGGCCACGACCAACGAAATTGTCACCAGAATCGCGATCGCGGGAATCACGATCAGCAGAAACCCGGCGAAGAGAAACAGGATCGCCGCCACGAACAGAAACCCCAGAATCGCAAAAATCGTCATCTGGAGCGGGCTGACACGCCCGACATACATCCGGTACGCGCCCCCGGCCTGCGAGGACGAACCCTGGCGGGTCCAGTCCTGTTGACCGGACGTGCCGCGCTGGTCCTTCCGCTCCGGCGGGAGGAATTCAGGCTCGGAGCGGGGCTTTTCGGGATCGGTCGGCATTCGCAACCCTATCAGAAAATTGGCAGCCGTTACAGTGCTCCATCCCGGACAATTTATGGCAAAGCCCAAGTTTGAGTTTTCCCAAGTGCTCAAACGAGCCGAACTGATCATCTGTGCGCCGTTTGCCCAACCGGACGGCACGGCCCGCTTCAGTTCGGCTTGTTCTGATCCGAAAGGCGTCGCGCAAACAGCAGGCAGTTTGGCGCTTTGCCGCGCGCCCATGCGGCATGATGATTGCTTCTCTCGCGCCGGGGTGCATTCCGGTGATGAAATGACCAGTCGGCAGACATTCGATTTTCGGGGACTCGAGATATTCCTAGCGATTTGCGAGGCTGGCGACCAGACGTCGGCTGCCCGGCAACGAGCTATGTCGGAAACTGGGTGACGGTATGAAGAAGGCGGCGTAACGGGGTTGGTGCTGAAGCCACCCGAACCTCCCGAAGGAGCGTTACGCCATGAACGAGGATAGAGTGATCCCGCTCCGCCATAAAGGCGAAATCGACGATCCGC
>CANJWR010000307.1 GCA_947478455.1 Beijerinckiaceae bacterium | reverse complement strand
CCAGCGCCACTTTCGCCTTGAAGGTCGGCGTGTGGTTCCGCCTCGCTCGTCTCGCCATGGTCAATCTCCTGCTCTCGGCCAGAATAGGCCGCGTTCAGGCGAAAACCCACCTATCGATGCTGTTCAGATTCTTCAGGCCACTTCTCTATCCAATTTACTGACTGTGTGTATTCGCGCAGATCGGTTTTCGGAAGGACGACTGGAAAATGACTTCCGATCTGGGCTCATCGCTTCAATCTGCAAACGGGCGCTAACTCTAGCTGCAAGGGAAAGCGCCTGACTACTATTTGTTTGAAGATTTCCGATTCGCAATCCCAACGAGATTTGCTGTCGTGACAGCGCCTGGATGACTACCAAACGTGAGGCTGGCATCGTGTTGCGGCAAGGCGTCGTTTCGCATGGTTTTTGACGCCTAAGCGCAGCATCGTCGCGGAGGCTTCCGTGCCCGGAGCCAATCTGTCGGCGGTCGCCCGCCTTCTGCGCGCTACGGCGTCAGTTTCGCTGGAAGCAGAAATCGGCAGTCGCCGAGCAGGCGTTCGTTACGGTCGAAATCGCGGGTGCGTTGACATCTCCGACTCAATGCCTGCGGAATACATGGAATCATGCCGACTCCGCCAAATCAATTTGCCTGAAGCCAATGCGGACAAGCCAAAACCGGCAATTTTGAATACTTTCAAGCTCCACAAAATCATTCCGCCACGGCGAGAAATCGTCACAGGAGACGAATCCGAGATTTCAGCGATATCTGGTCAGTGGATTTACCCATCGAGCCGCCCTTGTCCGAACTCTGGGCCGTGCTTGTTCCGATCGCCCTATTTCTGACTTCGGTGGCGAAGTGGATTTTACCGATGGCTTTGGTAGGTCACTGGCGTTCTTCACAATAGGCGGCGCCGCACTCGCTGATTTGGTGGCACTCGCGGTTCCCTTGACGGGTGAAGCGGGTTTGGCGGCAACCGCAGGTTTCTTCCGCGTTGAAATTTTGGGCGGGGAAGCCGCTGTAGTTGTGGGCCGCGCCTTGCCCGTCGAATTTTTCATTGGCGCGGACGTTGCGACAGGCGAGGATGGCTTCTTCGCTGGCGGCGTGACGACTTCGAACTTCGCGGTTCTTGTCGTGGATGACTTGGCCGAAGGGCCGCGTGTTAGCGGAATTTGCGGCGCGGGCGCAGAATCCAGGTCGACGCCGAACAATGCGGCCATATCATCATCGGCGAGAATGCGGTCGGACGCGACGCCGCCATTCACCATTGGAAGATCGGAGCCTGCGTTCGCGATCAATTCGGAGCGGTCAACGCCGCGCAGGGTGAAGAGAAGGTCGGGCATCGCGTCGAGTCTTGCGCCCGCGCCATAGAGCGTCGCCGCGATGTGCTTGCACATCAGGACGCCGTCAGGACACGAACATCGCATTTTGATCTCGGAGGGGCTGGGGAAAAGCCCGTCGCCGGTTCGGCACACCCGCTCCATGACGTTTTTCGACAGCTTGCCCTGCAGCAGTTCAACCAGAGATCCAATGGAGCCCGTGCAATCTTGGCGAATTGATTTCCAGCATGCTATGGGCAGCGTGCCGATTTCAATCGTCACCGTGTAGATTTTCGAGCCGCTGACCAAGGCCTCGATCCGGCCGCGCGCCATTTTCAGATCAACGACAGAACCATTGCGGACATAAGTTCGACCGCGCGGCAGGCGATTGGCGTAATCTGAATAGCGTTCGAGATTGTCGCACCACGCCTTGCCCCAAAACTGCCGCGCGATGGTTCGGCCCTCAATGACCACCGGGGTGATCGTGCGCCCCTTCTTGCGCAGTTTCTCAGTCTCGCGCGCGGCCTTGGCCCGCCGCACCGCTACCGGCACATATTCGCGAAAGCCAAAATAGCTCATGACGTCGCGCCCTCCTTCATCGCCGCCCCGAGATCCAGCGCCACGAGCGACAGCAGATCCTTGTCGCTCAAGCTGGTCAGATTGATCTCCCCACCAGGGCTGAGGAAATCGTCTGCCAGCTGCTTCTTCGATTCGATCAGTTGATCAATTTTATCCTCGATCGTGCCGCGGCAAACAAATTTGTGCACGAGCACATTCCGCTTCTGGCCGATGCGGTAGGCGCGATCGGTCGCCTGGTTCTCCACCGCCGGGTTCCACCACCGATCGAAATGGACGACATGGGACGCGGCGGTGAGATTGAGCCCCGCGCCGCCTGCCTTGATAGACAGGACGAAAAATGGCGGACCGGCATCGTCCTGAAACTGTTTCACCAGATCCTTGCGCTTGCCGATGGCTGTCTCGCCGTGAAGGAAAAGGCCCGGACGCCCGAAAACCCTGGTCAGGACGTTGACGATGGCCGGGATGATTTCCTTGAACTGGGTGAAGACCAGCAGTTTCTCCTGACGGCTGGCGATGGTTTCGGCGATCTCCCGCAGCCGCGCGAATTTCCCGCTTTCGGCCTCGTCCCAGCCGCCATCTCCGAGCCATTGCGAGGGATGGTTGCAAATCTGCTTGAAGCGCATGAGGAAGGACAGAACCAGCCCGCGTCGGGCGATGCCTTCCTGTGCGTTTTCCAGCGCCAGTTCGAGTTCCGCGACCGCGCCTTCGTAGAGCGCAGCCTGCTTGCGCGTCAGGAGGCAGAACGCCCGCACCTCCGTCTTGTCCGGAAGATCGGCGATGATGCTCTTGTCGCTTTTCATGCGCCGGAGGATGTAGGGCTGCACGAGGCGGCGTAGTGGCGCGTAGGACGCGCCCGGCTGATTGGCGAGTTTCTTGACGAAATTGGAGAAGGCTTTCGACGACCCCAGCAATCCCGGATTGACGAAATCGAAAATCGACCAGAGATCGCGGAGATTGTTCTCGATGGGGGTGCCGGTGAGTACAATGCGTGCCTCGGCTTTCAATGCCTTGACAGCCCGCGTCTGCTTGGCGTTGGGATTCTTGATGACCTGGGCCTCGTCGAGCACGACCAGTCGCCAATTCACCTCGCCGAGCCAGTCGAGACGCAGAAGCGTCGCGTAACTCGTCACCACGAGATCGAACTCCCCGAGGCGATCGGCATTCATCGCGTGCAATTCGTCCGCCGGCATGAAAGAGGGGTGAGCGATCATAATCGCGAGCCCGGGCGTGAAGCGGGCTGCTTCCTGCGCCCAGTTGGCCAGCAGCGAGGCCGGGGCGACCAGCAGGCTTGGCGTTTTCCGCGATTTCTGGCCGACGCCCCGGTCCAGAGTGAGCAACAGTGCGAGAACTTGAATCGTCTT
>CANJWR010000306.1 GCA_947478455.1 Beijerinckiaceae bacterium | reverse complement strand
GTAGAACGAGTACATCTGGTCGTTCGCATGGCGGCCAGGTTCGATGCCGACCTTGATGCCGGCACGCTTCACTGTCTCGTAGGCAAGACCAACATCGTCGAAGCTTTCGACTTCGAACATCAGGTGATTGATCCGCTTCTTGCCGGGTGCACCGAACGCCACCGTGTGGTCGCGGTCATTGCAGTGGAAGAACATGAGGTCGTGCGGCCGAGGCAGTCCTGGAACCGGCACGCGGTATTCGACGCCGCCCCGCATACCCAGAAGCCGATAGAACTCATAGGTCTTGTCGAGCCCCGCCCTGTCCGTCTGCATGACATGGCCGAGCCCGCCTGTTCCCGTCTTGAATGCGCCATGCATGCGACGCCCCGGATAGAAAGGCGTGTTCGCCTGAACATGAGGCCCGTGAAAAATCTCGATTGGATAACCGCTCGGATCCTGAAGCGTCATGACTTCAAGGACGTGTCGCTCGTAAGCCTCGTCGAACGAGCCTCTTTTAACCGCGACGCCGGCGGCCTCGAGGCGCTTGGCCATCTCGCCAAACTCGTCCGGTCCAGCGACGCGAAAGCCGAGGACCTTGAGATCGTCTGAGCCGTCCTCCTCCAGCATGATCCGGTGGTGCCAGTAGTCCATGCGCAGATAGGCGCGGTTCGACTTGTCACCTGCGACGACTTCAAGCCCGAGAATGTCGCCAGCGAATGCCTTCCATTGTTCAAGATTACTCACGCCCAGCGTGAGGTAGCCAAGCTCTGTGACCTGGACCACGTAAGCCTCCCTAGTGTTTGAACGAACCCTTGCGTACGGCCACGTTCTTGATGTCGCTGTAGAAATCGAAGCTCCAGGTACCGCCCTCACGGCCGATGCCGGACACACGTGAGCCGCCGAAGGGGGCTGCGAGTTCGCGAACGAAGAAACAGTTCACCCAGATCGTGCCCGCGACGACTTGAGACGCGATGCGCATGGCGCGCGCCTCGTCGCTTGTGAACAGCGTGCCAGCAAGGCCGTACTTGGTCGCGTTAGCTACCTCGATCACTTCGTCGTCGGAGCGGAAGGTGTTCCAGGTCAGAACCGGCCCGAAGACTTCCGACTGGAAGATTTCCGAATCGAGTTTGGCGCCAGAGATCAGGGTTGGCTGGAAGTAGAGGTCGCCCTTGTTGTGACGCGCTCCACCCCAGAGGAATTCCAGGCCGTCCTTGCGGGCACGGTCAACGAAGCCCTGAACGCGTTCGAAGTGCTCAGGGTGAATAAGCGGACCAACGCGTGTGGTGGCCTCGCGCGGATCCCCGACCGTCATGTGACCGACGGCCTCGCGAACCAGTTCGAGGAACTCGCCAGCGATCTTGTCCTCGACCAGGATACGCGTGCCTGCAAGGCACACCTGCCCGGCGTTGATGTACTGGCCCGCAACGGTCTGGGCTGCTGCCTTTAGGTCTGCGTCCGCACAGACGATGAAGGGCGACTTGCCACCAAGTTCTGAACTCATCGGCGTAATGCTGCGCGCCGCAGCTGTGCCGATGATCTTCGCCGTGTCCGTCGACCCCGTGAAGCTGATGCGGTCGATGTCCTTGTGTTCGACCAGAGCCGCGCCCGCGTCCTCGCCGATGCCCTGCACGACGTTGAGCACTCCGGCCGGCACACCAGCCGCCTGCGCGATGTCAGCCAGTAGCGAGCAGGTAAGCGGCGCCCACTCGGGCGGCTTGATCACGATCGTGTTGCCCGCTGCGAGCGCTGGGCCGACCTTCCAGGTCGTCAGCATGAGCGGCGCGTTCCACGGTGTCACCAGCACTGCGACCCCAGCCGGATCGTAGTGAACATGGTTCACGACCTCAGGCGAGTCGATGGTATGGCCGCGCAGGGTCAATGCGTGCTCGGCAAAATAGGAAATGTTCAGTGACGCACGCGGAACAACGCGGTGCTGGTTACCGGTCAGGAGCGAGCCGTTGTCGATGGTTTCAACGGCCGCAAGATCAGCGGTGCGCGCCTTGATTCCTTCAGCGAAGCGCTGAAGGATAGGTGCGCGGCCTTCAGGCCCGAGAGCAGCCCACGCGGGGAATGCCTTGCGCGCAGCAGCGACGGCCGCATCAGCCTCGCTCTTGCTGCCCGCCGAAATCTCGGCGAGCGCCGAGCCATCAACTGGCGAGCGATCAAGAAAGCGATCCTTCGACGCTACGCGGCGTCCGTCGATATAGTGATCGGTGGAGACTTCTACTCCGGCGACATTCACGCGGCCTTCGGACATGCCGAGCCTCCCTTGGCGTCTTGTGATTGAAGATTAACGAATTGATCGACGAGACGATTGGCGCGCGCAGGATCCGAGAACATCTCGTGTGTTTGGCGGTTGCGGGCGCCTGAGCCCAGATAGAAGCGCTCGTACTGTTCGTTGCGGCTCGCCAGCGCGCTGCCGACAAAATCCCAGGCAAGGCGATAGACCCGCACGCGCTCATCGGCCGTCACGTCGCCGGCGCCGCGCAGGTAGTGGTCGATCAGATGTCTCAGGTCGGGATTGCGCATCTGCGCTTCCGTCGGAGCGGCGAACACATTGTGCGAACCGAGAAGCCTGATGATCTCGTTCACGCGTGGGACCCAGAACGGCAGGGACGACCGGAGGGCGTGCAAGGGGCGCACGTCAGGGAACCAGACACCACCCGGGTACTCCTTCGCCTGCATCTCGGAGGCGTAGATTGCCGACCGCGCGAACTCGGAGAATGACCAGATCTCCCCGAGCATCTCCTGCGCTGCAGGGTTCTTGCCGTTGATGCATTTCAGCATGCGACTGGCGAGGCCCCACGCGAACTCAAGCTTGGTCTGCGCCCGGATCATGGTCTGCTGCATGATGTTGGGCGACCATGACGTCCGCATCACCGAATTGTACGCAGCGAGGTTCGCATTGATGAACACGCGATCCTTCGGAACCTCGACATCGTCGAAAATGACGAAGGCGTCCTGTTCGTCGAAGCGGCCGGACAGGGGAAAATCATGGGCGCTCTTCGGCGCAGAATAGCTGTCGCGGCACAGGATCTTCATGCCAGGTGTCGTCATCGGAATGCTGAAGGCCAGTGCGTAGGCGTCCGACCCTTCTGGAAGCGGATAGGACGGATAGACCGCCATCTCATCGGCAAAAGGCGCCAGGGTGGCGAGGATGCGGGAGCCACGCACGATGATGCTGTGCTCGGTTTCGCCAACCTTCTGTAGGGCCACGTCGTTGCCGGCCCGCGGCACGTCGCCCTGCGCTTTGTCGACCGTGGGGTGAATGATGGTGTGGGT
>CANJWR010000305.1 GCA_947478455.1 Beijerinckiaceae bacterium | reverse complement strand
GAAGAGGTGATAGAAGCTAAAGCCAAGCGCTTGCGCGCGCCGCTCCATGCAGCCGGGCAGGACTGGCATGTCAGCGTCGAGCGTGGGCGTCTGGTCTATCAGGACGAACGCGGCTTGCTCGATCTGCCCGCGCCGCGCCTGTTCGGGAGGCATCAGTTCGACAATGCGGGCCTGGCGATTGCAACGCTGCGTGCGACAGGACACTTCAATCTTGCACCGGCGGATTTTGAGGCAGGCGTGCTGCGTGCGGACTGGCCGGCGCGGATGCAGCGGCTCGCGTCAGGCGCGCTGGTTGCGCAGGCGCCGAAAGATGCGGAGTTGTGGCTCGATGGCGGGCACAATCCCGATGGCGGACGCGTCGTTGCCGCAGCGCTCGGCGATCTCGAGGAGCGCGTGCCGCGTCCTCTCGTCATTATCACCGGCATGATGGCCAACAAGGATGTGACGGGCTTTCTGTCGAATTTCTCAGGCCTCACGCGCCATGTCATCGCCGTGCCGATTCCGGGCACGGAGAACGCGCATACGCCGGAGTCGCTGGCGGCCGCGGCGCGCCCGCTCGGCATGCGCGTGGAGACGGCTGTGAGCGTCGAAGCCGCGCTCGCGCTGTTGCGGGGGCTGTCCTACGAAGTACCGCCGCGCATTCTCATCACCGGCTCGCTCTATCTCGCAGGCGATGTGCTGCGCCTGAACGGGACATTGCCGCAGTAGGGACCCGACCCTCATCCTGAGGAGCGCCTGAAAGGCGCGTCTCGAAGGATGAGGGCGGTATCAGTCGCATCGGCCTTTTGAACGATCCCTCATGGTTCGAGACGCCGCTTCGCGGCTCCTCACCACGAGGGTGTCGTTACTTATTTCAACACCGTAAATCCCTGCTTCTCGAACAGCGGCTTGCCGTCCGGTCCCGACAGGAACGCGAGGAATTCGGCCGCCGCCTTGTGAGTCGCGTTCGCCGTCACCGCAAACGGATAGACGATCGGCGCGCGGCTCTCAGTGGGGAAGGTCGCAACGATCTTCACGGCCGGATCGGCTTTTGCATCGGTCGCATAGACGATGCCGAGCGGCGCTTCACGGCGCGACACCAGACGCAGCGCGGCGCGCACGTTCTCGACCTGTGCGATGTTGTTCGACACGCCATCCCATAGCCCGAGCTTTTCCAGCGCGGTCTTGCCGTATTTGCCGGCGGGTACCGCGCTGACATCGCCCATCGCGATGCGGCCATTGTTGAGCGCGGCGCTCAACCCGTCCTTGGTCAATGCGACGCTCCCAGGTCCGGCCTCGACCGGCGCGACCAGCACGAGACGATTGCCGAGCAGTTCGATGCGCGTGTTTGTCTTGATGAGATTGCGCGCCGCCACCCAATCCATCCATTCGAGATCGGCGGAGGCAAACAGGTCGGCGGGCGCGGCCTGTTCCAGCTGGCGCGCGAGGGCCGACGATGCAGCAAAGGAGAATCGCACCGGCGTTCCTGTTTTGGCGGTGAAGGCTTGTCCGGCTTCTTCCAGCGCATTCTGCAGGCTGGCTGCGGCGAACACCGTCAGCGGTGGTTGCTGCGCGTGAACCATCGACGCGCCGAACGACGCGGCGGCGATCAGGTACAACAGGGCGGTGACGTGACGCAAAAATGTCATGGCGGCCTCATGCGCATCCGGTGCGCGTTACAGGTTTGGCTTTGGATTTGATCGGGCCCAGGACCGCCGTCCGGGCGCTTCAGGCGGGCGTGACGGCCCGCGCAAGGATCAGGCTGCAGCCTATACCGGCAGCGCCAAAAAGAAAACGGCCGGGTTTTCCCGGCCGTTTTTGCAGATACGCGTGGAGGGCGTCTCACATGGAGGAGCTGATCCACTGCTGAAGCTTCTGCTTCGGCGCGGCGCCGACCTGACGCGAGGCCATTTCGCCGTTCTTGAACACCATCAGGGTCGGAATCGACATCACGCCATACTTGGCGGCCGTCTGCGGGCTCTCGTCGATGTTGAGCTTCACGATCTTGACCTTGTCGCCCATCGCGCCGGCAATCTCGTCGAGCGCGGGGGCGATCATGCGGCACGGGCCGCACCATTCCGCCCAGAAATCGACGACGACCGGGCCGCTCGCCTTGAGGACTTCGGCTTCGAAATTGGCATCAGATACTTTGCCGACGGACATGGCGGGAACCTCTTGACGGAGAATCGGTGGGAAAGCGTGAGCCGAACCTATGAACGCGGCGTTACCGGGTCAAGGAGGACCATATTTCCAGCGAAGCATGCCATCGGACTTGATCCGGTGGTGGGAACCGGTTCGCGTCAAGAAAACGCGTCAAAACATAACGATAGGGCCACCACTGAAGTGAATCGGGCGGGCAAGGCACTATGTCGTGATGCGGGTCAGCTCCGCATCCAGCGCGGCCTCTGAAATTTCGATGATTTCAGCCGTTTCGGTCCACACCAGAGCGGCCCGAACGGGGCGCTGCGGAGTGAGCTTTTTCAGCAATGCGCGGTACAGCGCCATTTGCCGCAAATAGGCATCGGGCGCGGGCTCGCCCGCGCCGGGGGGATGTCGGTTGGTCTTGAAATCGGCGATCAAAACCGAGGCATCGGTGACGACCAGCCGGTCGATCTGGCCTGAAATATTGACGACCTCGCCGTCCTTTCGCGTCAGCGTGCCGACAAGCGGCACCTCGGCGCGGCTGCCGTTGGCAAACAAGGCCGCAAAGCGCTGATCCGCCAGCAGCGTCAGCACGCGGTGCTCCAGCGCATCGCGATCCGCCTGCGGCCAGTCGGCAGCGTTGCGGGCGAGGAATTGCCTGGCGGCGGCACTTCGATGATCCAGCGCGACATCGGGCAGCGATTGCAGCAGCCGATGCACCAGCGTGCCGCGCCGCGCGGCTTGTGTGCGCATTGCCTGCGAGAGTGCGCCGCTCTCACGCGGCGCGCTGTCGTCGGTGTCGGAGGGCCGCATCCATCGGCGCGGTTCGGTCTCGGGCTTGGCACTGCGGCGCAGCCATGACGGATCGACGCTCTGTGAGACGGGCGTCCCGGTTGCCGGCACGCGTGGCAGATCGACGTCGCCGCTCTTGCGGAAGCGCCGCACCGGGCCGTCGTCGGTCTTGATGGTTTGCGCGTCGAGGCCCGAGGCTTCCAATCCGTCGCGCATCAGCGCGTACCAGGAGTGGGGATCGATCTCGTTGCTGTTGCCCGGACGGTGACCGCCGACGATGAGGCGCTGCGCCGCGCGCGTCATCGCCACATAAAGCAGCCGTCGATACTCGTCTTTTGTCTCTTGCGTGGCGGCGT
>CANJWR010000304.1 GCA_947478455.1 Beijerinckiaceae bacterium | reverse complement strand
TTCGCTAATCAACTCACGCACCACGCCGATCAGTTCGGCAGACGTCAAACGTTCCAGCGAATCAGGGTCGGGTGGAGCCATCCAAAGCTTGAATCATGTTTTCTCCACCGTGACTCCCCCGCCGCCCGGAAATTTGCCCCGGTTACGATTTGGACTGGTTAATCCATTGTTAATATTGAATTCATGCCGCCAGAGTATCGCCTGCCAGTTCGGCGCAGGCCTCAAGCACTTTCTTTCGCAGCGCAAAAATGGTCGCCCGATCGGGCAGGATGGCCTGACCGCGCGCTGCTTCCTCGACCTCCGCAGCTGCAACCGAAACCCGTTTCGCGCCAATATTCAGGCTCATGGATTTGAGTGCATGCGCGGCGGCGCCGAGACGTTCCAGATCGGCTGCCGTGTGGGCGGACTCGATTTCATCCATCGAGACCGGCGCATGCTGGCGATAGAGGCCGGTGACGCGTTGCACGAAATCCGAGCGACCGCTTCGGCCCATCTCGCGCAATTGTTCGATCAATGCGGGGTCCAGAACCGGATCGGCTTCCGCTTCCGTCGTCATGCCGTCGACGACCGTTTCGGCCTCCAGCTCCGCATCTCCCACAGAAGCCGTAGGCGCGCCCAACCATTGCCGCAGGCATTCGCCCATAGCGGCTATGGTGAAAGGCTTGTGCAGAACGCCGTCCATGCCGGCCGTCCGCCAGGCCTGTGCGGCAGGGCCGACCACATGAGCCGTGAGCGCCACAATCGGCAGACGCATCTTGCCGATTTCGCGGGCGCGCATGCGGCGCGCAGCCTCGAAACCATCGATAATTGGCATGCTGCCGTCGAGCAGGACGAGATCGTATTTTGTCTTCTCGACCGCTTCGAGCGCCTGTTTGCCATCGTCCACCAGATCGACCGTGACATTGAACTTGCGCAGGGCCTCCATGGCGACTTCGCGGTTGACCGGGCTGTCGTCGGCGACCAGCACCCGTTTGCCGGCAAAGCTTGGCAACGAATCGAGGCCCGACTTGGCCCGCTTGCGGCGGTCCGTCAGCGCGCGACCTTCGCGCATCGCCAGAACCACCATGGCGATGTCGCTGCGCATGAGGGGGCGCTGCAGCACACAATCAGCCATTCCGGCGTCCATGAGGGCGTCCTCGCCCGATTCGCCGAGGCCCGAAATGGCCACGACCGCTGAATCGACCGGGCCGGGACGTTTGCCGCCCGCTTGCAAGGTCCGCGAATCTGCCACGATGAGGCGAGCGCTTGCCGCGCTCCGGTCGAACTCTTCCGGCCTGCAGGCGCGCAGAATGAAGCCTGAGGCTTCGAGATAGTCGGCGAGGGCCCGCACGGTCGCTGCGCCGTTGAGGCAGATGAGGGCGAGCGGTTTGACGGATGATGCATCCTGCAACGCTGGCCAGGCGCGGACTTTGGCCCCCGCCGCAAAGCGCAGCGAGAAGAAGAAGGTGGAGCCGCGCCCCAATTCGCTCGTTACTTCAAGCTTGCCGCCCATAGCGGCGACCAGACGATTGGCGATGGAAAGTCCAAGACCGGTGCCGCCGAAACGGCGCGTCGTCGTCTCGTCGGCCTGCGAGAAAGCCTCGAAAATCGTCGCTACCTTGTCCGGTGGAATGCCGATGCCGGAATCCGTGACGCTGAATTTCGCACGCGTGGCGTCGCGCGGATCGCGTTCGATGCTGACTTGCACATGGCCCTTCTCGGTGAACTTCAGGGCGTTGTTGACCAGATTGCCGAGCACCTGATTGAGGCGCACCGGATCAGCCTCAATCGCATCGGGAAGATCAACCGCGACGCGCGTGGCGAGATCGAGCGATTTCGACTGCGCGCGTTCGTGAAACAGGCTCACGACCGTATCGGCGACTTCCACAGGATCGACCGCCAGCTGCTCGACTTCCAGCTTGCCCGCCTCGATCTTCGAAAAATCGAGAATGTCGTTGATAATGGCCAGCAGGCTCTGGCCTGAGCGGGCGATGACATCCGCGAAGCGCCGCGAGCGCGCCGGTAGATCGCCGGCCGCAAGCAGTTCGGCCATCACCAGGATACCGTTCATGGGCGTACGGATCTCGTGACTCATGGTCGCCAGGAAGCCCGATTTCGCACTGTTGGCGGATTCTGCTGCGTCGCGCGCCTCGCGAAAGTCGCGCGTGCGTTCCGCCACCTGAAATTCGAGATGTTCGCGATGATGCGCCAGATGAATATCACGCTCGCGAATTTCGCTCATCATGGTGTTGAAGCCATCGACCAGAACGCCGACTTCGTCATTGGTGTTGGCTTCGAGTGCAACGCTGTAATCGTGCTTCTCGCCGATGCCCGCCATCGCATGCGTGAGATTGACCAGAGGGCGCGTGATCGAGCGCTGCAACTGCAGAGCGACCAGCAGCGCAAGTAGAAGGGCCGCACTGCCCCCAAGGGCCGTGGTGGCCAGCGCTGACCACAACCGACCGGGGAGGTCTGTCGTATCAGAAATGAGCTTGAGGCGACCGACTTCCACGCCTGCCTCGATTACCGGAACTTCCAGTTCGAGAGTTCGACTGCGTAGCAGATGCGCAATCGAAATGGACTCGTCCTTCTCGTCCATGCGCAGATCGCTCTCGAGCAATTCGGCGCTGCCGACATCGGCGACGGAAATTCCGTTCTGGTTGACGATGCCGACATAGATCAGGCTTCGCAATTGCCCGACAGCCCGCAGAGCTGCGTGAATGCCGTCAGCATCGCTTTCGGCGACGGCTTTTGCAGACGCAGACGCAAGCACATGGGCCGCCGACAGCATGGTCTCACGCTTCATGGCCGCATAACGGGTCGCTTCCTGCCAGAGCGAAACGCCCGCGATCATCGCGCTGCCGAAGCCGACCGCCACGCAAACCAGAAGTATGAGCTTCGCCCGGATGCCCCAGAACGAACGGCGTTTCTGCATATCGAAAATTCCCGGCCAGATTTTTCGAGTCTAGCTGAAACGTGGTAAGCGAACCTTTAAGGCTTCGCTCTATCGGGTTTTCGCCGTTTACGAACGGCTTTAGCGCCAATTTTTGAGCCTGAATCGGCGTTCGGAGCTAAAACTCGGGTCGATCTGTCCGAAAACTCTGGCCTCGCCCGAATATATGCGCCCAACTTCAGCGTGGTTGCCGCGAGTAAACGATTGTGACGAGTATTCGCGCAATCGAATTTCAACACTTGGGTCTCATGTTCAGCGCATGCGAGCGGCGCGATTGCGTTCGTGGACTTGTCAGAATGAGGATTTGAAAATGCGCGCTATTGCCCGGTTTTTGAAGG
>CANJWR010000303.1 GCA_947478455.1 Beijerinckiaceae bacterium | reverse complement strand
GAAAGCCCGAGCGCCGCCTGAAAAAGATCCGTGTCACGCATGCATCAGAAAATACGCGGAGCCAGCGGAAACCAAAATATTCAACTTGTGGTTGAAACCTCTACCCACACGATTCAGCGAAGAGCCAGTAGTTCGGTGTCGCCATGATAAACTCGGGCGGACTCCACCTCTCCTTCCAGCTCACTGCGGGGAGCTGTGGCAGCACATAGCCGACGAACAGCAGGCAAAGCGCGAATGACCCACACCAGACCGCATAACTGTAAAGGCGGCTTTCAAAGGTCTTGCGCGGACCATAGACCGACCATGTGCGATATACGGGCCAGAAGGTGATGACCGCCATGCCGCTCCAGAAAATATAATAGAGCGCAATCTCCATGGACGCGTCGTTGTAGCTGGGTCGAATATTCAGTGCGGGCAGCAGAAAATAATAGCCGATATCCGACACTACCCAGATCGCCACGATCTGCCAGATAACATTGATCAGGCGCGCGGTATGCGGTTCCATTGAGGCCGGAATGGACGAAGCAGTCATTTAGACCCGTCCGATCAAAGTGCGATGGCCCCAGGCCAGATCAGATTGATGATCATGACTGTCAGATTATCCTTGATGGCCAGCAGCAAGACAATCTCGATAATCACAAACACGCCGACGCTGGCCAGGACCGGCAATCGACGGGCAAGAAAAAAGCCTGCCGCCGCCGACAGATTATCGCCCACCGAATTCAGCACCGTATCGCCAAAATAGCCCTGCGCGATGGCGGTCTGCCGAAACCGCTCGATGATGAGCGGGGAGTTTTCGAGAAGTTCCCAACCGGCTTCGAGGCCAATCGCGATCGCCAGCCGCCAGCCGAACGGCGCGCGTGGCGCTGCAAGTTTCAGCAGGCCATAGAAAATCAGCCCGTGCAGCAGATGGCTGAGCGAATACCAGTCCGCCAGTTGCTGCGAGTTTTCCCCGCCCGAGACGTCGCTTGTCCAGAAGCGCACGGTCCCGCAGGTGCAGGTCAGCGGCTGCCCCATCCCGATCAGAATGGAGGCCTGAAGTCCCAGCAGCGCCGCGCATGTCAGCCCGATCGCCAAAGGCGAGACGGGGTTTACGCTTGCGATACTTGATTTCGGGCCTTCGCTCGCCATGATCTGCCTGTCGGGAATGGACGTGGCGTCAGCACTACAGGGATTCTTGCGACGAAGCGAACAGTCCAAACGGCGTAAGGCCGGGAGGAACATGTCCCACCGGCCTGCATGCCTCGAACGAACGCCGTCCTATTCGAACGCGACGGCGTAGTTCTTGGACAGGAACTCACGCACCCAGTTGCTGGCCTCAGGAGAGATGTTGGTCGCCTGTCGGAAGAGTTCCTCTCCCTCGGCGTCGGTCACCTGTTCGTATTCGCCGATCATGGCGTCGCGCTTTTCCATAAACTCCGGATCCTTCTGCATCCGGCGGCAGGATTCGCGATAGGCCTCGATGATTTCAGGCGACGTACCGTTCGGCAACAGCAACAGTTTCTGAGCCGGGAAGCCCGAGATCAGGAACGCCATAAACGCATCCCACTCGATGCCGGACGGCTTCTTGCCGTGAACGATCTCGTAGGCTTCCTCGATATGCGGGAGATCGGGAAAGTTCGGGTCGCGGATCAGTTTGCCGTTCTTGTCCACAAGTCCCCACGCAAACAGCGGTACCGCCTCGCCGCGCTGAACCAGCGGAAGCGAGCTACGCACGTAGGCGGTGGTGGTCTGATAGTCGATGTTGAATTCGCCGCGTTCAAAGCCGAGACGGCCTTCGGCGCGTCCCGGGAAGCCGGTGACGTGATTGACGTCGAGACCCAGCAAGCGGAAACCAAGCAGGGGCACCATATCGAGCGACGACACGCCCTGACTGGGGAAATACAGCTTCTGTCCCTTGAGCTTGTTGAGCGACTTCAGACCATCGACGCCCAGCTTCGATGAAATATACGCGACGCCGCCGGTTGGGCCCGCAAGCACGAAGTTTAGTTTCTTGTAGTCGTAGCGCACACGCTTTTCGCCGAGCAGATAGGGGAATTGCGTCGAGCCCGAGCTGACCAGCAGCGTCAGCCCGTCCGGCTTCGCGGTGTTTGCGAACAGGTTGGCGCCAGAAACCGAGCCGCCGCCGGGGCTGTTCTTCACAACCACCACAGGGTTGCCGGGCAAATATTTGCCGATGAAATTGGCGAGAAACCGCGCCCACAAATCATTGCCGCCGCCGACCCCGAACGGCACCAGAATGGTGACAGTTTGACCGGCGAAATTCACAGCCGCATGAGCGCCGCTGGATGGGAGAAGCGTGCTTGCGCCCAGAGCAGTCGCGCCCGACAGAAATGATCTGCGATCCATGTGTTTTCTCGTTCTGCTGGAGGAATATCAGAAAAGCTGGAGGGTTTCAGGCCGCAATGTGCCCGGCCTTGAGTGCCGGAACCGGAAGGATCAACGTCCCTTCCATGATCCGCCTTGCGGTGCGGACCACCATCGCGAGAGGAGGCTGTTCCGGGTCGGGACGCTCCACGCGGATGTCGAGATGGCCCGAAGGATGTTCGAGCCGGATGCTGGCCGGCAGCGGCGCAGGCCGCGCCATTTTGGCGGCGATGGTGCCCGGCGTGCCGATGGCGGATGCGATAGCGATGCCGCCTGTTACCGAAAGGGCCGTATGGCAGGAGTGCGGCATGAAATATCGGGCACAGATGTGCCCACCAGCGACCGCCTCTGACAAAAGCACCGGCTTCGGGATCACGCTGTCGCGGACATTCCGAATGCCCATCCGGCGTCCGGCTTCGAGCCGCAGCCGCTCAAGATGTTCAAGCATGGATTTGTTGGCATTGAAATCAGCCGCAGATTCATGGCCCGTGACGCCCAGATCGAACGCTCGCACCAGCATCACCGGCATGGCGGCGTCGACACACGAGACTTCAACGCCCTCGATGATGTCGCAGGCCTTGCCGGTCGGCAGAAGCTTTCCGGTCTTCGAACCGGCTGCGTCCAGAAACGCCAGATGGATCGGCGCCCCTGAGCCCGGCACGCCGTCGATCACCTCATCGCCGTCATAGCGCACGCGGCCATTGGGGGTCTGGACGCGGGCCTCGATCAGCTTGCGGGTGTTGACGTTGTGAATGCGGACTTTGGTGATCCCGGGCGTCGCCGTTACGAGGCCTGCTTCGATCGCGAACGGCCCGACACCTGCCAGCATGTTTCCGCAATTTGGGGAGAAATCGACGCTCTGTTCGCGGATCATGACTTGACCGAACAGGTAGTCGACGTCAG
>CANJWR010000302.1 GCA_947478455.1 Beijerinckiaceae bacterium | reverse complement strand
TTTCCGGCGAGCGCAGGCTTCAGAAGATCTTCGAGCGACGTGAAATCGGAACGCTGCATGAAGTCCCAATTCACAAGAATTGGCACCTGCAGAGTGCCGTCGAAGCCATAAAAGAGTTCCCGACCGAGGTCCGTCCACCCAAAGTCAAATCCTCCCGACCATTTCGAATCGTCGGTGATTTCAGGCCGTAAAACCTTGCGCAGCGGTTGAAAAAATCCTGCCGGCTTTAACTGTGACAGTGCGCCCGTCGGGCCCGAGACCCACACGTCCCATCCATAGATTCCAGCCTGACGCTCGCGGAGCACCTTGGGCGTCTCGGTGGCGCCGGATGCTCCGCTGAATTGTACTCGGATTTCTGGATAGGCCTTGATGAATGCTGTCGACAATGCGTTTTCGTAGGCCTTGCCCGGACCGCCGTGAACCACCACGACCCCTTCCTGCTTCGCCTTTGCGACAAGGGTACTCCAGTCGTCCGCGCTGAGAGTGACGCTGCTCTTTGTTAAACCCAATCCGGTCAGCCCCGCCTGAAGACCCAACCGCAAGACACCACGTCTGTCCATCTCGTAATCTCCCTGAGCCGCAGGTTGGCAGCCTTCTGCGTTTATTTGAATAATCTTGTAAATTAGCATGAACAGGGACGCCCGCCAATGTGAGCTGCTGATGTCGGACTCAATGCCTTGTTCGGGCTCTTTGAGGCGGACGGACGGCCGGCGAACGCTCGCGGCTCCTAAGGAACTCGTTGGTTCGAAAATCCGCTTTCTACTAGCGACGGGATTGCGCTGGCTCAGGTTGCCTTCCAGCGGCACTGGCTGCTGCTGGTACTGGCCGGAGAACAGAAGATCGCCGATCTCCGCCCGGATGCGCTCCAGTGCGACGCGGCTTTCCCGTGCCGGATGCAGAACATCACCCGGAGCGCGACGCATGAAGCGCCCGTCTCCCAGTTCGATAACCTCCTCTTCCGTTGCGATCGCCGGAAGGATCAGCTTGTCCCAATCGCCTTGCTGGAGGAGGTATCCGGTCAGGTCCTCCTCGTGCAGCGTCGGTCGCAGCGAACAAGGGAACGGTCTGGACGATTTCATTCCCGTTGGTTGACACGCTGGGGCAAGACGCAGAAATTTCGTTGAAGGCTTGAAGCCAGAGTGACCGCGCTTTACCAATTTCTCGAATCTCGAAACGCCGTCGCGCTATATTATTCGACCTACATAAAACGCTCGATCTATCCCAAATTGATGCTGCGGATACAGCTCGTCGGTGGTCTTTTTGGCATTCGCTCCTGGCGTCGACTATGCGAGGAAAGCCGAAACGCCGACGCGGAGATATGGGCCATGTATGATATCTTTTTCTGGACAACGCCCAACGGGTACAAGGTACTGCTTTTCGCTGAGGAAGCGGGCATCGACTACGCGATCAAGCCCGTGAACATAAGCAAGGGCGAGCAGTTCCAACCGGAATTTCTTAGGATATCTCCCAACAATAGAATGCCAGCGCTCGTTGATCATTCGCCCGTCGGTGGTGGCAAGGCGATTTCGGTTTTCGAGTCCGGCGCTATCCTGCTGTACCTTGCCGAAAAGACCGGCAAATTTATAGCGAAGGATATCCACGGACGGGTGGAGGTGTTGCAATGGCTATTTTGGCAAATGGGCGGTCTTGGGCCGATGGCTGGGCAGAACAATCATTTCCGCACCTATGCGCCGGAAAGGTTAGCGTATGCGATTGATCGCTATACCAAGGAAGTTAACCGCCTCTACGGGGTCATGAACCATCGTCTCGCGGATCGTTCGTTTCTTGCTGGCTCCGAATATACGATTGCAGACATGGCCAGTTATCCCTGGACGCTGAGCCCCGAAAGGCATGGCCAGAACATCGATGACTTTCCATACTTGAAACGTTGGCGTGCGGAAATCGCAGAAAGACCCGCGACAAAATCCGCGTACGCAAAGGGTGGCGCGATAAACACCGCTCCGACTGTCAACGGCGAGGAGGCGCGCAAAATTCTTTTCGGTCAAACAGCAGCGGTTCTGGATTCCGTCAAGAAGTGACTACCGGCTGGCTATCGACGATCCTTGCTTGCGGCCTGGTGCTTTGAGGCAGACAGAGGATTCGGAAGGTTGACGAAGCGCGCGATTCTGCGGCGTTGGCCGAGACCGCTAACAACGTCCTGAACACTGATGAAACTTTACCGACTATGAGCCACCTGCTTGCTTTGGAGCGCTTCCGCTTTGGCATTATTCAAGGCGATTATGTGTGACAAAAACCTAAACTCGGACGTAGTGGTGATGAAGTCCGCTAAGAATCGGGTTCGATTCAATCACGCCGATTATATGGATTTGGGCCAAGACGATCACGGATCGCGACCGCGTTCGGCTCCGGGCGCCATTTACAAAGTTCAGGCGACGCCACCAAAGGCGACCCCGGATAAAGCCGCCATATTCTTCTTCCATGTAACAAGGTCGTCGGCGCACAGTTTCGCGAGATGATCGTGGCCGCAAGCCCGCGCCATCACCTGCATCAGATGGACGGAGGCATCGAGGAAATTGGCAAGTTGGCGCGCCGATTTTTCAACCACTAGGCGGCTTACGAGCTCTGGCCTCTGCGTGGCGATGCCGACCGGGCAGTTGTTGGTTTCGCAGGCACGCATGGCGATACAGCCTATCGCCTGCAGCGCTGAATTAGACAAAGCCACCGCATCGGCGCCAAGCGCGAGCGCCTTCACGAAGTCGGCGGGCGTTCGCAACCCGCCGGTGATGATCAGCGTGACGTTCCGCTTGTCGGACCTGTCGAGGTGGCGACGGGCGCGCGCCAAAGCTGGGATAGTCGGCACGGAGATATTGTCCCGGAAGATCAGGGGGGCCGCCCCGGTTCCGCCGCCCCGGCCGTCGAGGATGACGTAGTCGACGCCGACCTCTAACGCCGCGTCGAGGTCTTTTTCGATATGCTGGGCCGAAAGCTTGTAGCCAATCGGGATACCGCCGGTGCGGTCGCGAACCTCGTCGGCAAAGGCGCGGATTTGCGATGTCTCCGTCCAGTCGGGAAAGCGCGCTGGCGAGATGGCGGGCTCGCCCTCCATGAGGCCCCGCACTTCGGCGATGCGGCCCGTCACTTTCGCTCCGGGCAGATGGCCGCCCGTACCGGTCTTCGCGCCTTGACCGCCCTTGAAATGAAAAGCCTGCACCTTTTCGAGCTTTTCCCAGGCGAAGCCAAACCGGGCGGACGCAAGTTGATAGAAGTACCGCGAATTGGCCGCTCTCTCCTCTTCCAGCATGCCGCCTTCGCCGGA
>CANJWR010000301.1 GCA_947478455.1 Beijerinckiaceae bacterium | reverse complement strand
GGCCGATGGCGGCACGCGCACCGCCTCGATTACCGGCGCATGGGTCGCACTCGCCGATTGCGTAAACTGGATGAAGGCCCGCAACATGATCCGCGGCAACGTGATGCGCGACAATGTCGCGGCGATTTCCTGCGGCATCTATCAGGGCAATCCGGTGCTCGATCTCGACTACGCCGAAGATTCTGAGGCTGACACCGACGCCAATTTCGTCATGACCGGCGACGGACGCATCATTGAAGTTCAGGGAACCGCGGAAAAAAACCCGTTCAGCGAAGCCGAATTCCTCGCGCTGATGGCGCTGGCGCGCAAGGGTGTCGCCAAGCTGGTCGATCTGCAGAAGATGGCGTGCGCATGAGTTCCGAAAGCGGGAACCTGTTTTCGGATCGGATCACGCGCGAATAAGGTTTAAGTGACGCATCGCGGTTAGGCTCATCT
Organism: Beijerinckiaceae bacterium; assembly: GCA_947478455.1. Taxonomy (GTDB): domain Bacteria; phylum Pseudomonadota; class Alphaproteobacteria; order Rhizobiales; family Beijerinckiaceae; genus Terripilifer. Next base: position 2,898 of record CANJWR010000301.1, on the reverse strand, counting down.
CATGCATCGACGAATCACAGGAAAGCTGGTGATCGCGACCCACAATGCGGGGAAGCTGCGCGAGATGCATGAATTGCTGACGCCGTTCGGCATCGATGTCGTCTCCGCAGGCCAGCTCGGCCTGCCGGAGCCCGAGGAAACCGGCACGACCTTCCGCGAGAACGCCCAGATCAAGGCCCACGCGGCTGCGAAGGCCGCGCAACTGCCGGCCCTGTCGGACGATTCAGGCATCGTCGTCGAAGCGCTCGGCGGCCAGCCCGGCATTCATTCGGCGCGCTGGGCGGGAGCGGGCAAGGATTTCTCCGCCGCGATGGCGCAGATCGAACGGCTGATGCAGGAGCGCGGCGCGACAACAGCGTCGCAGCGCGCGGCGCATTTCGTCTCTGCGTTGTGCGTCGCCTGGCCCGACGGTCACATTGAGGAGACCGAAGGCCACGTCAACGGCGTTCTGGTGTGGCCGCCGCGCGGCGAGCGTGGCTTCGGCTACGATCCGATGTTCCTGCCGGATGGGCATTCGCGTACGTTCGGCGAAATGTCATCGGAAGAAAAGCACGGCCTGCCGCCGCACGGGCTCGGCCTGTCGCACCGCGCACGCGCCTTCATGAAACTTGCCGACATGTGTCTGAAGCATGGAGACACACTGTGAGCACCGCTGATCAAAGCGCCTTCGGCGTCTATGTGCACTGGCCATTCTGCCTGTCGAAATGTCCTTACTGCGACTTCAACAGCCATGTGCGTCACACGCCGCCGGACGAAGAGCGCTACGTTCGCGCCTTTGCCGCCGAGATTGCGACAACCGCCGCGCGCACCGGACAGCGCACCGTCACGTCGATCTTCATGGGTGGCGGCACGCCGTCGCTGATGAAGCCGCAAACCGTCGGCGCTATTCTCGACACGATCGGCAAGCACTGGTCGGTCGCGCCGGATGTCGAGGTGACGCTTGAGGCAAACCCGACCAGCGTCGAAGCCACGCGCTTTCGCGGTTATCGCGCAGCCGGCGTCAATCGTGTGTCGCTTGGCGTTCAGGCGCTCGACGACGCCTCGCTGAAGGCGCTCGGCCGCCTGCATACGGCGCAGGAAGCGCTCGATGCCGTCGCGATCGCGCGGGCGGCATTTGACCGTTATTCCTTCGATCTGATCTATGCGCGCCCGGGCCAGACGCCCGAGGAATGGTCGCGCGAGCTCAAGCGCGCCATCTCCGAAGCTGCCGAACATCTGTCGCTCTATCAGCTCACCATCGAGCCCGAGACACCGTTCGAAACGCTGCATCGCGCCGGCAAACTTGTCATCCCCAATGACGATTCCGCGCGCACGCTTTACGACGTGACGCAGGAGATTTGTTCGGCCGCGGGTCTGCCGTCCTACGAGATTTCCAATCACGCGCGCCCCGGCGCCGAATGCCGGCACAATCTGGTTTACTGGCGCGGCCATGAATATGCCGGCGTCGGCCCCGGCGCGCATGGACGCCTCGACATCGACGGTGAGCGTCACGCGATCTCGACCGACAAGCGGCCCGAGGCGTGGCTGATGCGCGTCGAAACCGACGGTCACGGCGTCATGGTCGATGACAGGCTCTCAAGCGTCGAGCGCGCCGACGAATATCTCCTGATGGGATTGCGTTTGGCGGAGGGTATCGACCCGGAGCGCTACCGCGCGTTTGTCGGACGCTCACTCGATCCGGCACGGATTGCTCTGCTGCGGGACGAAGGCGCCATCGAAATCGGCGCCGACGGTCGTCTGCGCGTCACGCAGGCCGGCTTCCCGCTGCTCGATGCGGTGGTGGCGGATCTCGCCGCCTGACCACATTTGTCATGGCCGGGCTTGTCCCGGCCATCTCGATTCCAGAGGCACTGCGTCCCTAAGCGAGATGCCCGGCACAAGGCCGGGCATGACAGAAAGAACTATAGTGCTGATTAAACCTACGCGCCGAAGGTCTTCAACGATGCGGCGGCGATCTGTCCGCCATTCGGCGTGACGCGCAGAACCGCGAGCCCGCGCTCATTGGTGCCGTCGGGACGGAAACGAAACAGCCCGTCCGTGCCGGTAAAGCCTGACGAATTTTGCAATGTCTCGGGCGCGAAGCGCTGCGCGCCTTGTGTTTTTACCAGAGCCGCAACCAGCGCCACCGCATCATAAGAGAGTGTCGCCGCGCGCACCGGATCGCTGCCGTATTTCGCGCGATAGCGCGTCGAGAACTGGCGGAAGCCCGACGGATCGGGCGCGGCATAAAGACCGCCTTGCAACGTCGCATTGGCGAAGACGCTCGGATTGTCCCACGGACCGGTGCCGAGCAACTGCACGCGGCGCAGATTGGCGCCGGCTGCCGTGAGCGCATCGACCACGCTCGGCAACGCCGCACCGTCATCCGGCAGAAACAGCGCATCGGCGCCGCTCAGCGCGCGGGCGACATTGGCGGCAGGCGCCGCCATCTGCGCGCCATCGGCATAGCGCTCGAGCACGACAACACGTCCGCCGCCGCGCGCCACCGCCTGCGAGAATGCGGCCTCGACAACATTGCCGTAAGCGTTCTGCGGCAGGAACGCCGCGAAGGAGCGCTTGCCGGTCGAGATCGAGTAATTGACGATGCGATTGACGTCGGACTCCGGCAGGAAGCTCAACAGATAAACGCCGCGGCCAGCGATGCTCGAATCGGTCGAGAACGCGATCACCGGGATGCCGCGCTGGCGCGCGACCTGCGCGGCCGACGGCACCGACAGCGCGAACAGCGGGCCGAGAATGATTTCCGCGCCTTCGTCGATCGCCTGCTGCGCGGCCGCTTGCGCACCCTGCGAGCCGCCGCCGTCGTCTTTCACCAATAGCTGCACGTTGGGTTGCGGAAATTCCGAAAGCGCGAGTTCGGCGGCGTTGCGCATCGACTGCGCCACGGCGGCGGCATTG
>CANJWR010000300.1 GCA_947478455.1 Beijerinckiaceae bacterium | reverse complement strand
CTGTTCTCGTTTTCCAATTTCACATCCAAATTCAGTCACTTAGTATCAGAAAACGATCATACAATACGTATATGAAAACGCAAAATACGTATATGATACGTATATGATAAATTCGACTGAGATCTGCTGTGTTGCGCGAATAACGATTGAGATTATGTAGTCATTTCAATAATTTATTGGCGCACCCGACACGATTCGAACGTGTGACCTTTGCCTTCGGAGGGCAACGCTCTATCCAGCTGAGCTACGGGTGCGGACTGCAGGGCCTGCAGGTGGGACTTTCATCCCTGCCTGCTTCTAGCCGATCCGGGGCTGCGCCGCAACGAGGCCGCGGGCCGGCCGGGTGGATATTTGGGCCGTCCTATAGCTTGTCCTCGCCCCGGCCCTGCCCCAGCGCCTTGGCCTGCGGGGTCTGCATGTAGAAGTTGAGGAATTCGTAGCCGAGCGCGGCGTCGTGGACGAGGTTGAACTGGGCCATCATCTGCTTGTTGAGCAGACGCTTGGTCATGGCCAGCGCATAGGCGTTGCGCTTGAGCAGGCGGTTGGCGATCTCGTCGGTCTTGGCGTCGAGTTCCGCCGCCGGAACCGCGTAGTTCACCACCCCCATGGCGGCCAGTTCTTTCGCGGTGAAGGGGCGGGCCAGCATCAGATATTCCTTCGCCATATTCATCGGCATCTTGAGCGGCGCGAAGACCGCGCCGCCGTCGCCTGTCGTCATGCAATGATCGGCGGAGCCGCGCACCTCGCCGTCGATGACAAGTTCGCCGCAGCTCATGTGGTGATCGGCGATGATGGCGTCCTCGCGGGCGATGATGAAGTCGCATGCGAGGACAAGGTTCGCCCCGAACCCGACCGCGTGGCCGTTCACCTTGGCGATCACCGGCTTCTCGATGGTGCACATGGCCTCCACCGCGCGGGTGACGCCGTTCATGATGTCCATATCGCCGCCCGGATTGCCATGATGGCCGTAGGACGAGGGCGGGATGGTGAAGACATCTTCCTTGCCGGTGATGACGATGACCCGCACCGAATTGTCGCTGCGCAATTCAGTGAGCGCGCGGGCAACTTCGGCGGCGCGATTGGAGCCGCCCTTGCCCATTTTCTCGCGCAGCTTTCGCTCGATGCGCTTGAGTTCGATGGTGGCGATCTGGCCTTTGCGGACAATCTCGACCAGCACATAGTCTTCAGACATGCGTTTTCCTTCGCTTGAATTTCGACGCTGCGGGACAGCTATTTCTGGGGACGCTCCGACAGCAGCGCAGCAAAGCGCTTGCGCACATCGAGCGGCGTTTTGGCGGCCTTCTCGATCAGGGCGCGCACGGCCTCGCCGTCAATCGGGCTCGTCATGATGCCGAACTTCAGCATCTCTGCCCGGAAGGCTTCGCTCTTGGCCATCGCCATGAAGGATTCGCGCAGGATTTTCGCGCGGTCGGCCGGAATGTCCGGCGGCGCCACGAAAGGCAGCGCCATGAAGAACGGCAGTTCGGCGAATTCGAGGAGCGCCAGATCGTCGGGATTTTTCACGAGTTCGCGCGCAATCGGCACATCGGGATAATCCTTCAGGCGCGTCGTGCGGCCGAAGGCCACGAGCGGTCGGAGTTTCTTTTCAGCCCATAATTGCGGGCGTCCGACCATGATGGCGCTGATGTCGAGCATCTGGCCGTCGATCTCTCCGCGCTCCATAGCAAGCCAGATTTCATTGGCGCCCGGAAATCCGCGCACGACCTCGATGTTCATTTTCAGCATGTCGCGCGCGATCACCGCGAAGGTGATGTTGGTGGAGCCGGCTCGTGTGCCGGCAAGATAAAGCGCGCGCTGGTCGGCGGTCACATCGGTCCATTTCTGTGCGCGATGGGAAGCATTGATGGTCATCAGATAGGCGTCGTCCTCGTAGGACGAGAGGCTGCCCAGCCAGGTGAGTTTCAGCGGATCGAATTGCGCGCCCGGATCGTCCACGAGCGCCAGTTGCGGCAGCGCGCGGCTCATCACCACAATCGACGTGCCGTCGCGATCCATCGTGTTGGCGAGGCGATTGCCGACGATGTTACCGGCAGAATCCGGCTGGTTCTGCACCACGATCGTCGGATTGCCGGGAATAAAATTCGACAGGTGACGCGCCACCGTGCGGCCGCCCGTGTCGTAATAGCCGCCTGTGGAGGAGCCCACCACGATGCGCAAGGTCTTGCCTGCGTAGAAATTCTGCTGGGCGAAGGCAGTCGCGGCGCTCGCCGCCACAAGTCCTGTCGCCAGAATGGTCCGCAGCCAGTGCGCGCGCATGTTTTCCCTCCGGTTTGGGCGGCGCATTGGGCGCGCCGCCAACTCAACCATTTGGGGACGGATGCGCTGATCCGTCAAGGCGAATGGGATGTGGCTATCAGACGTCCAGATTCGCCACGTTCAGTGCATTTTCCTGGATGAACTCGCGGCGCGGCTCCACTACATCGCCCATCAGCTTGACGAAAATATCGTCGGCGGCGTCGACCTCTTTCACCCGCACCTGCAGGAGCGAGCGCACGTTGCGGTCGAGCGTGGTTTCCCAGAGCTGTTCGGGGTTCATCTCGCCCAGACCTTTGTAACGCTGCATCTGGGTGATGCCTTTCTGGCCCGCCGCCATCACGGCTTCAACCAGCGCATTGGGGCCGGCGGCCTGCGTTGTATCGGCCTTCTTGATGAAGTTGGCGGGCGTTGCGTAGGTCTGATTGAGCGAGGCCGACTGTTCGTCGAGACGGCGCGCTTCGGCGGAGCCGAGAAGGCCTGCATCGAGCACGCAGGCCTGACGCACGCCGCGCACTTCGCGGGTGAACAGATAGCCGTTGTTGTCGACAATGCCGGTCCAGCCGCGTTCGGTTTCATCCGACAGGGCGTCGAGGCGGCCAGCAATCACCTGCGCAAGGCGCGCGGATTCGGCATCGCCGAGCAACGCAACGGGCTTCAGCGCGCCGGCAATCGCGGCCTGTTCGACGGCTGTGCGGTCGTAGCGCGAATGGAGCGAGACCAGCACCTGACGCACCACGCGGGCTTCGTCCACCGTGGCGCGCAGATCGCGACCTGCGCGTTCTTCGCCAGTGCCGATGCGCAGCAGGGCGCCGTCGAGCCCGTTCTCGATCAGATAGTCTTCACGCGCGCGCTCGTCCTTCAGATATTGCTCGGACTGGCCGCGCTTAACTTTGTAGAGCGGCGGCTGCGCAATGTAGATGTGCCCACGCTCGATCAGTTGCGGCATCTGCCGGAAGAAGAACGTCAGCAGCAGGGTGCGGATATGGGCGCCGTCGACGTCGGCGTCCGTCATGATGATGATCTTGTGGTAGCGCAGTTTGTCGGGATTGAAATCGTCGCGGCCGATGCCGGCTCCCAGCGCGGT
>CANJWR010000299.1 GCA_947478455.1 Beijerinckiaceae bacterium | reverse complement strand
GGACTTCTGGAGGCCATCAACGGAAACGTCCAGGCCGCCAAACGCAAGGCAAAAGGCTATCGCAGCAAGCGCAACCTCAAGTTGATGGTCTACCTCATCGCCGGAGGGGTGCTGGACACGCTACCCACATGAAACAGCGACGAGCCATCTGAATTCCAGCGCAATTGCGCTTTGCTGTGACGCGATTGTGGCGAAACTGCAACATGCCACAGCTACAATTCATGCAGTCCCCTGATTGCCTATAAAGGCAGCAACTGCACAGCACTTAACCTTGCTGTTTCAGGCTCCGGAATCCAATTTCGGGTCAGATGTTAACACGTCTCTTGGGGCAAACGGAGTTGGAAATGAAATCGAAAGTTCTCGCAGCAGCCTTCGCGGCGATCGTGTCATCGGGCGCTGCCTACGCTGCTGATCTTCCCTCGAAGAAGGGCGCGCCTGTCATGCCGCTGGCTGTGAGCCCGTGGGATTTCGATATCGGCGCCGGCCTGACCACCGACTACATCTTCCGCGGTATTTCGCAGTCGAACCATTCGTTCGGCGTCAATGCTCATGCCGAGATCAAGTATAACTTCAACGACACCTATCAGGGCTATGTCGGCATCGTCGGCAACAGCATCAAGCTGACCAAGTTTGACCCGAGCCCGTCGATGGAACTCGACATTTACGGCGGCGTTCGCGCGACGTTCGGCAAGTTCAGCATCGATCTCGGCGGCTGGGGCTACCTGTACCCTGGCCTGCAGACCCCGACCGCAAACCTGATTTTCCCGACCCAGATCCACTTCTGGGAAGCGTATGCCAAGCTCGGCTATGCGATCACCGACACCATCAGCGTCGGCGCCAACTACTTCTATACCCCGAGCTACCTGAATACCGGCGCCAAGGGCAGCTACCTGTCCGGTACGTTCAAGGTCGGCCTGCCGGGTGACTTCGCGGTTTCCGGCGAGTTCGGTCGGCAGTGGCTGGGTCGCACCAATGCGGCTCACTTCTCCTACAAGATGCCCGACTACAACTACTGGAACCTCGGCGTCTCCTACACATGGAAGATGGCCACGTTGGACCTGCGCTACCACGACACGAACCTGAGCCCCGGCCGTTGCTTCCTGATCACCGGCCCGACCGATACGGTTGTCGGCACCCGTTCGAACTATTGCGACCGGCGCTTCGTGGGCACCATTTCTTTCGCGATCACCGCGAAGGATCTGGCTGCTCTCCCGGGCTCGGCGGTTGTCGCCAAGTACTGAGATCGCAAGTAGCGAGATTGGTTGAAGGCTTCAGTCTTCACTCTCTGATCTGAACGATCCGGCAGGAGCAATTCTGCCGGACTTTTCTTTTGAGCCTTCGCTCGTGTGTTGCCGCCTGTCTGGACTGTGCGCCAGCGCACGTGTTTTCGAACATTTCGTCTTGGCGGCGCCATGGTTGGCCCCCATATTCAACCGGCGCGGGATCATCCCGCTTTGATGGAGACACAGATGACCCCGGAAGAACGCCAGCTGCTCGCCGGTCTTTTCGACCGCATTCGCGGCGCGGCCGGCAATTCCCGAGATCGCGATGCCGAAGCCCTGATTGCCGAAAGCGTTCGGGCCCAACCCTATGCGCCCTATCTGCTCGCTCAGACTGTGATCGTGCAGGAGGAGACCCTGAAGGCCGCCGCCGCCCGTATCGAGGAACTGGAAGGCAAAACCCGCGAGCTGGAAGAAAAGGCACGCCAGCAGGAAGCCAATGCAAACGCAGGTGCAGGCGGTTTCCTCGGCGGCATCGGCAAGTCCATTTTCGGCAGCGAGGCGCGTCCGCAATCAGTACCGCGTGTGGCGCCGGGCGGCACATGGGGCAATCAGGCTGCCCAGCAGCCGCAGCAGGCTGGCGGTCCGTGGGCCGGGCAGCAACAGCAGGCGCCTGCGGCAGGCGGCAGCTTTTTGAAAGGCGCGCTCACCACAGCCGCCGGCGTGGCAGGCGGCATGATGCTGGCGAATTCGTTGTCCGGCCTGTTCTCCGGTCACAACAGCAACCCGCTCGGCATCGGCTCTGGCTTCGACAAAGCAAAGAGCGATTCGTCGAACGCGCTTGACGACCGCAGCGACCGCGACGCCGGCTATTCGAAAGCAGCTTACGACGCGGACGAGGAAGATGATGGCGACGACACGGACGATTCGTCATCCGGCTGGGGCAGTGACGACGGCACGTCCGAAGCCTGATCCCCAAAAGCCGAAGAGCCGCCTCGCATGTGCGAGACGGCTCCCTCCTGTCTGCTCTGTTAGAGCAAACCCCGGTCCGTGTGACGCGCACGGCCAGGGCAATTCCTCAGTTCAGATGACGATGACCTTGGTGCCGACGCGGGCGCGTTCGTAAAGGTCCACCACATCGTCGTTCATCATGCGGATGCAGCCCGACGAGACGTTCTGGCCGATCGTGTGCGGCTCGTTGGTACCGTGGATGCGATACATCGACGAGCCCAGATAGAGGGCGCGAGCGCCCAGCGGATTCTCGGGGCCGCCTTCCATGTGCCGTGGCAGATCGGGGCGACGCTTCAACATTTCCGGCGGTGGCGTCCAGGCCGGCCATTCGGCCTTGCGGCTCACAGTCTTCATACCGGCCCATTCAAAGCCCGGACGACCGACGCCGATGCCGTAACGCAGCGCGCGGCCATTGCCTAGCACGTAGTAAAGAAAGCGATTGGGCGTATCGACGACGATGACGCCAGCGCCCTCGCGGCCTGCGTAGTCGACTTCCTGTCGCTGGTAGATCGGGTTCATAGCCCGCTGAACAGCCATTTCCGGCGGAGCGTAGGGCGAGTAGGCGGCGCGGCGAACTGGCGTCTGCATTGCTGGCTGTTCGGGCGGACGATTGTAACGGACAGCGCCGCGATTGCTCGGATCTTGCCCGGTCACCAGCATTTCCAGAAAGCCGCCGCCGAGATTGCTTTGCTGGCCCTGGTAGACGCGTTGCGGGGCAGGCTGGGCCGCCACAACTTCGGGGCCAATGCCAGGAATGACAAGCGGGCCGGCCGCAAACGCGCGCTCGTGAACAGTGGCCGCCCCTGCAAGGGCGATCATCGGAAGGAACCAGAATGGCCGCATGGGTGCTCCAGATTTCAGGATTTCGGGGCGCTCCCACCCCGGCAAATCCAGAACCGGCCCCCGCCAGTCATGAATTCGCATCCGTGAAACAATGGTACGGCAAATATTGAGCGCGTTAAGCGCAAACAAAAACAATGGTTATTTAATAATTATTTTAAGTTTTTAAGTGTTAAATTCAATAGTTGTTAGGGTTAAGGGCTCTTCGCTGAATCGTGTGGGTAGAGGTTTCAACCACAAGTTGAATATTTTGGTTTCCGCTGGCTCCGCGTATTTTCTGATGCATGCGTGACACGGATCTTTTTCAGGCGGCGCTCGGGCTTTCCGCGCCTTGGTTTATCAG
>CANJWR010000298.1 GCA_947478455.1 Beijerinckiaceae bacterium | reverse complement strand
GCAGCGAACCCAGCGGCAGGGCGACGGTTTCCAGCGTGGAGAGGTCGAGCCTCGTCGAGGCGTGATCGATGTCGAGGCCGACGACTGTTTCGCTCGCGTCGAAGTCGGCGTTGAGGCCGTCGGCGATTTCTCGGGTCTCGACACCCGGCCCGGTCTTCAGCTCGATGTAGAGACTGTCGGTCTCGGCGTAATAATGGAGCTTCATGCTGCCTCCGGGCGGAAATTGCGATCGAGGAACGCGTTGTGCAGCGTCATCCCTCAGCGCAGCAAGACCAATCTCGGGATGAAATCACTATCGGCAAAAAGGATGGCGTTCTGTTCGAAGCGAGCGCCGATTTCGCATGCGGCGTCACGCGATAGGCCGAGCAGGAGCAAAGATGCCTCCGGTGGCCAGGTTCCATCCGGATCGCTGCCCTGTCCGGGAAAGGCGGGATAGCCCGCCTTTTTGGCCTCGGCCTCCAACGCGGCATGGCGCGCGGCATTTTCCTCGTCAGACAGTTGGCGGCCGAGCGGATTATGTGCCGTGATGAATGCGCTGGTCGAACGGCCCGTCATGTTCATCAGGGCTTCGAGATATGGGTTCGGCACATCGAGCGTGAGCGACGCAATCTGATGTCGATCGTCGACGCCGATCGTGATCCACTCGAGTTCGTATCGCGCGTTCCGATACGCCTCGACAATTTCAGCCGGGATGGCGGAGTTCGTCAGGCCCAGCCTTGCCGCCCTTTGCGCGGCTCGGCGGCGAGCCAGCAGGCGGTTAAGGCGCCCAGCGAGGATTGCGTCCTCTTCGGTTTCGTCCGCGTTGGGCCGCTCGGCGGTGTCGCGCCTGATCTCGCCGAGAAGTCGGCTAAACTCCTCTTCGTCTTCGTTGGTCCAACTCGGTCCGGGACTGGTCACATCGACAGTTTAACACTTATTGATTGCAGACGCATCGCCGCCTCAAAAAGCGTCGGCTCGCTACGCCGCATACCTCCCATCCTCCAGCCGCCGCGCCTGGCCGATCGCGGCGAGCGCGTCGAGGACGGGGCGGACGGTGGCGGCGCGTTTCCCCCGGAAGGTGCGGGCGATGTCCTGCGCGGCGAGCGGGGCGGGGGCGGCGGCGAGGACCGTTTGCACCGCGCAGACCTGTTCGGGCAGGGTGGCGGGCCAGGGGATGAAGTCTGAGTATGTCGCTCCCCTGATTATGTGTAGTTATTAGATAAATGTGTTCGCCTAACGTAACGGAATACTACAGAAATCCGCCAATTGAGGGGTGAAATTTTGTTGCAAGCGTATCCGGGCTATAAGTTCGCAGCGAGCGGGGGAATGTGATGCGGCTGGGCTGGGACGAAATCAGGCGACGTGCAAAAGCCTTCGCGATCGAATGGAAGGACGCCCATTACGAAAAGGGCGAGACACAGACCTTCTACAACGAGTTTTTCGAGATATTTGGCATTCGCCGCAAACAGGTGGCGATCTATGAGCAGCGGGTAAAGCTGCTAAACGATCGCCATGGCTTCATCGACCTGTTCTGGCCGGGCACCTTATTGGTCGAACAGAAAAGCAGCCGCCTTGATCTAGGCAAGGCGCAGGGGCAGGCGCTCGATTATGTCGAGGGCATCCACCCCACGCTCCAGCCCCGCTGGGTGCTGACGTGCGATTTCCAGACCTGGGTGTTGTTGGATCTCGACAACGGCGCCGAGTTGCGGTTCCGTCTCGCCGATCTGCACAAGCATATCACTGCCTTCGATTTCATGCTGGGCCGCAAGGTCACTTTTGAGACGCAAGCCAGCGTTACGATCAAGGCCGCGGAGCTAATGGGTAAGCTCCACGACGCACTGAAGGATTCCGGTTACGTCGGACATGATCTCGAACAATTGCTGGTCCGATTGCTGTTCTGCCTGTTTGCCGACGATACGGGCATCTTCCAGCCCAAAGACATTTTCCTTCAGCTTATCGAGAATGATACGAAGCCGGACGGTAGCGATGCCGGCCGCGTGCTCAACGATCTGTTCGACGTGCTCGATACCCCGGAAAATCGGCGGCAATCGACGCTTCAGGCCGAATTGAATGCCTTTCCGTATGTTAACGGTGCACTGTTTAGCGGGCGGTTACGTACTCCGCATTTCACTGCAGCGATGCGCGATCATCTTATGGACGCTGCCCGGCACGACTGGTCGCCCGTCAGTCCGGCGATATTTGGTTCGTTATTTCAGTCAGTTATGGGCGCGAAGGAGCGGCGTGCGAAGGGAGCCCACTACACGACCGAGGCGAACATTTTAAAGGTTATCGGTCCGCTCTTTCTTGATAATCTGAAATCGGAACTTGCAACGCTCAAGCTACGCAAAACCGGACGAGAAAAAGCGCTCCTGGAGTTCCAGGCGAAGCTAACGCGGCTAACATTCTTCGATCCGGCCTGCGGCTGCGGCAATTTTCTTGTTATCGCCTATCGGGAACTCCGGCGGCTTGAGCTCGAGTGCCTTAAGGCTCTGTATGGCGATCAGCAAATAGACGCGGCCCTGCTCTCCCGCGTCACCGTCGATCAATTCTATGGAATCGAATTCGAGGAGTTTCCTGCCCGCATTGCCGAGGTGGCTATGTGGATGATGGACCATATCGCAAATAATGAAATCAATGAGGCGTTCCGGCTCAATTATGCTCGCATTCCGCTTAAAGATTCGGCGCACATCCTTCATGCTGATGCGTTGGAAACGGATTGGGGCGCGTTGCTGCCGCCCGAGCGGTGTGGCTTTGTCATGGGTAACCCGCCCTTCGTTGGCGCGAAATTGCAAACGGAGAGGCAGCGAGCGCAGGTTCGGAGGATCGCAGGCCTTGGGGGCAGTGGCGGCACATTAGATTACGTTGCCGCGTGGTTCATCAAGTCTGGGCAATATCTGCAAGCCAATCGGAGGATTGGCATTGCGTTTGTGGCGACCAATTCGCTCACGCAAGGCGAGCAGGCGGCACAGCTTTGGCCAATCCTGTTTGATCGATGGGGCCTAGAGATTGCCTTCGCCCATCGCGCGTTTTCGTGGGGTAGCGAAGCGCGAGGCAAAGCGCATGTGCATGTGGTCATTATCGGACTTGCACATCGCGATAATGAGCCTGTCGAAAAGCGCCTTTTCAGCTATCCAGATATCAAGGGCGAGCCGGTTGAAACCACGCACGGTGCGCTGACAGCCTATCTTTTCGATGCGAAGGGCGTTGCGAACAGGCACCTTGTAGTTGTCGAAACGACAAGACCACTGTCGACACGACCGACGGTCGCGTTTGGAAACATGCCGAACGATGATGGGAATCTCATCCTGTCTCCACAGGAAAGGGCTGATCTCGGGTCGTGTCCCATGACGTGGTGTAGGTTCGCCGGCGTAGCCACGGCGATCTTCCGGCAAGGCCGGGTTGATCATGCAGCCATGGGAGGCAGCGTGACGAGGGGATCATCGCTCAATTGCGAGACGCTTTCCAGCGTCATGTAGCGTGC
>CANJWR010000297.1 GCA_947478455.1 Beijerinckiaceae bacterium | reverse complement strand
TCGATCATCGCGCCGCTTTTTGCACCGACCGCGCCAAAAAGGGGCTGACGATGAGAAGTCGCATCTTGCTCGGGCTCGGTCTCGTTTCGGCAGCCATTGCTGCAGGAAACGCGACAAGCGCCCCTCCCGCAGTCAGACAGACAGACCCCATTTTCACGGTCAGTCAGGCAGAGGAAGGCAAGCAGCTTTACGGTGAACGCTGCGCAATGTGTCATGGTGCGCGGTTGGAAGGCACCTATGAGATTCCGGGCCTGACCGGCAAATTCATCGCCAACTGGAGCAACCGCCCCCTCAGCAATCTGTTCGACTATGTCGGCCGGGCAATGCCCCAATTTGCTCCCGGATCGCTTAGCCCCGAGGAAGATGCACGGATCATAGCATTCCTCATGAGGGAAAATGGCATGTCCCCAGGAACACAGCCCCTTCCCGTCGAGAGTGAATTTTTGAAGGCCATGAAAATTGGTCCGATTGCACCAAAGTGAATTACATTTTCGCAATGCAGCTGTTGCACTGCGGCAACAGCTGTGGAGAGATTGTTGGTGGCCGCAATTTCATGACCAGGCGGTGGTCCAGAAAGGGCCCGCAGCCGCCCGCATGGGATGACATTTCATTGCTACCAACTCCATGAAATATATTATCTTTATAACAATCCTGTAAATAAGCGCCTGTGCATGAAGAATGGCCCGGGCAGAATCGTTCAGAATCGGAACAATGCAAACATCTGCGAGAGGACTTGCGCTCTCTTTTTTTGCAGTGCACCAATCCGTTCCATACAGAACGGCACAAAGCTGCAGCGGGGGCACCCATGTTTCCAGTACTGGCTTCGATCGTACGTGCGGCACGCTTTCCGGCGCCGCTGAAGCTGTCGAACGCGCCGAACCGATGGACTCGGTCGATGCTTAAGCATTGGCTCCCGGCGTTTCGCGTGGAACGGCCCGGCGATATAGTACGTGCGAGTTCGGCGGGTTCCCGATTGATCTGTGTCGGCGCTCTCGTGAATTCGACCATGGTTGGCGTCCTCATGGTACTCGACCTAATGGTTGGCCTGGACGCCATCCCTCTGCGTCTTGTTGCACTGGTGGGGCTTCTCGCCAATTCGGGGCTCGCGCTTGCCATGCAGCGTAACCGCAAGCCGCAACATTTCGCAGATCTCGAACTGGCCCGCTTGGAACGCGCCGCTCAAATCGCGGCCACCGCGAACCAGACAAAGAGCCGCTACCTGGCAAATGTCAGCCACGAGCTCCGTTCGCCACTCAACGCCATCTATGGCTATGCCCAGCTCATCGAACGCGACGGCGCGACGGCACATGAAGCGGCCAGGGTCATTCGCCGCTGCACCGAACACCTCACCAGCCTTGTCGAGGGCCTGCTCGATATCTCGCAGGTCGAGAACGGCATGTTGAGACTGCGCATCGAGCCGGTGGCACTGGGTCCCTTCATGGAAAACCTGGTGTCGATGATGCGGCCGGCTGCGGCGGCAAAAGGCCTGGATCTCCAATATGATCCTCCCAAGAGGATGCCGGCCTTCGTTCGCATGGATCAGAGCAGGCTTCAGCAAGTGCTGATCAATTTGCTCTCAAACGCGATCAAATTCACGGATCATGGCACGGTCACGATCAAGCTTCGCCATTCGAGCCAGATCGCGACTTTCGAGATTATCGATACCGGGCCAGGAATTGCAGCCGAAGATCAAGAACGCATCTTCGAGGCATTCCAGCGAGGCGAAGATGCCGAATTGAGCGGTCACCCGGGGGTCGGCATGGGACTTACGATATCGCGCGCGATCGTGGCAATTCTAGGAGGACAACTTGAGCTTGAGACCCGTCCAGGCTCAGGCTCCTGCTTCCGCGTGACTATGATGCTGGGTGAAACCAGCAACCAAAATGTGCCACTTCCCCGCCTGGAAGGTGTTTCCAGTCCATCTGGCAGCAAGTCTATCCTGATCGTCGACGACGATCCTGAACAACTCAAGCTGCTAGAACGCCTGCTTGCGTCGCTCGATCTTTCGGTCGTCGCGGTCGGTACCGGTACCGCCGCGATCGAGCAAAGTGCCGCCCAACAGTTCGACCTGGCGATCTTGGACGTCAGCCTCGGGGATATGTCCGGTTGGGATCTGGCCACGAGGCTGCGCGATGGGGCCGGGCAAGATCTGCGCATCATGATGCTAACGGCCAACGCGCACGAGTTGCATCGGCCGGGCTTTCGGAACGCCTCCCACGACTACTTTCTGCTCAAACCATTTGATTTCGATGTCCTGACTCGTGCTGTAGCCGGCCTTCTTCGCTTGGGTCTGACTGAAGAGGCGACGGCACTGGCTCCGCCCCTCACGACGAAAACGGACACAGGCGCGCCGATTCCGGAAGAAGCCCAGGTACATGTCGCCCGCATCCGAGAGTTGTTGCGGATCGGCTACGTCCGAGGGATCGAAGCCGAAATCAAACAACTTGCTGAGAGCACGCCAGAGGCCGCCAACCTTGCAGATCGCCTGTATGGCTGCCTCGATCGGTTCGATCTGGCCGGCATGCAGAAAGCCCTGGAGCGGATCTGACGATGGAAATGCCAGGACGCAACGCGACCGTGATGATTGTCGACGACGAGTCGAACTCGCTGCGCATGCTGACGACCGCTTTGGAAAACGCCGCGATTTCGGTACTTGTGGCGACATCGGGCAAAGCCGCCATCGAACTGCTCAACCATATCCTCCCCGATCTTATCATCATGGATGCGGTCATGCCGGGCATGGATGGTTTCGAGACGACCGAACGGATAAAACAAAACCCGCGCTTTGCGTCGATCCCGGTCATCTTCATGACCGGACTGACCGAAAGCGAGCATGTCGTCGAAGCGTTTGAGGTCGGCGGCGTCGACTATGTCCGCAAACCTGTCGACCTCACCGAACTGTTGGCGCGCGTGCGATCACACATGGCAAATGGTCGTGCCGTACATGCAAGTATGGCCAGCCTGGATGCGACTGGCCGGCTGATGATGGCAACGGATGCCCGCGGCCATTTATTGTGGTGCACGCCAGGGGCCGAACAGGCCATTGTCGAACTGGCGCCGGAATGGCAACGCGACGATGACGGTGTGCTGCCTGCCGAACTACGCGACGCAGTAATGCGCCTGCTGGCTACTCACTCGGGGGTCGGTTCAATGGTGCGGGTCCCGTTCCGGCAAGGCTCAGGTACGCTCGAGGTTGCCCTGGTAGCGCGTTACCGCGAAAACGAAGCATTGATCCGACTGCATGAGGTCAACCCGGAACAGGACGTGGCGAAGCTGCGCGATCGGCAACAGTTGACCCAACGCGAGGCGGAAGTTCTACTCTGGGTGAGTTATGGAAAGTCAAGCAGCGATATCAGTGACTTGCTTGATATCAGCCGTAACCGGGGCAGATTCCCGTGCGCTATGCGGCGACGAGCCTGACGAGACCAGGCAAGCGGGGCACGTGCGGCGCGTTGGGGACGGTGAGACGATCACCGAGCAGCCGGTAGAATGAGACGTCGAGCTTGGCGCAGGTCTTGATG
>CANJWR010000296.1 GCA_947478455.1 Beijerinckiaceae bacterium | reverse complement strand
CACCTTTGACTTCGCGGCGCAGCCCTCCATCAACAAACCATTGGTTCTTGAACTGGCGCGCTGCGAATGGATCGAGAAGCGTCAGAACTGCATCGCGCTCGGCCCATCCGGAACAGGAAAGACTCATGTCGCGCTCGCCCTGGGTCTGGCGGCTTGCCAGAAGGGTTACAGCGTCGCTTTCACAACAGCTGCCGCTCTTGTGCATGAACTTATGGAAGCGCGAGACGAACGCCGCCTGCGCGCTCTGCAAAAGCACCTCAACACAGTCAAACTGCTGATCGTCGACGAACTCGGCTACGTGCCATTCACGGCAGTTGGCTCGGAGCTTCTCTTCGATGTCTTCAGCCAGCGCTACGAACGCGGCGCGACGCTCGTCACCAGCAATCTGCCATTCGATGAATGGACTACCGTTTTTGGATCGGAGCGCCTCACCGGCGCGTTGCTCGATCGCCTCACCCATCACGTTCATATCCTGGAGATGAACGGCGAAAGCTTCCGGCTCGCCACAAGTAAAAAGGCGCAAAGCCGACAAACTCACGCGCCGAACGCAAGCGCGAAGACAAACAGCTAGGGAGACGCAGACCCGTAAAACAAAATCGCCGCCGCGCGCATTGAGCCGCGCTTCGCTACGCTCCGCACGCCTCAATGCGCGCGGCAACACAACTCACCAGGGCTATGCGGCCCTTTTCTATCAACCCGACTGGTACACTTTTACGCCGCCATCTGGCACAATTTGTCGCCGCCGTTGACAGAGCGGTTCATCCATCAGAAGTACTTTGGGTCTGATGGCGAGCGCGCGCGCTAGCGCAACGCGCTGCTGCTGGCCGCCGCTGAGGAACGGCACGGGCCTTTGGGCCAGCTTTTCAAGTTGAACAAGCTCCAGCGCGCTCATCACGCGTTCCTTCAATTGCTGCGGACCGACGCTGTTTGCGCCATACCGAAGCGGAAGCGCTACGTTCTCAAAGACACTCAGATGCGGCCATACTGCATAGGACTGGAACACCATTCCGAGTTGGCGTCGCTCCGGCGGCACCTTGATTCCATCCTTGCCTGAGAACATCACGCGGCCGCCCAGCGACATGGTCCCACCATCGGGATCTTCAATGCCGGCAATGCAGCGCAGCAATGTGGACTTTCCCGAGCCGCCCGGCCCCAAAAGGACGAAAAACTCCTTTTCGGCGATGTGCAGATTGATTTCGCGCAGCGCCGCCACGACGCCTTCCTTCACGTAAAAATCCTTGTGGAGCCCCGATAGGTGGATCATCTCGATGTTTCTCCCACTCTGCATTGCTTGTTGTTGTGGCATTTCGGGCTACGGCTACGCGAAATGCTCTGAAAGGTGTTGCCGCCATTCCTTTACAGTCCCAGCAGCTTTTGCGCCTTTTCATAGGCGGGATCGCGCTGTTCGAGAATGAACTTGTAGTCGTATGTATCCATGTAGGATGCGGCAGGTATCGGCCGTGTGTAATCGGGTGCCCACGACTGGTCGATGTCGGTCCGCAGGCTCATGGAGGCGATGGCTTTGCCGAAGGCGTTCTGTCCTTCGCGGGACAGAAGCCAGTTCACGAACAGTTTCGACGCATTTGGATTCGGGGCGTTCTTGACAAGGCTAACGAAACCGAAACCGCCGCTGAGAACGCCGGGGCCGTCGGTTGGAGCGACCCAATCCACCGGGTAACCCAGATTCTGAAATCGGATCACTTCGTTTTGGTCCGGTCCCACCCAGAAGGGCACATTGCCTACCGCCAGCGATTGGGCCGCCTGACGCGGATCGCGCGAGATCGTCGGCTTCTGGTCGACGTAAAGCGACTTCACGAAATCTGGACCAAAGGTCAAATAAAAATAGCTTATGAGCGAAGCGCCGGCACCGGGCGTCGACGGATCCTTCGCGATAAACTTGCCGCGCCATTTGGGATCGAGGATCGACTTCCACGTCGGTATTTCCGAAGCTGCAATGACCTTTGTATTGACAGCAAGGCTCGGCGTCACGAAACGCAGCACACGCACGACATATTGTTCCGGGTCCACATACCACAGGTGGTTGTCGGCCCAGTTGGCGGTATTGGTCACTTCAGGATCGACGAGCACCTTGGAGATTGGATCGAGCCAACCGGATTTGAGAAACGTCAGCAGGGTTGTTTCAGGACCGCTGAGAAACACATCGAGCAGAAACTTGCCGGCCGCGCGTTCCGCGCGGACTCGCGCACCAGAGCGCGAGCTCCCACTGCTGATGTATGACACGGAGATGCCGTACCGGTTCTTGAATCCCGAGGACAGCGCTTCGCGGACTTCATCGTTGGGCGGACCATCGATAATAACCGCGCCTTCTTTCTTGGCTGCTGCGATCAATTGCTCAAAAGCGCCAGAGTCGCCCGTTTGGGCGCGCGCTGACGACCCGAACGCAACGGCTGCGCCCGCGCCTGCGATGAAACGACGTCGATCAAGCTTGGGGTTGAAGCAATGGTCCATGTTCCATTCCCTTCATGTTCCCTGACGGAACGTCGAACGCGCCCGCTTCATTTGCGGGGTTACTTGGTCGAGATTTTGTCGGCGCAACAGGCCGATGTCAAATCGCAGATTTGACGCTTGTGGCTCGCGGGCGATAACCTGTAAATTATCAGAAGAACATTTCCGGGGGACGATTTGAAGGGCGAGGAAGGCGTTTCGTTGCCGCTATCGGGGGGCCAGCTTTCCATCGCGCCGGTGCAGCAGGTTCACGACGATATCGTTCCCCATAGTCATCTGACCGACGCCGAGAAGGAGGCGCTGGCTGACGTGATGTGGAGACTCGATAATGTCGAGTTCACCACGGTGGGGATCGATGTGGGGAGTTCCACATCGCATCTCATGTTTTCACGGGTTCACTTGCGCCGTCGCAAGAACCATTTGTCAAGCCGCTATGTGGTCATCAGCCGCGAGATTCTCTGGGCATCCCCGGTGCGGTTCACGCCGTTCCGTGATGACGAGACGATTGATGCGGAAGAGCTCGGGCGCTTCTTCGCGGAGTCCTACGCCGCCGCAGGTCTGAAGCGAACGGACGTGGACACCGGTGCGGTGATCCTTACGGGCGAGGCCATTAAGCGCCGCAACGCGCGCGCGATCACGGATCTCTTTGCAGAAGACGGCGGCAAATTCGTCTGCGCCACCGCCGGGCATCGTCTGGAATGTTCGCTCGCAGCGCATGGCTCCGGAGCCGCCGCGCTGTCCAAAACGCTTGGCCGTCCGGTGTTGAACATCGACATCGGCGGCGGAACGACCAAGTTTGCGTTATGCGTAGACGGCGCGGTGATCGCGGTCTCGGCGATTGCGATTGGCGCGAGGCTGGTGGCGACCGGGGATGGCGGAGTCCTCGTTCGCATGGAAGATTCGGCGATCATCGCGTCCGACACTCTGGGACTGGGGTTGAGCATAGGCGCGAGGCCCGCTTCGGAAGCGTTTGCACTTTTGGCTCGCGTATTTGCCGGTATCCTTACCGATCGTGTCTGTCTCATGCCGCTGTGCGATCTCGCTGGCAAACTGATGCTGACGGAAGAACTGCCTCCCATGAACGTGCGGGACATTACTTGCTCAGGTGGCGTGTCCGAATATGTCTAT
>CANJWR010000295.1 GCA_947478455.1 Beijerinckiaceae bacterium | reverse complement strand
TTAGTGGCTCCTACGTCGGATTCTATTTTACCGGCGTCAATGCCAGTCTGCGTTTCGACGCCGCCTCGACGATTGATCTGACCGGTCCAAAGAATGGCGTCATGGCTGGAATACTTTTGTTTCAGGATCGATCTTCGGACGATCAGACATTCCAGATCGACAGCGGCAATGCCGGAAAGCTCATCGGCACCGTCTATCTGCCAAAGGGCAATCTCCAGCTGGGTGGCGCTCAGCCGGTAGGGCAAGCATCCGCCTTTACGATCGTTGTTTCAAAGACCATCCAGATCAACAACAGCGCCACGATGGTGCTCAACACCCAGTATAACGCCACCGACGTACCGGTGCCGACTGGTCTGGGCTCACAGGCAGGCGCGGTGGCGCTGGTGAACTGAATCGGTGACTGCGACAATCGTCAGAGAACAAAAGACGGCGCAGGATGTTCTCCGCGCCGTCTTTTGTTTTCGGACTATTTGGCGTCCTGACAATCAGGCGACGTAGCGGATCGGTTCCACCTGATGCACCAGCCGGTCGATCATCTGGTAAGGCACCGGGGCCGAGAACAGATAGCCCTGCAGATAATGCGCGCCGGCGGAGCGCAGAAAACGCTGCTGCTCCTCGGTTTCGATTCCTTCGGCCGTCACTTTCAACCCGATGGCGCGCGCCAACGCCACGATGGCGTGCACGATTGAGGCAGAACGGATTGTATCGACGCCGACCACAAAGGATCGATCGATCTTGATCTTGTCGAGCGGCAGACGCAGCAGGCAGGACAGCGAAGAATAGCCTGTGCCGAAATCATCGAGCGCAATCCTGACGCCCAAATCACGCAGGTGGCGCAACATGGCTTCCGCCTTGTCGGGGTCGTCGAAATAAGAGCTTTCGACAATTTCCAACTCCAGCCGCTCGAAAGGCAAGCCGGTTTCCCGCACAATTCTTTCGACCTTGATGGCGAATTCTGGGTCGCGGAATTGCAACGGCGAGACGTTCACCCCGACCGCGATTTGCGGCCAGCGCAAGCCGTCCGTGCAGGCCTGCCGCAAGACGGCTTCGCCGAGACGGGAAATCAGATTGGTTTTCTCGGCCAGCGGTACAAAATGGCCCGGGCTCAGGAGGCCGTGAACCGGATGCTCCCAACGGACAAGCGATTCAACCGACGCCATACGGGACCCGTCCGAGGTCATCTGCGGCTGATACAGCACGCGCAGCTGCCCCTGATCGATTGCCGCTCGCAGATCGGAAGTTGAATACATTGACCCGGCCCATAGGAGTAAACCGGAGCCATACTATGACCCGCTTCTTAAGAATTTGTCGCATTCTTGCGGTAATTTCAAAGCCCTGACCTTAAGACATTACAAAAGGTTTATTTGCTTAACGCCCGAAAAAGCGGGACACTTGGCGACCAAGCGATTCCCTTTTGAGTGGTTCAGTCATGACTTTTCCCGCGCTTTACGGAGACTCCGGAGCCGGTCCTCGTCTGTCGAAGATGGCGCTGGTTCTGACTTTCGCGATGGGACTTTCGTGGAACGTAATCTCGCCCGTCTCGGCGGCCGATACGCGCGCCACCCTCGATGTGGACGGCCAGAAGCGCACGTTGCGGATCATCGAGCCCACGCGTTTGAAGAAGACTCCGCGCTCGACGATCATCGTGTTCCATGCCGGCAGCGGCAGTGTGGGCGGCGTGCGCCGCAGCTTGGGCCTCGACGTTTTCGCCCGACAAACAGGCGCGATTCTCGTCTACCCGTCCGCCCGTAACAACCGCTGGGAAATAGGCTCCGCTGGCGAACCGCCGACCAACGACATGCAGTTCATTCGGGCCATCGTGAACAGACTGGTTGCGGATGGCAGCGCTGACCGCCGCAAGATTTATCTCGCAGGCGTTTCGTCCGGGGCGATGCTGGCCATGCGGCTCGCTTGTGAGTCGACCGATCTGTTCGCCGGCGCCGCTGCGCTGATCTCGACTTTGCCTCCAGATCTCGCCAGCGCCTGCAAACCCGCAAAGCCGCTGCCGTTTCTGCTGATTAACGGCACGGCCGATCCGATGGTGCCCTATCAGGGCGGCAAGGCGTCTCTGGTCGAATACAAGGGCGATCTGGCTTCAACCGAGGCGACGCTGGCGCCATTCCTGAGCGCGGCTGGCTGCGGCGCTCCCCGCCCGGCGCAGGAAGTGCCGGACCGCGACCCCAAGGACGGCTCGCGCGCCATGATCGAGCGTTACACGGGCTGCAAGGCGGCAGTGCAACTGGTTCGCGTCGAAGGCGGCGGCCATACGGTGCCGGGACGGCGGACTTTGTCGGTGCGCGGCGCAGTGGTCGGCGCGCAAAACAACGATCTCGATGCAGCCCGGATGGTGTTCAACTTTTTCCGGAATCCGCCGCCTCTGCGTTGATCAGCGGGGGATCAACACCCAGTAATCGAGATCGAGAATGACAGCCGGATCGTAGGCGTCTCCGACCATCAACGGATAGTCAGCGCAGGGACGATCCTTGGTGGCGATGGTCCGCACCCGCAGCGCGCCCACATCGTCGCGCCCTTCGAGCGGAGCCTTGTCGAGAATCTCGGACCAGCAGAAAACGGTTTCGCCCGCAAACAGCGGCGCCACATGACGACCGCCGTTGATCGCCGCCACGTGGAACGCATTGGCGAGGCCGTTGAAGCTCAAAGCGCGCGCCAGAGAAATCACATGGCCGCCATAGATCAGCCGGCGACCGAAGCGACCCTTCGATTCGGTAAACTGGTTGAAATGGACCTTGGCGGTGTTCTGGTAGAGCCGCGTGGCCAACTGGTGTTCTGCCTCTTCGACCGTCATGCCGTCCACATGGTCGATCTTTTCGCCCGGCGCATAATCGTCGAAGCGATGGGGCGAGCCGGCCAGAATGCCGTCGTAACGATCCACCCGAAGCGCCGGACAGGCGTCGCCGAGAGCTTCGGGATGAAGGGCGCGCGGCAGGGTCGGCACATGTTCGGGAGGCGATGCGGCCTGCGGATCGCGTTTGCGGACCATCACCCAGCGTACATAATCGAGCACCAGATCGCCGCGCTGATTGAAGCCCTGCGAACGGACGTAGACCACACCGGTCTGGCGGTTGGAGTTTTCCTTGAGTCCGATCACTTCAGATACCGCGCTCAGCGTGTCGCCCGGATAGACCGGGGTCAGGAACCGGCAGCCCGCATAGCCGAGGTTGGCGACGGCATTGAGCGAAATGTCCGGCACGGTTTTGCCGAAGACCACATGAAACACCAGAAGATCGTCCAGCGGGCTATGCGGGTAGCCGATCTGGTGGGCGAAGGCGTCCGACGATTGCACCGCGAAACGCGAACCGTAAAGCGCCGTATAGAGCGACGCATCGGCCGCCGTGAGCGTCCGGGGCGTGGCGTGGCAGATGATGTCGCCTTGCCGGAAATCCTCGAAGAAGCGACCGCTGCTGATTTTCGTCATGGCACACCCGTGTTTTGCGGTTCCGGTTTGCCAGCAGAGGGGACCAAACGCCATTCAGCCTTTCGACGCAGCCGCCTTGCGGACAAAATCTTCCAGCGCAGAGGCAAGCGCCGGACCATCGCCGGCGACCCGCAGGGATTTGAGCCGGCTGGTCGCCCCGGATTCCACACTGACGCTGCGCGCCGGTGCGCCGAG
>CANJWR010000294.1 GCA_947478455.1 Beijerinckiaceae bacterium | reverse complement strand
TAACGCGTTTCCAGCAGATCGAATAAAGCGCGCGAAATCTGCGCTTCGCCGCCCTCCGGCCGCCCAGGCTTCGTGGAAGGGTTCCACGCGTAGATGTCGAAATGCGCCCATGACTTCGCTCGGGACACAAAGCGCCGCAGAAACAACGCCGCCGTGATCGATCCCGCAAAAGGCCCCGCCGACACATTGTTGATGTCGGAAATCTTTCCATCAAGCAGAGAGTCGTACGGATCCCAGAGCGGCAGGCGCCACATCGGATCGTGCACGGCCATTCCGTGGCGAGCGATATCCGCCGCGAAATTCTCGTCCGTCGCGTAGAAAGGCGGCAAATCAGGCCCTAGCGCCACGCGAGCAGCGCCAGTGAGCGTCGCCATGTCGACCAGCAGATCAGGTGCTTCTTCATCCGCCAGCGCCAGCGCATCCGCGAGGATCAAACGCCCTTCCGCATCGGTGTTGCCGATCTCAACCGTCAGACCTTTTCGGCTGCGATAAATATCTCCGGGGCGAAACGCATCGCCCGACACGGAATTTTCAACGATCGGCAGCAGCACCCGTAACCGCACCGGCAATTTCGCGTCCATGATCATGCGCGCAAGGCCCAGAACGGTCGCCGCGCCCGCCATATCCTTCTTCATCATCAGCATGGCGCTCGATGGCTTGATGTCGAGGCCGCCAGTGTCGAAACAAACGCCCTTGCCCACCAGCGTGATCTTCGGCCCCTTGGGCGGGCCCCAGGTGAAATCCACCAGACGCGGCGGCTGGACCGAGGCTCGACCGACCGCATGAATCAGTGGAAAATTCTGCCGCAGCAATGCCGGGCCGCGAATGACCTTCACCTTCGCCCGATACGCTTTCGCGAGTCCCAGCGCCGCTTTTTCCAGCGCATCGGGCCCCATATCATTGGCGGGTGTATTGACCAGATCGCGCGTCATCGTCACGGAAGCCGCAATCCGCTCGATGCGTTTCGCATCGACGCCTTTCGGGCAGACAAGCTGCGGGAACGCGGCGGCCGACTTTTTGTAGCGCCCGAAACGGTAGGCCGCGAGCGCCCACGACAGGACGGCCAGTTCAAGCGCGCGTTTGCCGCCTGCAGGTTCATTGCCGAATCGATAGACGCCAGCCGGCAAGATCGTCACCAGTTTCCCCGGCAGTAGAGGATCACGAAACGTTGCATCGTCAGCCTCGACGCCCAGCAGAACGCCGCCGACTTCGCCATTGGCGGCAGGAAAAGTGAGCACGCGACCCGAAGAAGGCTTGAAACCTGACGCATCAGCAAACTTCACACCGGACGCTGGCATCGCCTTGCGTACCGAAGACCACATAGCCAGGTTTACAAACCAGATCGGAGTGGCCTTCGGGCCGGATGCGAGCAGTGAGGACATAGTTTCTCCAGATGGATCAGGCGAGAATCGCGGAGTCGGAAGGCATTAACACTCTATTAGGGTTAACGCTTTATTTCTGACCCTCACAATGAACGCCTTTCAGGTCAACCCGAAGGCCCCCATGCGCGCGTCCCTGCTCAAGAACTCCGCCATATCCGGCAACGTCGGAACAAGAATGTTCCGGGCCAGCCTTTTCTCACTGGCCATTGCGTCAGCCCTGTCGCTCGGCGCCTGCGCAAAGCTGAATGATATAACCGGCTCTATCCGCGCCCCGTCTTCTGAACTCCCGAAGACCGAAAAAGCTCTGCGCACTTACACGGACGAGTGGGGCAAGCGCTATCAGGACAACCAGAAAGACAAGGCCGCCGGCCTCAACTATGCAAAAGGCCTCCGAGCCCTGACCCAGCATGCGCAGGCCATCGCGGTGCTTGAGAATCTGGCGATCCGGAATTCTTCCGACATGGAAATCCTCGGCGCCTACGGCAAGGCATTGGCTGACGGCGGCCGCTTGCAAGAGGCCGCAGAGGTTCTCTCAAAGGCCCACACGCCTGACAGACCGAACTGGTCAATTCTGTCGTCGCAGGGAGCCGTCGCCGATCAGCTCGGCGACAACGCGGCCGCACAAAACTTCTACCTTGCCGCTTTGAAAATCGTGCCTGGCGAACCCAGCGTCATGTCGAACTTGGGCTTGTCTTATGCTCTCTCGCGCAAGCTCCCGCTCGCCGAACAAACATTGCGCGACGCCGCCCGGCATCCGCGCGCCGACAATCGCGTGCGACAAAACCTGGCGCTTGTGCTTGGACTGCAAGGCAAATTCAACGAAGCTGAAGAACTGGCGCGGCGCGATCTTTCGCCTGAAGACGCAGCTGCCAATGTAGCGGGCATACGCAAGATGATCGCCCAATCCAACACCTGGCGCCAAATCCAGCAGCCAGATATTGCCTCTACTAACGGCAAACGCGGCTAGCTTCAGGAATCACTAACATCCTCGAACATGGCCCTGCAGAACGCGCGCCTTACTGGCTCGCGTTCTGGATCTGGATGAATGCCGGCGTCAGAATGACCGCGAACAGCAGCGGTAGAAAGAAGATAATCATCGGTACAGTCAGCTTCGGAGGCAAAGCTGCGGCCTTCTTTTCCGCTTCCATCATGCGGTTATCACGACTTTCCTGAGACACGACGCGCAACGCCAGTCCGAGTGGCGTACCGTAGCGTTCCGCCTGAATCAGCACTGTCACGATCTGACGAATAGCCTCAAGGCCTGTGCGCAGGGCGAAGTTTTCGTACGCGATGCGACGATCCGGCAAATAGGACAGTTCTGCGGTCGTGAGCGTCAACTCCTCCGCGAGTGGAATCGACGACGAACCGATTTCCTGACTCACCTTTCGAAAGGCATGCTCAATCGACATACCGGATTCAACGCAGATCAGCAGCAGATCGAGCGAATCCGGAAATGCCCGGCGCATGGAGACCTGACGTTTCTGAATTGTATTTTGCAGAAAGATTTCCGGCACCTTGATGCCCGCATAGGCGGCGCCAATTGAAATGCCGAACTTAACGGTCGGTGCGTAATCAACAACCCCGAGAATGAAAACGTAAAATATTGCGACGGAAAAGAGCAAGATCGGCATGATGAGCCGGAAAAACAGAAACGCCACCTCAGCCTGCTGCCCGCGGAAGCCCGCCATAGCAAGTTGCGCTTTCGCATGTTCCGTTCCAAGCCACTTTGTAAGACTGAAGCTTTCCACGATCTGCTTCATGAAAGCCTTTGGCTCCGTCCGCAGACTTGTCTTGGCATTTCCTTTTTGATTGAGCTTTTCACGTTCGCGTGCGCGGATACGATCACGCTCCACAGCCGCGCTTTTCATACGCCGGGAGAGCGTATCTGTTTCAAGTAGCGGCATTGCAATCGTCAACACAGTAGCGGCCGCAGCAAGCGCCACCAGAATGCTAAGCATGAACTGCGGGTCATCGAGTCGCGAGAGAATGATTTCCAACATGCTACTTTATCCTCACATGTCGAACGCGATCATCTTGCGCATGGACATGACGCCGATGAACATCCAGAAACCACAAACTGCCAGAACCATTCGACCCGTCGAAGTGTCAATGGCGGCGACAAATTGTGCCAGATGGCGGCGTAAAAGTGTACCAGTCTGGTTGAGAGAAAAGGGCTGCATGAGCCCTTGTGAGTTGTGGTGTCGCACGCATCGAGGCGTGCGGAGCGTAGCGTAGCGCGGCTCGATGCGTGC
>CANJWR010000293.1 GCA_947478455.1 Beijerinckiaceae bacterium | reverse complement strand
CCTTGTCCAGGAACGTTTTCGGGGTCGCATAAACGCGCTCTATGGTTTTAAGCATCGCGGCTCCGTCAAGAGGAGACAGATCGATCTTCTGTTCTTCCGCTTCGGTACGAAAGTCGGGATCGTCCATGGTGCGCATGAACGCCGCCTGCAGTGCGGCCGCGCGATCTGGCGGAACCTCGGCGGGGGCGAAGAACGGTCGGCCCAATGCCTGCCCGGCAAAGAGCAACTCCATCAGAGTCCTTTGTTCGTCGGTCTTGGCAAATTCCATTATGCTCCGCACATCCGGATAGCGTAGATCCTTGTTAATCCCGATTTGCAGCAACAGAGCTATTTTTCCCTGCCTGACGAGCTCCATGCCGGCAGTGGTTTCGGGACCGGCCCAGCCTGACGTTACGCGTGCGTCTGCTTCCCCGCGTTCCATTGCCAGCAATCCATCCATAGATCCCGGATAGCCGGTAATGATCTTGAATTTTGTTCCGAGAAGCGCGTTCAGCAATCGCGGAAAAATAGCGCTCCCCGACGTGGCGCCAGCCGCAGCCACAACCAGCTCCCGCTGCATGGCGTCTTCGATGGACTTCACGCCACGTGCGGTCATGGCGTAGGCCATGCCGATTTCCTGGTTTGGCGTGCCGAGCCAGATGAATTTTCGTGGATCATAGTTGGCCTTGGAGTCGCTTCCCGAAAATAGCGGGTCAAAAATGGCTTCCCGGTTAACTGTCGCGATGACAGATCCGTCTTTTGCGGCGACTGCCGCTACATAGTTGGCCGCCGTGATGCCGCCGGCGCCGTTCATGTTTTGGGGCACCAGCTTGGGATTGCCGGGGATGTATTTGCCCATATGCCGACCAACCATGCGGCCAATGACATCGTATCCGCTTCCGGCTGCGTTGCCGATAATGATCGATATTTGGCGACCCGTATAAAAGGCCTCGACAGTTTGTCCGAAAGCAACCGAGGAAGATAGCGCTACTGTGATAGCTATCATGAACGTCTGCAGGGCTGTCTTCGGTATCAACATGATGGGGCCCTTCGCTAATTCCGTAAGCGGAGTTTTTCAGATCAATCTGCGTTAGGCAATTGCCATGCCGAGGGCCTGACTTTCGAATTGGAATACTGTCCTCGACGCTTGCCCTCGGAACCTGAGAGCCTCTCGTGGCCTGACTCCAAGAAGTTATCCACTTTGATGGTAGTGAGAGTTTCATCGAGACGGGAAGTCGAGTTAGAATTGGGTCAATCAGACGTTACCTCTGCGTCATCTCAGCATGCGCCCTATGTGCGGACATTGGGCAACCCGGTCGGACTGTGATCCATCGTGTTCTGATCGACCCAAGATATCGAAATTCCCCTGAGCAACGATTGAAGCAGCAATCCGGCCGGCTGTTGCTCGTCCAGAATCGCCTCGACGAATTCCGGCGCTAGCAACGTGAGCCGCAGAATCCTGCTCACATACGACGGATTGATCGTCTCAGCCTTCGCCAACTCGTCAATCGTCCCGTGCACACCGGTTTCGAGGAGCTTGCGCCACCGGAAGGCGCGGGCGAGCGCCTTGACCATGGAGTTGTCGATGCGAGCGGGCTGCGGTCGCCGCGGTTCGCCGTCTGGGGTGAAGACGAGTTTGCGCGCGCGGCGCCGGTAGATCGCGAGCGGAACGCGGACGGTGATGACTGCGGGCGTGGGAGGAGAGAGTTCGGTCTTCTCACGATTGGGTGCGGGGATGCGCCGCGAGGCGACGCGGCGGCCTTTGACCTCAGGAACGGGATCAATGCTGCCGCGCGTTGTCGAGGCCGGACGTCGGGCGGCGCTGGGCATCACGCGGCCTTCCTGTCTGCGTTGGCGGTTCTGGGCTTCATCAACTCCCGCGCCAGATCGCCGAGCCCCTGCGTGCGCAGCCGGATGTCGACGCCGTCAATGGCCACATCCACCCGCTCGACCAGCAGTTGCACGATGCGCGCCTGCTCAGCCGGGAACAGTTCGGCCCAGAGAGGATCGAGTTCTGTCAACGCCTCGCGCACATCCGCCTCGGTGATTTCGGGGTCGGCTTCGGCTGCCTTGCGGTGTGTTGCGACGACGATCTCCGGCGAGCGCAGCATGATGCGCAACTGGTCCATCACCGCCGCCTCGATCTCGCCCGCCGGGACCCGACCAACGGGGTGGTCGTGGTCGTTGAAGTGATTCTGGTCGTCGATTGCGACGCTGTCGCTCGCCTGATCAGCCCCCTCCTTGATCAGCCGCTGGCTGACGTAATAGCGGTAGAGCCGTCCCCGGCGGCGCGTGTGGCTGGGAGACATGGCGCGTCCGTCAGGATCGAAGATTAGGCCCTTCAGCAGCGCCGGCATCTGCGCCCGGTTGCGGTTGGCCCGCGTGCGCGGCGCTTCCCGCAGGATCGTCTGAACCTCGTCCCAGAGCTTCTGCGAGACGATCGGCCTGTGCTCGCCGGGGTATGCGGTTCCCTTGTGGACCGCGAGGCCGATGTAGATGCGGTTGGCGAGCATCTTGTAGATCACCCCCTTGTCGATCATCCGGCCAGTGCGGGTACGGATGTTCTCGGCCAGCAATTGCCGGGCGAGCGCGGTGGCGGATCGCTGGCTGGCGAAGCGCTCGAAGATCATGCGCACGATCTTCGCCTCGGGCTCGCAAATGACGAGCTTGCGGTCCTTCACCCGATAGCCGAGCGGAACCGTGCCGCCCATCCACATGCCCTTCTTCCGGGATGCCGCCACCTTGTCGCGGATGCGCTCGCCGATCACCTCACGCTCGAACTGCGCGAAGGACAGCAGGATGTTCAGCGTCAGCCGGCCCATGCTGGTCGTGGTGTTGAACGATTGCGTGATGCTAACGAAGGTCACCTTCTGGCGCTCGAACAGATCGACCAGCCGGGCAAAGTCCATCAGCGAGCGCGACAAGCGGTCGATTTTGTAGACGACCACCACATCGACCCTGCCCTGCTCGATGTCGGCGATCAGGCGCTTCAGTGCTGGCCGCTCCAGCGTCGCGCCGGAGACGCCGCCGTCGTCGTAATGATCGGGCAGCAGCACCCAGCCCTCGGATCGCTGGCTGGCCACATAGGCCTCGCAGGCTTCACGCTGGGCGTCGAGGGAGTTGAACTCCTGCTCCAGCCCCTCCTCGGAGGATTTGCGGGTGTAGATGGCGCAGCGGGTCTTGCGCAGGGCGAGCGCCGGAGTTTTGGCCACCCCTGCGACTTCCGGTGCTTTCGCCTTCCCGGTCGCCATGACATTTTTCACCTTCGTCATGACTGGCCCCGCTGGTTCTTCAGGCCGAAGAACACCAACCGCAGTCTGCGCGGCTCGCGCATAGCCGCGAGGCAAGCACAAAATCAGCTACAGTGGGTATCGATCCCCGCCTTCGACGAATTCGGGTACTTCGAGAGGAAAGAGCAATAATTCGACTACCGGAAGCCACTCTTAGCTTTTGGTCAATTCCAAAAACGTATTCAATAGTGAAAACAAGAGACACGACGCTGGGGGCGCAAAAGGGAGGCTGTACGTATGAAACATATTGCGTGCTTCGTGGTGAAGCTGTCAGTTGGCGCAGTGATCCTGTCGTCGTCTGTCGCTCTAGGGCAGACCGTCGAGGATTTTTATAAAGGCAAGCAGATATCCCTATATGTAGGCTATCCGGCCGGTGG
>CANJWR010000292.1 GCA_947478455.1 Beijerinckiaceae bacterium | reverse complement strand
TGCGTGCGACACCACAACTCACAAGGGCTCATGCAGCCCTTTTCTCTCAACCAGACTGGTACACTTTTACGCCGCCATCTGGCACAATTTGTCGCCGCCATTGACAGGCCACGATATCATTCCGTACATCGTCAAGCACGGGAAGGCGATTGCGCATCATTTCTCGCGCTCCTGCGTCCGCTCCAACTACGAAACGAAGGCCTACTGGCGCGACATCGGAACACTCGACGCCTATTGGGCCTCGAACATCGACCTGACGGACGTCGAGCCCGACCTGGATCTCTACGATCACGACTGGCCAATCTGGACCTACAGCGAAGTCACGCCACCGGCGAAGTTCGTGCACGACGAGGAAAGCCGTCGGGGTTCAGCCGTGTCGTCGCTTGTATCGGGCGGTTGCATCGTGTCTGGTTCGATGCTCAAGAAGTCTCTGCTGTTCACCAATGTCCGCACCAATTCGTGGTCCGTAGTGGAGAACTCGGTGATCTTGCCGAATGGCGTTGTTGGGCGCTCGGCGCGTCTGAAGAACTGTATCGTTGACGCAGGCGTTCATATTCCAGAGGGAATGGTGATCGGCGAAGATCCGATTGAGGACGCTAAGCGTTTCCGCCGCACCGACAACGGCGTGTGTATTTTGTCGCAGGCGATGATCGACCGGATTACTCCATGAGCGAAATCCGAGTTCTCTCGGTCGCATCAGAGGTTTATCCACTCATCAAGACAGGCGGACTGGCGGATGTGGCGGGCGCGCTGCCCGCCGCTCTTGCTGTTGAAGGCGTTCTGGTTCGCACGCTCATTCCGGGCTATCCGGCCGTCATAGCTGCGTGCAACGAAACCGAAGTTGTGTATGAATTCGCGGACTTGTTCGGCGGTTCCGCGCGCTTGCTGGCCGCGCGCGCCGGCGCGCTTGATCTTTTCGTCCTGGATGCGCCGCATCTTTTTGACCGTCCCGGAAATCCCTATCTGGCGCCAAACGGCCGCGACTGGCCCGACAACGCCATTCGATTTGCGGCGCTGGCGCGCGTCGGCGCTCTGGTCGCCAAGGGGCTTGTGCCTGGCTTCTCGCCGGACATTGTGCATCTGCATGACTGGCAGGCGGCGCTCACGCCGGTCTACCTGCGCTATGATGGCGGACCGCGCCCCGGTTGCGTGATGACGATCCACAACATCGCCTATCAGGGGCAATTCGGCGCCGATCTGCTGCCGCGTCTGGGCCTTCCACCCGAAGCCTACGGCGTGGATGGCATCGAATATTACGGCACGATCGGCTATCTGAAAGGCGGGCTGCAATTTGCGGATCGCATCACAACCGTTTCGCCGACCTATGCGGAAGAGATTTGCACGCCGGAATTCGGCATGGGCCTCGACGGGCTGTTACGCTCGCGCGCCAATGTGCTTTCGGGAATCCTGAACGGCATTGACGAGGCCATGTGGGATCCGTCTCGTGATACGCAGATTGCCTCCACCTTCAGCCGCTCGCGTCTCGACATTCGCCTGCTCAATCGTCTCGCGCTTCAACGAAAGCTCGGGATGGCAATGGATTCGAAGTCGCTGCTGCTGGGCGTCGTCAGCCGCCTGACGTGGCAGAAGGGCCTCGACATGCTGCACGCTGCGCTGCCGACCTTTCTCCAGCGTGATGTGCAACTGGCGCTGCTTGGCGCGGGCGATCAGGAACTTGAAAGCGCCTATCGCGAACTTGCTGCGCGCTTTCCGGGGCGCGTGGGGTGCTACATCGGTTATGACGAGAGCCTTGCGCATCTGGTGCAAGCAGGCTGCGATGCGCTCGTGGTTCCGTCGCGTTTCGAGCCGTGCGGGCTTACGCAGCTTTACGCCTTGCGCTACGGCGCCTTGCCGATTGTGGCGCGTGTCGGCGGTCTTGCGGATACTGTCATTGACGCCAACGAAATGGCGCTGGCTTCGCATGCGGGCACCGGCATCCAGTTCTCACCGCCGACCAGCGAGCGACTGACCGGCGCGCTTCGTCGTGCGCTTGCGTTGTTTGCTCACAAGCCCACATGGAAGTCGCTTCAGCTGAACGCGATGGCAGCTGATGTATCTTGGCGGCGGCCGGCGCAACGTTATGCGGCGCTGTATCGAGATCTGATTTCAACCCGCTAGATTTGCGAGAACACCTCGCCGCGAGGGCATCATGTCGTTCACGATCAAAGCAGGCTCTCCCGAACCGCTCGGCGTGACGCTGCAGGATGATGGCATTAACGTCGCCGTCTATTCAGCCAACGCGCATGCCATCGAATTCTGTCTCTTCGACGCAACTGGTTGCGAAGAAGTCGCGCGCCTGCGTCTGAGCGAAAGAACCGGCGATGTGTTTCATGCGCATTTCGGTGGGATTGGCGCCGGGTCTTTATACGGATTTCGCGCCTATGGCGATCATGCGCCGGGCGAAGGTCACAGATTCGATCCGTCGAAATTGCTCATGGATCCATTTGCGTTGGAAATAGACCGGCGCTTCGAACTGCATCACGACATGTTTTCGCAGAAGGATGCTTTCGGGGCGCTGCTCGCGCAGGACAGCGCGCACAGCATGCCGAAATCGCGCGTTTGCGAAAGCCCTGTTCTGGCGCAACGAAACCCTGCGTCAAAGCCATGGTCGCAAACTATTCTGTACGAGATGCATGTTCGCGGTTTCACCATGCTCGATCCGGATGTGCCGCAACATTTGCGTGGCACTTTCGGGGGGCTTGCGCAGCCGTCTGCCTTGAAGCGGCTGACGGATCTGGGCGTTACCGCCATCGAGATCATGCCGGCCGTTGCATGGATCGACGAGCGTCATCTGAAGCCGCTGCGGCTGCGCAACTACTGGGGCTACAATCCGGTTTCGTTCATGGTTCCTGACCCCGTGCTGGCTCCGGGCGGCTGGAAAGAAGTGCGCGAAAGCATTGCGGCGCTGCATGAATCCGGGATCGAGGTCATTCTGGACGTGGTGTTCAATCATACCGGCGAGGGCGATGCGCAGGGACCGACGCTGTCGCTGCGTGGCCTCGACAATGCCTCGTACTACCGTCTGCAGCCGCATGACAGGGCGCATTATATCGATGATGCGGGCTGCGGAAATTGTCTTGCGCTGGACAGGCCCCCTGCCATTCGGCTGGTGATGGATTCATTGCGAGCATGGGCGCTCTACGGTGGCGTGGATGGATTTCGCTTCGATCTGGCGACAGCGCTCGGACGCAGGCCGGAGGGATTCGACGCTCAGGCGCCGCTAATCGCAGCCATTGAACAGGATCCCGTACTGCGCGATCTGAAATTGATCGCGGAGCCCTGGGACATTGGACCGGGCGGCTATCAGGTCGGCGCTTTCAGTCCGCGCTGGGCTGAGTGGAACGACAAATATCGCGACGACATGCGGCGTTTCTGGCGTGGCGACAGTCACATGCTGGGAGCCTTTGCGACTCGTCTTGCTGGTTCGTCCGATCTGTTCTTTTCGAAAGGAAAGCCGTCGCGGGGGATCAACTTCATCACGGCGCATGATGGTTTTACGCTACGCGATCTGGTTGGCTCTTCGCTGAATCGTGTGGGTAGAGGTTTCAACCACAAGTTGAATATTTTGGTTTCCGCTGGCTCCGCGTATTTTCTGATGCATGCGTGACACGGATCTTTTTCAGGCGGCGCTCGGGCTTTCCGCGCCTTGGTTT
>CANJWR010000291.1 GCA_947478455.1 Beijerinckiaceae bacterium | reverse complement strand
GCCGGCCCTCTGGCGGTCACAGCGTGGATCGTCTGGTGGTTTGTCGACACTGTCGACGGCTGGATCAAGCCGCTCATTCCGGCCTGGCTATGGCCGGAACATCTGCTGTCCGTCCATGTTCCGGGCATCGGCCTCCTCGTGGCGATTGTCGGTCTCACGCTGCTTGGTTTTCTGGCCGCCAATCTTGCCGGACGGACGCTGATCGGTCTGGGCGAGCTGATCCTCGACCGGATGCCGGTGGTGCGTGGTCTTTACAAGAGCGTGAAGCAGATTTTCGAGACGATTTTCTCTCAATCGGGAACCTCGTTCCGCAAGGTCGGCCTCGTCGAATTTCCCGCCAAGGGCATGTGGTCGGTGGTGTTCATCTCGACGCCACCCTCCGATCAGGTCGGCAAGGTTTTGCCGGGCATCGAAGAATACACGTCTGTCTTTCTGCCTTGTACGCCGAACCCGACGACCGGGTTCTATTTCTACCTGCCGTCGCGCGATGTGATTGAAATCGGCCTTTCGCCCGACGAGGCTGCGAAACTGATTATGTCGGCAGGCCTTATCCAGCCCGACGAGCAGGCCAAGCTGGC
This sequence comes from Beijerinckiaceae bacterium, assembly GCA_947478455.1. GTDB lineage: Bacteria > Pseudomonadota > Alphaproteobacteria > Rhizobiales > Beijerinckiaceae > Terripilifer. The sequence continues at coordinate 3,087 of CANJWR010000291.1, read as the reverse complement.
AGCGCTGGCGAAAATTGCCAAGCGCGAAAAGAGCAAGGCTTTCTGATCAGCCGGCGCGCAGCAGTTTCACGGCTGCATCGCGCCCGAAAAGATAGAGCAGTGCGCGCAGCGCCTGCCCGCGGTCGGATTCGAGTTTTGGATCGCGCGACAGAATGAGTTGCGCGTCGTCCCGCGCCACCGCCAGCAGGCCCGCGTGAACCGACAAATCCGCCAGCCGGAAGCCGGGCGTTCCGGATTGCCGCGTGCCCAGCACCTCGCCTTCGCCGCGCAGGCGCAGATCTTCCTCGGCGATGCGAAAGCCGTCTTCCGTTTCGCGCATGATCGAGATGCGTGCCTGCGAGACCTCGCCGAGCGGAGCCTTATAGAGCAGCACGCAAGACGACTTGCCGCTGCCGCGCCCGACGCGCCCGCGCAACTGATGCAATTGCGCCAGCCCGAAGCGCTCGGCATGTTCGATGATCATGATGGTGGCTTCAGGCACGTCGACGCCGACTTCAATCACAGTCGTGGCGACAAGGACTTTCGTTTCGCCGCGCTGGAATTTTTCCATCGCGGCGTCTTTGTCTGCGCCTTTCATCTGGCCATGAACGAGGCCCACAACAGGCCCGAAAATCATCTCAAGCTGTTCGAAGCGCTCCTGCGCAGCGGAAAGATCGAGTTCCTCGTTTTCTTCCACAAGCGGGCAGACCCAGTAAACGCGCGCGCCGGTTTTGATCGCCCGCCCGATGCCAGCCACCACTTCATCGATACGCTCCAGCGGCAGGGCGCGCGTATCGATGGGCTGCCGGCCGGCCGGCTTTTCGCGCAGGGTCGAGACATCCATGTCGCCGAAATAGGTGAGCACCAGCGTGCGCGGGATGGGCGTCGCGGTCATCACCAGGATATCGACAGCGTCGCCCTTTTCGCCCAGCGCCAGCCGTTGATGCACGCCGAACCGGTGCTGTTCGTCCACGACCGCCAGCGCCAGATCGCGAAACGCAACCCTGTCCTGAAACAGCGCATGGGTGCCGATCAGAATGTCGATATCGCCTGCCGCCAATGCCGCCAGCGTCTGGTTGCGTTGCGAGACTCGGTCGCGCCCGGTGATGAGGCCGATCCGAAGCCCCACCTGATCAGCCAGCGGCTTCATACGCTCGAAATGTTGCCGCGCCAGAATTTCGGTCGGCGCCATCAGCGCGCCTTGTCGTCCGGCCTCTACCACAGTCGCCAGCGCCAACAGGGCGACGAGCGTCTTGCCGGACCCTACGTCGCCCTGCAGGAGACGTAGCATCCGGATTGGCTGTCCGATGTCCGCCCGGATTTCCGCCAGAGCTTGCGTCTGAGATCCGGTAAGTTTGAACGGAAGCGCCGCCTCGATCTTCCGCGAGAGTTCGCCGGTCCCGATGCTGGCGCGTCCGCGCGCATCGCGCATGTCGGCGCGCACCATCACCAGAGCCAGCTGGCTGGCCAGCAACTCGTCGTAGGCAAGCCGCGCCCGCGCAACCGAAGTGGGCTCGATAACTTGCGGCGTCTGCGGATGGTGCAGGGCGGTCAGCGCCTCCGCGAAGCCCGGCAGTTTGCGCGCAGCCATGAAGGCTGGATCGAGCCATTCGGGCAGCGGCGGCAGGCGCGCCAGAGCCGCTTCGGCCGCCTTCTGGACATTGCGCTGATAAAGACCCTCTGTCAGCCCGTAGACGGGCTCGACGGGCGGCAGGCGCGCTAGCCCGGCCTCGTCCAGCACCCTGTCGGGATGGACCATCTGAAGATGGCCATCCCAGAGTTCCAGCTTGCCCGAGACCCAGCGACGCTCGCCGATGGGCAGCGATTTTTCGATCCAGCCCTGATTAGCGAGAAAGAACACCAGCAGAAGATCGCCGGTCTCGTCTTCCACCAGCACCCGGTAGGGACCTTTGGAGCGCCCGCCCGGGGGGCGATGTTCGGCGACCGTGACTTCCAGCGTCACGATGGCGTCGCGCTCGGCGTCGCGGATTTTGGGCCGGTTTCGCCGGTCGATGGCCCCGTGCGGCAGATGAAACAGCAAATCCGCCACCCGCGCCTGATCGCCCAGCAGACGCGCGAAATGCTTCGCGGTCTTGGGCCCGACGCCGGGCAGGGTCGCAATATCGGCGAACAGAGGATTGAGGATCGCGGGGCGCATCGGGGTCTTTTTACACGGCCCTTGGCCGCGCCGCGACAGGCTTTGCGTTCGCCGGGCAAATTTGCCGGTGACGCGCCACCTGACAAGCCGCCGTCAGGGCTCTATATGAGGCGCTGATTGCGGCCACGCAGGGCGGAATTCCCGTCCGGCGCTGTTTGCTATTTGCCCAGCCTTTTGGAGCCTCCGTGTCAGAATCCGAAATCTCCAGCGCCGGGCTGGACCCGCGCCGCCGCCGCATTCTGTTTCGCGCGCATCATCGCGGCATGCGCGAAATGGACATTCTGTTTGGCAAATTTGCCGACGCCCATATCGCCACCATGAGCGATCAGGAGCTGACGGACTTCGAGCGCCTGCTGGAAGACGCCACCGATCGCGACGTCTTTATGTGGCTGACCGACGAAGCGCCGGTTTTCCCTGCCTTCGACACGAGCATTTTCCATCGCCTCAAGGCCCATCACACGCACGTATCCCGTCTGGATCTCTGAACGTATGTCCGATCTCAAACGCGCCATCGACCAGATCAACCGTGGCGGCTCGCTCGATCTGGCTTCGGTTCCCGATGGCTTCGATGCTTTCGTTACGGCCGACATCGCGCGCGCACTCGCCATTCCGGGAGAGAAGCGCGCCGCCGTTCTGGTGCATGTGGCCCGGGACGGGCAGCGGTCGCGCGCCTTTCAGGAAGCGCTGAATTTCGCTGCGCCATCACTGGAGGTTCTCGATTTTCCCGCTTGGGACGGACAACCATACGATCGCGTTTCGCCCAACGGATCTATCACCTCGAAGCGGATGACGATCCTGTCGCGGCTCGCACGCACACGCTCGTCGGTCGAGCGGCCGCGCATTCTTTGCACGACCGTCGAGGCCATGCTTCAGCGTGTGCCGCCGAAAAAATGGATTTCCATCGAAAGTTTCTCGGCCGCGCCGGGCAATTCCGTCGACATGGACGCCCT
>CANJWR010000290.1 GCA_947478455.1 Beijerinckiaceae bacterium | reverse complement strand
GGTCGAAGTATAGCCCCAGGCAAGTCGGGCGCATTGTCTTCACGCCCCCACGAATTCCTTTTGAGGTTCGCGGCAGCGGTGGCGGTGCGCGGGTGATTTGCTTCAGTTTGAATTCTGATCTGTTCGAGCGCTTGTCAAAAGATGCTCTTGCGAATGAAGAAATTCTCGCGTCGTGCAGCGACGTGCGTGGAACTGCTATTGGATGGACTCTGATGCGGCTGGCGGGCGAGATGGCCTCGCCAGGGTTCGCCAATGACCTTCTGGTCGAATCCGCCGGCACTATGATTACCATAGAGCTCGCTCGTTTTTTTCAGGAAACCGAAGCTGATGCCCCGAGATCTTCACGTACTATAAGTTCGACTCAGCTTAATCGGATCATTGATATTGTTCAGAGTGGAGCACCCTTCAGTATCAAGTCGATGGCCTTGGAATGCGGCACCAGTCCCCGATCGCTTCTCCGAAACTTTAAGGCCACGACAGGGCGCACGATCGGCGACTTCGTTAAAGAAGTGCGCATCAATCATGCGAAGAACCTGCTCTGTGACCGCACCTTGTCGATCAAGGAAATCGCCTTCAAGACGGGCTTTGCCCAGTCGAGCGGCTTTTGCACTGCGTTTCGCAATGCGACTGGAACGACCCCGCGAAAATACCGGCTGGGGAAACATCAGTAGGTAGTTCCAGCGTTTCGCCCGACTTAGCGTTGCCAACTCATCGGCAAGCGCCGGTAACGGCGCACCATCAAGCTATATTCCCAATCGGGCTTATCCACGGCGGACAGTACGGGAAAATTCTCTCGCTTGAGCATCGCCGTCAACACGATGCGCGCCTCCATCCGCGCCAGCGCCGCGCCCACGCAGAGGTGAATGCCACGGCCGAACGTCACATGTTGCGGCCGCCGCTCAAGCTTCAACGCGCTCGGGTCTGCGAATTTCTCCGGGTCACGATTCGCGGCGCCCCACATCAGCATAACCACAGACCCGGCGGGGATAGGCACGCCCCCAAGTTCGGTGTCATGCGGCACCGAGCGAAGATGGTGGCGAAAGGGCGATTCAAGCCGACCGGCCTCTTCGATAAAATCCGGGAGAAGCTCCATATTCTGCTTCAGGGCGGCAACGACTTGCGGTCGCGCGGCCAGCAGCCCTACAGCATTTCCAAGCAGGCTGGCCGTCGACTCCGCGCCGGCCGACAGCAGCGTAACCATGGTGATCAGTCCCTGGCCCATCGACAATTCACCCGAATTGATCGCCGCCTTAATCGCATCCAGAAGATCCTCGGAATTTTTGCCGTCACGCGCGTTTAATTGATCTTCAAGCCAGGCGAAAATCTCGTCTTTCCGTGTCAGGGAACGGCGCATCTCTTCGAGCGTCATTGTGCCCCCGGTAAGTTCCGAGGACTCATAGGCAGTCTCAAGCAGTTTGCGCTCATTACTATTTCGGAATCCGATAAGAGTACTGATGGCATGGATAGGCACTGCGCCCCCGACTTCCGCCATAAAGTCAAACGCATGCATTGTCTCAATTTTATCTAGGCAGGCATTTGTAAAAGCGGTGAGGTCGTCTTCGATAAGAGCCATCCTCTTAGATACGAAGCGCGGGAAGATGAGCTGTTTATGCAAAGTGTGTGTCGGCGGATCTGCAATGCTGAGTGTCGGAGGCCCCAAATCCACAGGAAGTGTGGCCGGCAAGCCCCTATCGTCTCGATAAAGCAGTGCTGTGAGCTCCGACGAAAAGTCCTCGATCCGGCGTGCCGCATCTGCAAGCGGTTCGAACGCCGTGACAAGGTAAACATTCGAGTCTCCCACGCGCCAAACAGGAGCCGTTGCTCGCACTTCGTCGTAAAAAGCGTAAGGGTCCTGCACAACGGCAGGATTAAGCAGAAGATGCGGATCAACGCTCATGCCGACTTTCCATCCCCATTAAACTGCCACGCCCTCACGCAACGTATTTTGCCTCACAAGGCTAGTTAAAAAGCGGCTGCCATACAACACAACGGCATCTCGAAGAATTTCGCGCAGCGGACATTCGTTGCGCCGAAACGCCAAATTCCTTGCCGCCGCTTATCAGGGGAACGCATCCAAGATACGGTTCGAGAGTCGGCGTGAAAAAATGGGAGGCCGCAGATGAAGCGCTTTGCCGTGCATGGTCCAAATGACGTGCGGATTGACCAAGTTGAGGCGCCCGAACCAGGCCCCGAAGACGTCGTCATCAAGGTAACGGCCTGCGGAATATGTGGTTCGGATATCGGGTATGCCCGGGTCGGTGGTCTGAGCGGACCAAGCGCGGAGCCGATGCCTCTGGGTCATGAATTTTCCGGAGTCGTCGAACGGGTAGGCGCGGCCGTAAAGAAAATCCGTCCGGGGCAGCGAGTCGTCGTTAACCCAGCGGACTCGGTGAATATGATCGGTGCTGGCGGCGCTGGCGCTTTGGCCGAGCGCATCCTCGTCAAGCGCGCGGAGGCCATGGACGCCATTCTGGCGATGCCGGACACGCTGTCGTTTGAAACTGCGGCCCTGGCTGAGCCTCTGGCCGTCGCTCTACACGGCGTGCACCGGTCAGGTGCCAAGCCCGGCAACAAGGTCGTTGTCTTCGGAACGGGGTGCATCGGCCTCGGCGTCGTGTTGCACCTAAAGAGGCTCGGGATCGACGAGATCGTGGTGGTCGATAAATCGGACGGTCGCCTGAAGCGCGCCCGCGCCCTTGGCGCGGCGCTCACGCTCAACCCCGACCGCGACGACATCTGGGCGGAGATAGGACAACGCCACGGAACCGGCTCGTTATTTGGTTATCCCTATGTGGGCTCCGACGTCTTTCTGGAAGTTTCCGGCGCGCCCGGGGTGATCCCCGAGGTTATCGCCAACGCGCGGTTTAACGCGCACCTCACGGTTCTCGCGGTTCACCACACGCCTGTCGAAGTGAATTTCTTGACCGCCCTCGCGAAGGAGCTCTCCTTCAATCTCTCGATGGCCTACCCAACGGAGTTCCCCGAGGTACTGGGTTTGCTGGCACGCGGCGAAATCGACACAAAGCCGCTTGTCAGTCACAGGTTCCCGTTCGCGGATATCATGGAGGCGTTTCAAGTCGCCCAGGACCGCGAGGCTTCCGCAAAGGTTATGGTGACATTCCCTTCGTAAGAGAGACCTGAAGGATATAGGCCCACACATTTCTCTGACGGCTCGCTCTAAGCCACCATCTCCGGAAAATAGCGGTCCATCATGCGTGCGCTGTGGGCGACCAGGCTGCCGTGTTTCAACGTCGCCGCGGTTAGCGGGTTGTTCCAAGGTGTGCGAATAATATTGCTGACGAAAGCCGCGAGGCAGGCGTCGAAGGTTGTCGGCGTGTCGCCGAAACCCCAGGTGCGGGTGCCGAGCCAATGGGCCAGGGCCTGAATATCGGCGATGCCCATCTGCCAAATTGTCTCGGGCGGGTGTCGGCCGACTCCCTGGCGGCGCAAGGTCTTCATAATGCGCTTGGTGGCCGAGCGCGCGACAAAGGGCGTGATGAATCCCGGCAGTCCCAACAGTTCTTGCAGATAAGGCCGCCACGCCGCGCGGGTGTTCGGATCAACCCAGCGCATATAGACCGCCACCCAATATAAGTGCTCTTCCATCATCCGCTGCATGGCGAGGGATTCGGCGCGTTGCGCCAAGGTGAGCTTGCCGTCCACAGGATGGCCACGGGTGCGTTCC
>CANJWR010000289.1 GCA_947478455.1 Beijerinckiaceae bacterium | reverse complement strand
TTCGACAAGCGCAATGTACTTTTCTGCACGATCCGAGCCTGCTTCACGCGGGATCGCCTCCTGAACCAGCACCATGTCGACATTCGGATCGTCGTGCATGGCCTGAATGCAGGCCAGATAATTGTCGGCGCTCTGCAACACGCCGAAGCCGCCGTCGATGGGGTTACTGACCAGCGAGCCGACGCCCAGCACATTGTTCAGCCGGTCGAGCGTGGTCTGCGAAAGCGTCGGGAAGCTGAGGCCGTTGCGCTCCGCCGCATCGAGCAGCAGTCCGCGATAGGCGCCCGAGAGCGTGATCGCCCCGAGGCGGCGGCCTGTGGGGGCTTTCGTATGAGCCAGAAGTTCTGTGACCTCGATAGCGTCGTCGAGATTGTCGGCGCGAATGACGCCGAGTTCGCCTGTCAGCGCATCGAAAGCCTCGAAAGAACCCGCCAGCGAGCCCGTGTGCGCCATGGCGGCGCCGCGACCGGCTTCGGACTGTCCGAGCTTGATGGCCACGATGTGCTTGCCGGCGTCACGAGCGAGGCGGCAGGCAGCCTTGAAGCGTTCAACGTCCTTCAGGGCTTCCACATAGGTGATGATCACCTTGAGTTCAGGCTGCGTGGCGAAGAACGAAATGTAATCGGCGACAGAAAGTCCTGCCTCGTTGCCGCTGGTGATGAGATATTCGGCGCGGATGCCGCGTTCGCCCAGCGCGCTGTTGACGAAAATCATCACGCCGCCGCTCTGGCCGACGAGCGCGACAGGTCCCTTGGACAGCGTCAGCGGACGATCTTCGGTCAGCGTCACGAAACTCGTCTTGGCGCAGATGTTGCCCATGCAGTTCGGGCCCGAAACACCGAGGCCGGTTTCGGCGATGGCTGCGCGCAATTCGGCGCCGAGCCTCGCGCCCTCGGCGTCATTGGCTTCGCCGAAGCCGGACGAAAACACCGTCGCGCTGCGTGCGCCTGCGGCGGCTGCATCGCGCAACATTTTCGGCACGGCCGGCGCCGGCACCACGACCACGAGATGATCCGGCTTTTCCGGGAGAGACTTGAAATCCGGATAGCACGGCTGGCCGAAGACTTCCTTGCGGCCGGGGTTTACCAGCTGGATCGTTCCCGGAAAATTGTAGCGCTGCAAGTTGCGATAGACGCGCGCAGCCCAGGAGCCCGGCTTGTCGCTCGCGCCCACGAGCACAACGTTCTTCGGCGCTGTCAGCGCCTCCACCTTTTTTTGTGTAGCCGTAAAGTCCAAGCTCTCTACTCCGGTCGTATCCGTCTGGCGGATGGGTTTAGTCGAAAAGATCCTTGCGCAGTTTGCTCCAGCGCTCCGAATTTTCAGCCATCACGCCAGGCGGCATGAACATGGCCTTGAAACCGCCGCCCTCGGGCTTCAGCGAGGGCGTGCGGGCCGCCACCTTCGGGTTGGCGGGCAGATAGTCGGCGTCAGCGAAAATCTTCTGGCATTCCTCGGACACGAGATAGTCGAGAAACAGGCGCGCTGCAGCAGGATGCGGCGCATCTTTCACCACGCTCGCTACCGCCATGGGTGCGAGAATCGGCTCAAGCGGAATCCACGTCACCGGCGCACCCTTGGCGGCGCTGATCACCGCATGGTGGTTGAAAATTTCGAGCGCCATCGGATATTCGCCGTTGATCACTTCATCGAGAATGGCGCGCGCCGTGATGCCGACGTTGACGACGTTCTGTTTCCTCAATTGCTGAAGATAGGCCATACCGCGATCTTCGCCGAGCGTCATCAGCACTTTGCCGATAAATGCCGAACCGCCGGTGCCCGACGCCATGCTCCACGCCATTTTACCTTTCCACTTCGGATCCAGCAAATCTTCGAGCTTGCGTGGCTCCGTGCCTTTCGGCACCAGATTGGTATTGACGCCGGGCGTGAAGAAATAAAGCCCCACTGCGTGCCAGTAGCCTTTGGGGTCTTTCAGCTCCGCCGGATAATCTTCCGAGCCTTTCGGCACATAACTGGCGAGCAGATTTTCTTTCAACAACGGCGGTGCCGTCTCGATCCCGTCTGTGACATCCGCCTGAATGCGGCCAGCCTTGGCCTCGGTGAGAATTTTCAGCGCGGTCGGAATGCTGTCGGCGCGGCTGAGCGATACTTTTATGCCGGGATATTTCTTCATGAAGGCGTCCGCAATGGGTTGCGCCGCCTGCGGGACGATGAAGGTCGTGTACCAGACCAGCGCGCCTTCCTTTCTGGCGGCCTCATAGCCCGCGTCCTGCGCGATCGCCGCCACGGACGTCAGTGCGGCCATTGTCGAGACCGCGAACAATCGCCCGATCATGTTCAGTGATTTCATGGTCGTCTCCCCCTTCGGCCATTGCGGCGCTTTTATTCGAACAGGTCTTTTCTGATCTTCTGCCACTTCGCCAGATTCTCCGCCACATATTCGGGCGAGGCGAAATAGGCCTTGAACAATCCACCTTCGGGTTTCAGGCTCGGGGTGCGACCGGAGACTTTCGGATGTGCCGGCAGAAAGCCTACATCGGCAAGAACCTGCGCGGCTTCTTCGGACACGAGAAAATCAATGAACAGCCGCGCAGCGTTGGGGTGAGGCGCATCCTTCAGAACGCTCTCTACCGAAAGCGGCGCGATGATCGGCTCCAGCGGCAGCCAAGTCACCGGCGCGCCCTTTTCGGAATCGATGATCGTGTGATGATTGAAGATGCCGAGCGCCATCGGGTATTCGCCCTCGGCCACCTTCTGCACAGCCGCGCGGGCGCTGATGCCCAGATTGACGATCTGCTGCTTCGACAGCTTTTGCAGAAAGTCCATGCCGGCCTGTTCGCCCATCGTGGCCAGAACAGCGCCGATGAAGGACGCGCCGCCGGACGTCGTATTGCTCCATGCGATCTTTCCGCCCTTCCATTTCGAATCGAGCAGATCGTCGAGCTTCTTCGGGACGTCGGCCGGCTTCACCATCTGGGTGTTGATGGCGGGAGTCATGAAATAAAGGATATTGGCTATCCAGTAGCCATCACGATCCTTCAGGGCTGCGGGATAAACTTCAGAACCGGTCGGCGCATATTTGGCCAACAGGCCCTCCGCCTGTAGCGGTGGCGAGGTGCCGGTGCCGTCGGTCACGTCGGCTGCGATCTTCCCGGCCTTTGCCTCGTTCAAAATCTTGAGAATCGTCGGTGTGGAATCGGCGCGCGAGTAAGTCACCTTCACGCCCGGATAGCGCTTCTCGAATGCGCTCACGAGCGGAATGACCGCCGTATCGATGATCAGCGTCGTGTACCAGTTGACCTGGCCTTCGCGTTTGGCGGCTTCGTAATGCGGAGATTCTGCCGCCTGCGCCATGACGGACGCGAGCATGGCCGCGACGCCCAGAATTGTTCCCGCGAACAGGTTTTTCCCGCCCATCGTTTCCTCCCGTTTCCAAGTCTATGAAGCCCCCGACGGCGCGCGAGTCAATGCTGCGCGGCTGGGACCGTGTGTGGCATAAGGTTTGGCGCGTCAGGTAAACTCGGGACGCTCTTTCACATAGTGTGCACGCATCTTTTCGCGCCATTGATCCATCATGCCGGCGTTGAGATCCGCCGGAGGTTTCTGGCCGTCCGGCAGCAGCGGTGCATACTTCACGTTGCCGATTTCGGCCCGGAACGTCTCTTTGGCGCGTTCGATCAGCGACGGGTCGGTGAAAAGGTCGATGATCGAGCCCGCCAACGCCTTCGCGCCGGCGAAGCCGCCCTTGTGGGCAATGGACGTGGCCAGCGCAGCGCCCGCCGTCCAGTTGTGGTAGGGCAGTTC
>CANJWR010000288.1 GCA_947478455.1 Beijerinckiaceae bacterium | reverse complement strand
GCCGAAAGCCTTCATTACCGCCATATCGACATCCGCGGTTGCGATCACGGAGGTTGCCGCATTCGGCTTGTCGTAGGCCACCGTGACGACCAGATTGCTGACCGGAATCGACAGGTTCGCGCGATAGTAGGCTTCTGACGCCGTCTGAAGTTCTGAGGCTGTTTTCGAGGGCGCCAGTTTGGCCATGGAGAGGGCTGTCATATCGGCTGCCTGCTTCATGGCGGAACGCGTATTCGTCAACTGGCCATAATCCATCGCCGATCCGACCATGCCGAGGACTGGCAGAATCGTAAAAGCAAAGATCGACGCGATATTTCCGCGCTTGTCGGACGCAAAGGACTTGATCTGAAAAAACATGTTATTCGAACGCATTGCAGTGACCTTTCCCGGACATTTGGCCCAAGGGATCGAAACTTCTCCCTTGCCCTGCACAGACGAAGTCCACGCAGAACAATTCCTAGACAGGCAGTTCTAAAGTCTTGGTCTGAAGGTGGGGTTTTCAAATCCGATAAAACTTGAAGCAATTCTGCCCGGCCACTCTGCATGTGTGGACTTACGCCTGGCTGGAAAAACTCTCACGCGGACAATTGGTTACAACTTTTAATTTTTGCGCCTCCAAAAGAGCGCTCAAGCGGGTTGCAACAATGCCGGATCGCGTCAAGAATGGAGCCAAGGCATTCAACAGGCGGAACAATTCGCCATCGCTATTTGTCGGGGTTAGGAAATGCTTAAGCCTGTGCGGTCTTTTCTTTTTGCCTGGGTTGCCGGTCTTGCGATCACGAGCTTGTTATCGCCGAATCTGGCGCGATCGCAGGATGCAAATTTCTATGCCGGCAAGACCATCAAGATTGTGGTCGGCTATGGTCCGGGCTCCAGTTACGACGGATTTGCGCGCACGATTGCGCAATTCGCCGGCCGTTACATTCCGGGCAATCCGCACATTGTCGTTGAAAACATGCCCGGCGCCGGATCGCTGACGGCGTTGAATTACGCTGTCAACATCGCCCCTCAGGACGGGACGATCATCGCCGCCATCGGGGCGACGCTGCCCTTCGGTCCATTGCTGGGCGAAAAGGCGGCGCGCTTCGACGCTCTTAAACTGAACTGGCTGCCATCGCCGGGCTCGGACACTTCCGCCCTTGCCATCTGGCACACGGTCCCGGTGAAAACGCTGGAAGACGCACGCAAGACCGAACTCATTCTGGCCAGCAACGCCATTACGGGTTCTTCGAGCCTCTATGGCCGCCTGCTGGCTGAAGTGTTGGGTTTGAAAATCCGGTTGGTCTACGGCTATACGGGCGGCGTCACAGACGCTCTTCTGGCCACCGAAAAAGGGGAAGTTCACGGCCACCCGAGCGTTTCCTGGTCCGGCCTTAAGGCGCGCGCCGACTGGTTGCGAGACCACAAGATTCGCATTCTGACCTATTTCGGCGGACCAAGAAATCCGGAAATCGAGGCCTATGACGGCGCGGTTTTTGCTGACGATCTGGTGAAGCCGGGCCCCGACCGGCAATTGTGGGATCTTGGCTTGGCGCCCAGCACGCTTGGTCGCCCCTATGTGATGGGGCCGGGTGTTCCTGCCGACCGGGTCGAAATCATCGCGAAAGCCATGATGGACACGTTCGCCAATCCCGAGGTCAAGGCAGCGGCGGCGCGCCTGCAGCTTGATATCGATCCGCTCTCGCGTGAGACCGTGAAGAGCGTCATCGAAAAAACCTATGCGTCGCCATCCTCGGTCGTGGACCGGCTGACTGGCCTTTTTGGTGAACGCAAATAGGCAGCCTCAATCGTTATAATAGTCGCACCAGCCGTATGGGCTCACATAGCCCTCGACCACAAGGCATTCGGTCGGGTCGATATAGTAGTGGCAACCAGCGCAGATCTGCGAACCCGGGACGCCCTTGTCAAAATAATGAACCGACTCAGGTGTCATCTTGTACTTGTGGTTGAAGTGACCCTCGATGTCTTCGGGCCTGCTCTCGGCGGGCTTCTTCTCGACAGGCTTCGGGGAAGCCGGCTTTTTTGCCTGAGCGGCAGCTGAGCGGATGCATCCCAGTCCGGCTCCGGCCACACCGGCGGCAGCCGCAGCGGTCCCGATCACATGACGACGCGTGATACCCCGGGCAGCGGGGTTCTTTCCGCGCTGATCGTTCATGCTCCCATTTCCTTTCGATGCTGCAGGTTTCGGGTATCGAGCGCACCACGGCTCGCGTCAATTGCTGAATTTGTGACGTCAAATCATGGTGTTTGTCCAGCTTGGACCAAGCCGCTCATAAAATGAAAAAGCCCGGCGGGGAAGCCGGGCTTTCTTGTGAAATGCCTTCAAGAAACGTCAGGCGTGCGCCATTTCACCCTGCTTGAGCGCCGCCAGAATGGCGTCCACCAGACGCCGGGCGGAGTCGGCGCTGATTTCCACCGCGACACGCTCGGACCCGCCGCCGGCCACATTGACGAAATCAATGTTAAGCGAATGGTCGAGAGGCGCATGAAACGGATGGTCGAAATAGACATTCGCCCCGTCAATGCTCATCCAGCCGTTCTGGCCCTTGGCCGACCCCGTCATGGCGGTCTTTTCGATGATGTAGGTGCACATCCGACGATCTCCCGATCAGGCGAGAACCTTGTGGTAGAAGGCGTAGATCTTGCCCCATGCGTCCACAGCCTGTTCGGGCCGGTAGGACGGGCGGTCAGAGGCGAGGAAGCCGTGACCGGCGCCATCATAGCGATGGAACGTATAGGTCTTGTTCAGCGACTTCAGGGTTTCCTCGATCTTGTTGACCTGCGCCGGATCGGGATTGCGGTCCTCGTTTCCGAAAATGCCTAGGACGGGACAATTAATGTCCTTGGTATAGTCGATCGGGTTGACGGGCTTCTTGGCGTCGAGCTGGTTCGGAGCAGCAATCACGCTGCCGCCCCAGCAATTGACCATAGCGTTCATCGACTTGATGCGACCGGCCGCAATCCATGATTGACGACCGCCCGAGCAGAAGCCCATGACGCCGACCTTGCCGTTGGACTCCTTGCGTCCGCGCACATAGGCCAGTGCGCCTTCGACGTCGCCGACCATCTGGTCGTCGCTCACCCCGCCATCGGCGCGCGCCTTGGCGCCCTGATCGTCGGGAGAATTGCCGGGCTCGCGGAAATAGAGATTCGGGGCGATGCCGATGATGCCGTTGTGGGCGAGCTTGCGGGCGACTTCCATCGTCCAGTCATCCCAGCCGGGCAGATGATGAATGATGATGGCGGCCGGGAAGGGGCCATCGCCGGCCGGCTTAGCGTAATATGCGACGCCCTTGGCGCCACCATGGCCGGTGAATTCCACCAGACCTGCTTCCTGCGCACGATACATTCCCTTCACGGATGCGATCTGCGCCTGCGCCGAACCGGCCGCGCCTACAGTGGCAGCCATCGCCGCAAGAGCCGCGCCGCCGACCAGAATTTCACGCCGGCTGCCCTGCAATTCCGCAGCAGCGCCAGGCTTCACAACATCATTCATCGGTTCCCCTCCCGTCTCCTGAATAGAGACTGTAGCTTTCGCAGTACCTGAACGTCCGGTTGCGGGCGCAGCCGCGACGTTCATCCGAGAAAGTGAGACAGGAGGCGTTGAATGACAAGCTCCGGAGACGGACTTGTCGACCGTTGTCAATAACAATTCCGCGAGCGGATTACCGGACGCCCAATGCGCGCGCCCTATCCTGCAGCGATTGCGACAGTGCGACGAAACGAAAAGAAAACCCGCGACAGATAGACATAAAAGTCCATCCAT
>CANJWR010000287.1 GCA_947478455.1 Beijerinckiaceae bacterium | reverse complement strand
TTATTGTCGTCGTTAACGACGTCGTTTTCTGGGATGCGTGGGGATGGGACAACAAATTCTTATCGGTGCGGAGAGTCGTCGTCGTTGGTCTGACGGGCAGAAGCTGTCGATTCTCAGGGAGGTTGGCCTTGATGGCGCGAGGGTGGCGGACATCGCGCGCTACGTTGGCTTCCAGATGGCCGAGGTCGCCATACCGCGCAACGTCTTCGCCGATATTCTGCGGATGATTGCGGAACTACGGCCACTGCCCAACACGTCAACTGCATAGTCCGTTTGGGTGTCGTGCGTCTGATTGAAAACGACGGGAAAGGTGCGTCTCGATGAAGGCGAATTCGGTAATTTTCCCGCTCACCAACCCTAGCCAGCCTCCAGACAAGGGCCGAAGGCTGGCGACGTCGGCACGGCCTTGTCAAAAATCACAAATCCGGGCAGAATTTGCCTTGCTCCAGCGTTCATCTGGGGAATGTCGGCGTAATTGATCGAGACAGGACAATCAATTTCGCGCTTGCGACAAAATGCGCTTCCCGATGCCACAGGGCTATGCCAAGCAATGGCGGCCTATTTGAACAAGGAACCAGAATGAAAAAGACCATGCTTGCAGCCGCGATGGTTTTTGCCCTCGCGGGTGGCGCCTATGCCCAGTCGAAGCAGGACTTTGTGCTCGTCAACCGCACCGGCTACGACATCAGCGAACTCTATGTTTCGCCGGCCAAGAAAGACAGCTGGGAAGAAGATATTCTCCCCGATGACGGCCTTGAGGACGGCGATACCCAGACCATCCGTTTCAATGGCAATACCGGTATCTGCATCTGGGATCTGAAAGTCGTTTACGAGGAGGACGATTCCTCGGCTGTCTGGCACGATATCGACCTCTGTAAAGTATCAAAAATCACGATCCGGTACGACCGCAAGAGCGACACCACGTCCGCAACATTCGACTGACAAACGAAATCTTGTCGATTCGAGACGGCTGGCCTTGCGCCGGCCGTTTCCGTCGGGCGTCAATCGTCGCCCGGCTCGCGGAAAATGGGTGGGCGGATTGCGCCCTTGGCCGCCTGTTCGGGCGAGAGACCGGGGTCCCAGTACGTCGCCACATAGCGCCCGCCTGTCTGCCTGTCGGAGAGATTTGACGCCAGCCAGACGAGCGGCGGCACAAGAATCTCCATCGGCAGCAGGACGCCCTTGCTGGGCGGGCCCGAGCGCGGACGCTCCGTGTCGCACGCTCCGCCCGGCAGAAGCGTGTTGACTGTAACGCCGGTTCCGGCGAGGTCCTGCGCCCAGATGATGGTCTCCATATCGATGGCCGCTTTGGTGACCCCGTAGGGCGAATTGTGGCGCGACAACATGGTTCGCAGACCTGTCGAAATATTGATGATACGTCCCCAGCCGCGCGCCATCATGTGCGGCGCGAAAGTGCGGCTCATCAGATAGGTGCCGAAAACATTGACCCGCACAGCCGCGTCCCAGAATGCCACCGGCTTTTCCCAAAAGGGGGCATTGTCGTAATCGGCGATGCCGCTGCGCAGATTGCGCGCATTGTTGACCAGAATGTCGGCGCCGCCGAACGCCTTGTCGGCCTCATCCAGCACGCGGCGGCAATCGGCCTCAATCGTGATGTCGGCCTGCACCGCAATGGCGTCTCCACGCCCGATCTCTGCTGCAACAAGGTTCAGCCGCTCGATGTCAGGCGAAGCAAGCACCACGCGTGCGCCGGCTTTCGCCAATCCTTGCGCCATGACCTTGCCGAGATTCTGGCTGCTGCCAGTCACGATAGCCACGCGGCCCTTGAGATCGACGGACATTTGTTCCTCCCGGTATTTCGGGAAGAATAGAATACATCCGCCGCGCTGTCACAGACCGGTGACGTTGCCAGAAGAGGCGCTTCGGCGCCGCAACTGCCGCAAAGCGTGGAACGTCACCGAATGCGAATCCGAAATCGCCGCCATCGCGACCCGGCGTCCGCCGGAGTCGCATCTTGGTCGTGGTCAGACTGGAACGACTGGACATCGACGGACCGTTGCGTTTCGGCCCGCGCGCATGGCAAGTCCGGGACGTTTGCGCCCTGCGGCAACGCCCAACCTTGTCTTCATGGTTCAGGAGGCCATATAGTCGTCTCAAATCCCCAATAAATCCGGTTCCATGAACTCGTCTCAAGCGCCGATCATCCGCCGCCGCGTGAACATCGACTTCGCCTCCGCGAAGGTCGAGCGGTGGAGCCATGACAGCAAGGAATTCGAGAACGCCCTCAATGCCATGTCGTTCTTCTTCCCGACCGGCGAGACCTATTTCGTCGATTCCGTGCGCGCCTGTCTGGACCAGATTACCGATCCCGAGCTGAAGCAGCAGGCCCGAAACTTCATCTATCAGGAAGCCATGCACACCAAGGAGCATGCCCGCTCCAACGAGGAACTGAAGAAGGTTCACCCCTACGGCGAGATGATGGAGCGTCTGGCCAAGGCCGCCATGGCCCCCAGCCGCCGGTTCATGCCGAAATCGACGCAGCTGGCCACGACCTGCGCAATGGAACATTTCACCGCCATGTTCGCCAACTCGCTGCTCACCGAGCAGGACCACGTCATGGAGGCCAATGATCCGGCATTCGCAGCTCTCTGGCTCTGGCATGCGGTCGAGGAGACGGAACACAAGGGCGTCTGTTTCGACGTTTACGAGCACGTCGTCGGCAAGGGGCCAATCGCCTATCTGCACCGGGTCGCCGTAATGGCGTCAGTCACCTTGATGGGCATTGCAGGGCTCGGCATTGGGTTCGGGATGATCAAGTGGCAGCAGCGCAAGCTGAAAAAGGCCGCCGGGCCGGAGGCCAAAGCCACTGTGGAAGGTGCGCCTGCTCTGTCAGTGCTGGCAAAGTTCGCCCCGCTGGGCCTTTATCTCGACTATTACCGCCCCTCGTTCCACCCGTGGAACCACGACAATTCCGGTCTGATCGAAAAGTGGAAGGCCGCCTACGGCAATTTCCCCGGCATCCGCGAATCCGGCTCGAACGAGGTTGCGACGGATGCGGCGTCGGCTGCTACGCCTTCCTGAACGACAACAAATAGTAATTCAGCAGGCCGGTCTTTCCGAGCTCATACCTCCACACGCGAGGCTGCAGAATAATAATCTCGTCCAAAACGAATGATGTCTTGAAGTTCCGTCTCGAATTCGGGACGCAGATTGTAGGCAAGCATCTCGACAATACGCTCATTCAAAGGCAGACCCAATTTCATCTCCCCCTTAACCACAACCGTAGCGCAAACTCTAAGAGCATCGAATGGGCAGACAGCGTGCTCTGCCATGGAAGCCATCTCCCCATATTTCAGGATTGTCTCAAGCCCGCATTCACCGGATGACGCAATAATTTGATGCGCCAGACTCGCGATTCAGCTATATTTTGCAGGCACTTCTTCGCAACTTGAGGGCTCCTTGATGACACACCCGGCGGGTGAATCGAACGATGGGTCTCTCCGGGTCGATTGTAACCGCCCGATTGTGACCGCCTTGCATTTCGTTCTGGATGGTGTGCGGATTTTAAGGGACGTCGTTATTGACGTCGGTAACGACGTCAACAGGCTCAAGCCGCTATCTGTTGTGCAGCGCTGGCTTGGAGCGGCTTCCAGTTCCACGGCAGGAGTTCGTGCAGTTTGTTGTTCATATGGTCGTTGATGCGATCCAGAACGTCGGCCAGATAGGCTTGCGGATCGCCGTCGAACACTACGATTGGCTGAAAACCGTATTCGTCGTAATGCGCGTTGAACAAGCGCAATTGCTGACCGCCATGCACGGCGTCAAAAGTGTCGTCGATGTCGAGGATGATCCGGTCTGGAACC
>CANJWR010000286.1 GCA_947478455.1 Beijerinckiaceae bacterium | reverse complement strand
CGATGTCGTCGGCGTCATGCGCGATGCGGGCGTCGAGAGCGCCATATTGATGGGCTGCAGCGTTGGATCGAGCATCGCCCTTCTGCTTGGTCTCGACCATCCAGAGCTGTTTGACGCGGTCATTCTCGTCGGCGGCAACAGCGAGCCGAGCGACCGCTTCCAGCATCGCATCGATGGCTACACCAAAGAGCTGAGCACCTATCATTTGCAGCACATGCATCTCCTCGTGGAGCGCAAATTTTCAGAATCGCGTCTCGGTGCCTATTTGCTGAATCGCTACGTCGAGCGGCAACCCCGGCTCGATGGCGAGGCCATCGCCCAGGTGTTCAGAGCAGCAAACTCCGTGCGAACGACTGGTCGCCTGCATGAGATGAAACCGCCCGTGCTCGTCATCAATGGCGAGACAGATTATTCGCGACCGGGCGGAGAGCGGACGGCCAAACTCATCCCCAAGGCCATTCACAGGGTTCTGCCCGATACGGGGCACGCTTGCTGTCTGGAAGATCCCGCAGGATTCGACGCTTTCGTGCTCGAATTTTTGCGCGAGCGAAATCTGCTGCCCGAGATTGAATGAACCGGAGGAAACGATGCAACCAAGGACAATGCTTGCAGCTGCGGCTGTACTCATCGCAATGCCGGCTTTCGCGTGGGATTTGCCGCTCGACAAGGGAACAATGCCCAAGGAGACGGTCGCCGCCATCGTGGCAGGCAATGATTATCCGGAGACGACGACTTACAAGCAGAATATTGAACTCATCGATTTCGTCGCCAATGGACACACATTCACGCAAGTCTTGGTAACCCTGACGCCGGACCGGCCGCTGATTCGCAATGGCAAACGTGTGGTCGTCGTGGGCGCGGAACCCGGCAGCGAATATGCCATGGACTTTGTCTCGACGGCCGAGGGCAAGGACGGCGTTGGCGCCTGGCTCGCCAAGCGCGGCGTCACCTTCGTCGCCCTGACGCGTGTGGGCCGGTGGAATTTCCTCGCGCCGACGGGCGATGGCTCCTGGGAGAGCGTGCCGCTCGAAAAGCGCATGCCGATGTTCAACCGGGACCAGAAGACCCATTGGACCGAAGCGGATTACCTGGTGCAACAGGCGCCGGCGAGCAACACGAGCGCCAGCAGTTCGGTCTATCGCTTTCCGCGCGACGGTTCGGACTTGCAGAAATATATGATTGCCACGACAGGAAATGTTTTCGTCGAGGGCTATCGCCTGGCTTTGGAGAAAGCCATCTCCGATCGCGCCAATGCGCTCGTGCTCTTCTGGGGTTGGTCGACGGGCGGGCCCAGCATATACACGCTTGCCAAATATTATCTGCCTGACGGCTATATGGGCTGGGGGATGAGCACGACCGCGCTTGCGTCGGCCGTCCGCGCTGCGCGCGCGAACAATTTCACCGGCTTATACGACCGCAGCGCGTTGCGGGTGCGTGAGCGCGGGCTCGATGATTTCGATTTTTATACGAAGAACATCGATCCCGAGACCAAGGCTCGCTGGTGGAAAGGTTCGCTCAAAGACCCGCGTTTCAAGGGCGCGGAGGACGCACCCATGGGACTGAGCGCCTCAGCCATGACCGAACATGCGCTGCGGCTGTGGAATTCGGATTTCCTTCCCACTGACGTCCGCCAGCGAGGTCTGCCCGCTCTGATCCTTTCGATGTTCGAGCCGAGCTTTCCTCCAGAGGAGTTGAAAAAGGTTCCAATTCTCGAGGTAAATGGGACGCTCGACGAGGTCTTGCCGCCGCCAGTCGTCGACGGAAATCGCCAGTCGATGGAAGCTTACGCACGCAAATATCGCATTGGCCGTATCGAAGGCCTGCACCATTACCTTTACACCCAAGAGGATACGAAGGTCGTGGCTTTCACTTTCCTTCGCTACATAGAATCTGGCTATTTCGATCCGAACTGAGAAGCCGCAGCCTTTGCAGGACCTCTCTGCCGAGAGGTCCTGCTAATCGAACCTCCGGCAAGAATTAACGCCCCATATTTTCATATGCGCACACAAAATGTGCCATCTGGCGAGGTAAAATTGTACCAGTCTGATTGAGAGAAAGGGCTGGATGAGCCCTTGTGAGTCGTGATGGTGTCCGCATTTAAGCTTGCGAAGCGAGGATCAACGCGGACGGTGTCGAGTTTTTCGATTATGATTTGGCATGTTCCTTGGCTCATAGTCTTTTTGGGAGCATTCGATGCGCCTTCTTGCTTGCAGCGAGCCGGGAACTTTAGCCATACATCTTCAAGAGTCGAACGTGATGGTGTCGGCGGTCGGTGAGTGCGCTCGTTTCGGGCCCAACCCGAGGAGGTTCTACAAGAGCGGTCGCATTTTCTTGCAGCTTGCGCTTGAAGGGGTCCTGCGAGAGAGAAGTGGTTCGGTTTGTTTAAACAGTTCCAGATGATCCTTAAGTGGATGTCTGCCTTGGTTATGCCGCCCCCTGAATTGGCTGCAGTCCATTGAAGTAAGCCTCGTTTGGCATCGGGCCGCAGATAAACCTCCTCATATTTGATGGTCTGCCAGAGCCGTTTGATGAAGAATTTGTCCTGCCAGGTGCCTTTCCTATCCTTGCTGATCCTGCTCCCGTTCTTCAGCAGCAGGTCCATGAGGGTGTTGCTGGTGAGCTGCGAGCCCAGATCTTTTTTCAAGATCTCGGCTTGCCATATCGGGCAAGCGCTTCCTCGACCGCCTCCAGACAACAGCCGTTTCCATTGTGATCGATAGCTTCGACGCCAGAACCTTGCGGCAATGGCCATGGGTGGGAGCTATACGCCCTGCCATGCCAGCATCATCGGGCAGCAAAGGTCCGGCCTCTGCCCCAAGCCGCGTCAGGATCCGCGCAGCCTCCTCATTGACGCGCCTGCTGAAGGAGCGCGGGCGAACAGAACCATGCAGCAAGAGCATGCGCGGCGGATGAGTGGATCGCTGTGCTGGGTGCAGCTGTGACACATTTATCTGCTGAAACAGGCGGCATCGAGGCTGGGCCTATCCTGTGGGGCGTCAGCCAACCCGCTTGCCTTCCGTGTCGATCAGCAATGCGCCATCCTCCTTGTAGAACGGGCCTGCTGGCCAAGTCTCGATCAGGTCGAGAACTGTTTCGCTCGGCCTGCAGAGCCTGACGCCTTTGGACGTGCACACGATGGGTCGATTGACCAGGATGGGATGCTCAAGCATGGCGTCCAGCAGCTTGTCATCGCTCACGTCAGGGTCTGTCAAACCCAAGGCCTCGGCGGGCGACTTGCTGACCCGCAGGGCGGAACGAGGGGTCAGGCCGGCAGCAGCGAAGAGCGCCAGCAGCTGAGGCCGCGTCCAGCCTGTCTTGAGATATTCGATGATGGTCGGCTGATAGCCCGCCGCCTCAACCGTGGCGATGACATTGCGGGATGTGCCGCAGTCGGGATTGTGATGGATGACAATGTTCATGGGGCGGCTCCGCTCCTTGCGTGACGCTATTTCTGCTGGGTCTTTGGCTCGATCAGCCAGCTGATGCAGACCCATGCGACCAGAGCACCGATCACCTGGGCGATGATGAAGCCGGGCAGGTTGGCGGGGTTGATGCCTGAGAAAGTGTTGGTCAGGGATCGTGCAATGGCGACGGCCGGATTGGCGAAAGAGGTCGAGGCCGTGAACCAATAAGCGGCGGTGATGTAGAGCCCGACCAGCCATGGCACGCCGGATGGTTGAAATCTGACGCCCCCCAGGATCGTCGCCACGAGCCCGAAGGTCGCGACACATTCCGCAAACCATTGCGGACCACCGGTTCGCACCTTCTCCGACATTTCAATGATCGGAAGGTCAAACATGACATGGGCGATCATGGTTCCCGCGAT
>CANJWR010000285.1 GCA_947478455.1 Beijerinckiaceae bacterium | reverse complement strand
TGCCGGTTTATGGGCAGGCTCCCGGCCGCTCAGTCTGGCCGGGACCCTGAGCGCTCCGGCAGGCGCGACAGAACATGACGATGGCGCTGGAGGCGGCTACGAAGCCCGCCGGAGGCCGAGATGGAGCGCCTGACGGAACGGTCGCGGAGAATCGATCCCTGCTGCCAGTGAGTCTTGCGGCGAATCCTGACGGCATTGCGGCTGGAGTGGAGCAAGCGAGTGGCTTTACGTCAATAATGGAGCCAGAAGTTCAATGGAAATATCGCGTGGTTGATCACCGCGCCGGTCTGGATGATAATCTTCCCAATGGGCAAAGCTCGCGATACGCAAAAATCGACGCCCAATCTTTTCGGGGCCGCTGAAAGACGGCCGCCGCCTGCGGTCGGTCAGCTTATCTCCGCATCTACTGTCCCGGCATTCCGGCTCCCGGGCGACTTGAGCAAGGCGCTTACCCTTTTGAGCGACGCAGATATCGATCAACTTGCCGTCGCGGTTGCGAAGGAACAGGCTCGCCGAAAGCCGCCTGCGCCCGTGCGGGGCATTGCGCCGAAGCCATCGAAAGCGCCGACGCCCCCGAAGCCTGCCCCACAGCCGCTCACAGCGTCACGGATCAACGTCATACGGGCGGCTTTCAAGGCCGGGGTGAAGCCACCCACAATCGCTCGGCAATTCGGCGTCAGTCTATCTGCGGTCCGGCAGGCGCTCGAAACCAAATGAGCCACCCCGACTTCGAAACAATGGCGGCCGCGCTCGACGCCACGGGCGAATACCGTGTTCTTCGGAAGTTGAAGCCGCGCCGCGAAATCCAGCCCCACGGCGGCGTCGCAGCCCGCACGGCTTTGTTCGTCGATGTTGAAACCACAGGCCTTGATCCAGAACGGAATGAGATCATTGAACTCGCGATGGTTCCTTTTACCTACGGCGCAGACGGCAGCATTTTCGGGACGGGAGAGCCTTTCCACGGTTTGCGGGAACCCGACGAACCGATTCCCGCCGAAATCACGGCCATTACCGGCATCGACCATGCCATGGTGACGGGTAAGTCCATTGACCGGGACGCAGTTGTTGGGTTCATCGAGTCCGCCGACCTGATCATTGCGCACAATGCGTCGTTCGACCGGCGCTTTCTGGAGCGCTTCTGCCCGGCGTTCGCCCATAAACCGTGGGCCTGTTCGAACTCCCAGATCGACTGGAAGGGCGAGGGCTTCGAAGGGACCCGGCTGGCCTATCTTGTGGCTGGCGCTGGCTACTTCTACGAACGACACCGCGCACTGAATGACTGCTACGCCGCCATCGAACTGTTGGCCACGCAGCTTCCAAGGTCTGGCGCGCTGGTGATGGCGAGCCTGCTGGAAAGGGCCCGAGTTCCGACGTGGCGCATCTGGGCCAGTCACGCGCCTTACGATCTGAAAGACACCCTGAAGGCGCGGGGGTACCGATGGAACGGCGGCGGGCATGGTCCACGTCGTGCGTGGTTCATTGACGTGCTCGACAACGAGAAGACGGCGGAACTGCACTTCCTCGAAACCGAAATCTATCGCGGCGAGATGGACATTCCGACCAAACGGATTGATGCATTCGATCGGTTTTCAGATCGCGCTTAGCGGTTACCGCGTCGATGGCTCGCCAATGGACCACGTCGGCGATAGGCGAACCACGAGATAACTCTCCGAACGCGCTTCTCGTCGAAATCATATGGGTCGAACGCTTTGCCATACCATGTCAGCATGGGCTTATGTTCTTCGTTCGTCGGATCAAGGACCGCCTCCAGAAATTCCATGAAGCCTGAAACACCCCCAACATCTTCGGGCGGCCCACGCCGCGCCCCATCGACGAATGCCGGATAATCTGTATCCGCTTCGCCGTCGCGGATTTCTTCGAAAAGAACGTCGTGACGCCAATTATCGCCGAAATCATAAACATACACGAATCGATCGGCGCCGCGTTTGACGAGGTCTTTCAGCCGAACATTCTTCGCCTGATGGACTTTTCGCTCATAAACAACATCATCAGGATGAGGCTCGCCGTAAATCTTGTCGCCGACGCGAAACTCGAAAAGGTGCGCGTCATCCCAGTCCATCGTCACCTGAATGATGTCGTGCAGCGCGAGCAACGTCGAAGACAGCGGAACATCGATCCGCCGCCAAACCTTTGGCTCGATATCCCGAAGTTCAATTCGTATACGGACAATTGGCTCGATCATAGGCGTGGGGGTGCCGTGAGTTGAATTTCCCGGAGATTACGACATCGCGCCCGCGCAATCGACGTTGAAAGCCTTGCCACAGCGGAGCCTCCACATCTAAAAAACGCTTATATTTAGATCGGTGTGCTAGTCTGCGACCAGTCGCCGTTCCATTTCCATTAAGGCAGCACGCCCTTGGTCAGTCAATGAATATGGCGCTCTCAAATCTTGTCCGATTTTCTCCACCAATTTCTTTCGCTTAAGATACTGCATGAGCGAATTTATTGAATTGTGCGGCCCGCCCATGATGTCGTTGAGGTCTTTGATCCGCGCGGATTCCGCATCGCGAATAAATAAAAGCACCTGACGAACGCGGTTCGATTGTACAGGGAGGTGCGGTGCGTTGGCACGACGAAGCGAATGCCTGCGTTGGGCATGCTTCAAGCCGACTGCGGTGATCCGATACAACTGATTGCCTTGAATTCCGTCAGATAGTTCAACAAAGTCATGTGACATCAAATTTTGAAGTGTCTGCTGCAGGGAGGGCTCTGACATTCCTGCGGCGGCTCTTATCTTGTCGGCAGTTGTTGCATAATCCGAGGGCATCGCGGAAAGCACTCGTTCCTCGTCGCGAGACAAAATCGGTGTTGTGTCGTCGATGCGCATCACCAGCCATGATGGATTATCTGGGTCTCCAAACGACACAAGTCCTTGAGCGTGCAACCTTAAGACAAGCTGATGAACCCGCTGCCGTGTCACCTTTAATTTCTCGGCAATCTCAACAACCCTTCTCGGGCGGTCTAACACTTGGAGCACGCGCCGCCCCCCGGGGCTGGGAATATTGTTTTGCTGCACGCTATCCGATGAGGGCTTGAAGCGAATTTCTTTCCCACGCGGGGTCGTTCGCCACAGCATTGCGGTATCTTGCTTGGCTAGCCCAAGTAGCTTCAACGCTTGGAGAGCCTTCGCTGTCTGGATGAGATCGAGCTTCGCCGCTATTGCAACTCTTGTCTTGGATGCTTTGTGCTGTCGCAGAGCGACTAGGCATGTTTCCTCCGACTTTGTAAGGATCGGATTTTTCATCTTCGGCAAATCGGCACGCTGATCCTAATGGGGGAGATATCTCGTTCGCTTTTGATATTAAGGGGAACGGACATTGTTGATTGAACGCTATGCCGCCTCTGCGATTGGATCAAGCGGGGCACCCGATGACCCGAACACCGGGGGCCTGTTTACAGGCGGGCTCCCGGGCGGTCAGAACGGCCCGGACACCTCAAGCGCTGGGGCCCGCTCCCTGCACGCCGCTGCTCATCTGGGCGTCGACAAGCGCGCCTCGCAAGGCGATGCCTCTGGAAGACTCAGGGAAGCCCGCTGGTGGGCGAGACGACGTTGCGGCTGTCAGACAGCGGCGGCGGCATCCTTGCCGCTGGCGAGTCTCCTAACGCGTTCTGCGGGTATTGCGGTGAGAGCGGAGCAGTGGGGCCGGCAGCGATGCGGTGTAATAGCATCGACCTTCGAGCCTCGCTGCCCGCCGGTTCAATCCTGCGTCCATAGTCGGCCTTTAGAAACCCTGTAGTGAGAGGTCGGGGTTCTGTCCGCCCGGAAGACGATCAATTCGGGCAGCCGCTTCAGTTTGCGCAAGATCGCCTCTCGCCTCCG
>CANJWR010000284.1 GCA_947478455.1 Beijerinckiaceae bacterium | reverse complement strand
GACTTCTGGAGGCCATCAACGGAAACGTCCAGGCCGCCAAACGCAAGGCAAAAGGCTATCGCAGCAAGCGCAACCTCAAGTTGATGGTCTACCTCATCGCCGGAGGGGTGCTGGACACGCTACCCACATGAAACAGCGACGAGCCATTGTTCGTGACTGCTTCCTGTGGTAGCGTTTCCATTAAGCTCGAAAAATCGGGCGTATCGGGGAGGAGATAATGAGCGATCGACCGGGGAGCGGTGACGCTCCAACTGCTGCATTGTCGCGTCGAAAATTACTGGCCGGAGCCGGCATCGCTGGAGCTGCAGCCACGGGCGTCGCGCTGACGCAGGCGCCTCACAGATTGCATGATCACGGAATGGTCACGCAAGCCGCCGCACAAACCGCCTCGAAGCCGCGTCGTGTCGAGGCGTTCGAAACCCTCACGTCCGCTGAGGCCGAAACGCTCGAAGCGCTAGTAGCGCGCATTATACCCAGTGATGAAAGCGGCCCCGGCGCCCGGGAAGCCCGCGCCGCACATTACATCGATCGCGCCCTCGCCGGCATCCTGTCGGTTTCAAAAACGGCTTACACGATCGGGCTCGCCGCCGTGGACGCCTATGCGAACGAAAAACACAAATCGTCCTATGCGCAACTGTCACCCGCCCTGCAGGACGCTGTTCTCACCGACATAGAGAAGAATACCGCGCCCGGCTTCCAGCCTAATTCGGCAGCCTTCTTCAACCTGCTGAGGACCCACACGATCGAAGGAACGTTCTCCGATCCCTATTATGGAGGGAACGCCGATTTTGCCGGATGGGATCTCATTGGCTATCCGGGCATCCGCACAACCGTCATGACTGAGGACCAGCGCATCAATCCCGCGCCGAAGCCCGAACGTCATTCCGCTTACGACGAGGACATGTTTACGAAAGGTTCGAGCCATGGCCACAACCCTTAAAAAGACCGACGTTGCGGTGATCGGTCTGGGCGCAGCCGGCGGTGTCGCGGTCTTGCCGCTGACGCGCGCTGGGCTCGATGTCGTTGGCCTTGAAGCCGGTGGCTGGATGTCGCCCCGCGATTTCGCGCCGGACGAATTGAAGAACAATTATCGAGGCTGGCCGCAAGCCGTCCAGAAGGCAAATCGGGAAGTTCCGACCCACAGGCCAAATGCCAACGCGCCCTATTCGCCACGTGCGGCGCTGCATCCGATGATGAATGCCGTCGGCGGAACGTCATTGCATTACTGGGCGCAAAGCTGGCGGCTCAACCCGTGGGACTTTCGTGTCGTGAGCGAAGTCACCAAGCGTTATGGCGCATCACGCATTCCCAAAGGGTCGACGGTTGAAGACTGGCCTTTTGGGTATGAGGAGCTCGAATCCTACTACGAAATCGTTGAGCGCGAAGTCGGCATATCCGGCAAGGCCGGCAATCTGAACGGCGTCAAAGACCCTGCCGGCAATATTTTCGAGGCGCCGCGAAAAAGCGAATATCCAATGCCGCCATTGCGTGGCACCGAATTCACAGATCGCATGGGCGATACCGCGAGGAAACTTGGATGGAATCCATTCCCGGGACCTGCGGCGATCAATTCGACCACTTATGATAATCGGCCGGAATGTCAGTACCACGGCTTCTGCAGTCGCGGCGGTTGCCACGTGCAGGCCAAGAATTCGACCAGTTGGAGCACCATTCCCAAGGCGCAGGCCACGGGAAAATTCAATATTGTCACTTACGCGCATGTGACCCGGATTGAAGTGAACGAGCAGACAGGACGTGTTATGGGCGTCACTTTCGTCAAGGGGGGCGAGGAATTCTTCCAGCCTGCAGACGTTGTGCTCCTCGCAAGCTATACATACGAAAATGCGCGACTTCTGCATTTGTCGAAGTCAAAGCCATTTCCAAACGGCCTGTCGAACAATTCAGGTCAGGTCGGCAAGCATTACTTCAGCCATAATCAGGCATGGGGCGTGACGGCTCTGTTCCCGTTCAACATCAACAATTGGTACGGGTTGCCGGCGCAAGGCGTGGGCGTCGACAATTTCGCCGACGATAATTTCGACCATTCAGGCCTCGATTTTATCGGAGGCGGCTTGATGTGGGTCTATTCCGATCGACGTCCGATCGGCGCCGCCAATATGCCAACATTCGGCATGGCCCCCTCCTGGGGCGCGGGTTGGAAGAAATTCATCAAGGAAAACGCCGACCGCTGGAACAATGCCTATTTGCAGAAAACCACTCTGCCGTATGAGGACAATTATCTAGACCTCGATCCGGTGGTAAAGGATCCGCTCGGCAATCCAGTCACTCGCATGACCGCCGAATACAAGGACAACGAGCGCAAGTGCGGCGAGTTTATGCAGGCCAAGATGGAAGAATGGTACATGGCGGCTGGCGCCATCAAAGTAATCAAAGCTCCGCAGACCATCATGGGGCCGTCAACCCACGCATACGGCGGCACACGCATGGGCGACAACAAGGAAACCAACGTCGTCAATCGTTTCGGCTTCTCCCATGAAGTGCCGAACCTCGGCGTCCTCGGCGCCTCGGTCATGGGCACCAGCGGCTCGCGCAATCCGACCTTGACCGTCCAGGCTTTAGCCTGGCGCACGGCGGAATATCTGACGAAGAACTGGAAGTCGATCGCCGGTTGAGCCTGAACGCCCGCGCAGCAGCGTGGGCGTTGACCTTCCCCTCGTGGTCACATCACTGAAAGGCGATCCTCCCTGAATTGGGCCTTTATGGCCTGATGGAGGACAAAGACATGACGAGGAAGCGACACAAGGCGGACGAGGTCGCCACCAAGGTTTGACAGGTGGAAGATCTGACGGCGCAAGCCGTCCGGTCGCCGAGACGATTCGATCGACAGTCGAGGCGGAAGCTACGTATTATCGCTGGCGCCAAACGTCTCGGGAGCTGCGCAGGTGGAGCTGGAATGAAGCACGGAAATTCAGCGGATCGCGTCCAGACGCTTACGTCGATCGATCACATTGCGACCTGGTCACTCGGAGACGACCCGACGTTCGGCAGTCCTTTGAGCGTTCGCCAGTCGGGGCTCGTTCTGCTCGACAGCAGTGGCTGCATGCTGGCCGCCCAGCACGCCACGACGGCGGGCGAAGTGGTCAAGCTTGTCGCCGATCTCGGCGGGACGCCCCGCTGCACGGTCGTCGGGCAGCGTTTCAAGACATCGGCTCCTAACGCGGTGCTCGCCAATGGGGCGCTCGTTCGCGATCTGGACCTCAACGAAATCATGTTCATCCAGCAAGAAGGACGCCTCTCGGTCGGCGGTCATTGCAGCGACAACATCCCTGTCGTGATGGCCATCGGAGAACTGGTCGACGTCAGCCTGCGGCAGGTGCTGGAAGCCTTCGTAATGGGCTACGAAATGTTTGGCCGCTTACGCATGGTGATGCCCTTCAACAGCGCGTGGGACGGCACCAGCGCCTCCGGCCTTGTGGCCTCCGCCATGGCGGGCCGTCTGATGGGACTTGATACAGGCCGGCAGGCGCACGCAATTGCGTTTGGGGCGACACGTTGCTCGACGCCAATGATCGTCCGCTGGGGCAAACTGTCGGCGATGAAGAATCTCGCCAATGCGTTGATCGCCGAGGAGGCCGTGCGCGGCACGATGATGGCGGCGCGAGGACTGACTGGTCCGCTTCAGGTGCTGGACCACAAGGGCGGCGGGCTGCATCAGGTGTTCGACCCGAAGCTCGATCTGTCGACCATCTGGGCTCCCGTCACCGGGCTACCGCAGGTCATGCTGGCGAATGTGAAGACCTATCCGTGCATCGGCACGGCCCAGACCGCGATCAAGGCGGCCATTGATGCGCATCTGCGCGTCAGGGACCGGATCGGCCAGAT
>CANJWR010000283.1 GCA_947478455.1 Beijerinckiaceae bacterium | reverse complement strand
TTCGCTCTGAGCCATGGCCAAGCCTTTTGTCCCCGAATACGTCCCCTATTATAACTCGCGAACGGGGACGAAAACAAGCGGCATAGTTCGAACTACTGCGGACAGGAGCCTTGGATAAATCGCTGACTAGCAGCGATAAGTCAGGAGTTCTTCGGTTTGATTGGGACGGTATCGAACAGGAGGCTGGCGGAGACGGAGGGATTCGAACCCTCGATAGGGCTTTACAACCCTATAACGGTTTAGCAAACCGCCGCCTTCAGCCTCTCGGCCACATCTCCGCGTGTCACGTGGCGGCGCAGGGCGTCGATCACGGACGGGTGTGATATGCCCCACCCGCCGGGGCTTGTCCAGATCGAAGCGAGCGCCTGCGCCGCAATTTCCGTCAGAATGGCGTCAGGATGCCATCTTAGGACTGTTTCGTCCGATTCCTCCTCTGTGCTGTTCGTTCCGGCTAAAGTCGGTTTGGAAGGACGGGGCCGGGGTGTTAAGCGAACGCCAGATACGGGATCGCGCCTGCAACAGGCGTTCGAGAGGGTTTCATGGAACTGGCGGTTGTCGGGTGCGGGTATGTAGGGCTGGTGACGGCCGCCTGTCTGGCTGATTTCGGCCATACGGTCACCTGTATCGACAAGGACCGGGGCCGGGTCGAGGCGCTGTGCAAGGGTCAGGTGCCGATCTACGAGCCGGGGCTGGCGGAACTTGTTGTCGAGAACGCCCGGGCCGGACGGCTAAACTTCGTCACCGAGATCGCGCCGGCTGTGAGGCGCTCGGAGGCCGTGTTCATTGCGGTCGGCACGCCGTCGCGGCCAGAAGACGGTCTGGCGGATATGTCGTTTGTTTACGCGGTGGCGGAGGAGATCGCTGGTGCGCTCGACAAGTTCACGGTCGTGATCAACAAGTCGACGGTGCCGATCGGCTCCGGTGACGAGGTTGAGAAGATCATCCGTGACGCGAACCCGCAGGCGGATTTCGCGGTCGTGTCCAACCCCGAATTTCTGCGCGAGGGCAACGCCATCGCGGATTTTCGCGAGCCCGACCGGGTGATCGTCGGCACCGACGATCCGCGTGGCCGCGCCGTTATGGCGGATATCTACCGGCCTCTGGGGCTGGATTCGTCGCGGCTGCTGTTCATGGGGCGGCGGACTGCGGAAATTACCAAATATGCCGCCAATTCGTTTCTGGTGACGAAAATTTCCTTCATCAATGAATTCGCCGATCTTTGCGAAAAGACCGGCGCCAATGTCGAAGATGTGGCGCGCGGCATCGGGCTCGACTCACGCATCGGGCCAAAATTCCTAAATGTCGGGCCGGGTTACGGTGGCTCGTGCTTCCCCAAGGATACGTCTGCGCTGCTGCGGTCCGCCGAACTGATGGGTTCACCTTTGAGCATCGTCGGCACGGTGGTCGACTACAATGAGGGCCGCAAGCTCCGCATGGCCGAGAAGATTGCCAAGGCTGCCGGCGGCTCGTTGGCGGGAAAGACAGTTGCAATACTGGGACTGGCCTTCAAGGCGAATACGGACGACATGCGCGGCGCGCCGTCGCTCGCCATTGTGGGCGCGTTGCAGGCCGCTGGCGCGCGGGTAAAGGCGTTCGATCCAGCCAGCATGGAACAGGCGAAGCCGCTGTTACCGGGGCTCGACTATTGCGAGGACGCCTATTCCTGCGCTGCCGGGGCCGACATTCTGGCGATCCTAACCGAATGGCCGGAATTCCGTGGGCTCGATCTGGCCCGCCTGAAAGCCGCTATGGCGACGTCGGTTCTGGTCGACCTGCGCAATATTCTCGATCCGGCTACGGTTCGCCGCGCCGGATTTACCTATTCGAGCGTCGGGCGGCCCTGACCGGAGGCTTTAGCGATCTGCGGTCGCACCCCTTGGCTATCTTCTCAGGCGTCCTTATTTGTGCTTCATGTCTTCCATGCCCCAGAATCCTGAAAACCGGCTGATCGAAGCGCTCAAGAAGGTGGACACCTTCGGGGACGTCGCGCCTGCGCATGTTCAGGATCCGATGACGATGGTCCTTCGCCAGAACGCCATTCAGGCGGATCTGATCCGCTGGGACGATCGCCGCATGCGCTACGTGCTCACCGGCGCAGGCCGCAACCGCATCGTCGCCCGCACCCGCGCGCCAGGACAGGTTCTGAGCTTCCGACGTCGCGAGACCAAGGATGCGCCGGTTTCGTCCCGCAAGCCCTGATCAGCCGGAACGACTGCGGCGTCTGTCGCGGGCCAGACTGGAATACCGGGCGCGCTTGGCCTCGTACATTTGATTGTCAGCGCGTTTCAGCAGGGGTTCGATGCGCTCGTCAGGTTCGCTGGTCGCCATGCCCATCGAGAGGCTGATTGGCGAGCCGATATAATATTGATTGTTGATTTCGATCAGCTGCGTGATGCTGTCCATCATGGCGCGCCCGGCCTTTTCATCTCCGCCGGGAATCAGAACCGCAAATTCGTCTCCGCCGATACGGGCTGCGTAAATGGGTTTTTCGGCGACCTTGTTGAGGACTTCCCCAACCCGTCGCAGCAACGCGTCCCCGGCCGCGTGCCCGAACTGGTCATTGGCGACTTTGAGCCCATCGAGATCGAGGAAGACGACCGAAAGGGGCCAGGTGTGTTTGCGTTCCAGTCGGGAAAGTTCCTCGACATAGAACGAGCGGTTGTAAAGCCGCGTCAGCACGTCGTGCTTGCCGAGATATTCCAGATAGGCTTCGGCCTTCTTGCGCGCGGTAATGTCGATCAGCGCAATCTGCACCCGTGACCAGTCGTGTTCATGGCCGGGCAGGACTGAGAACTGCAGGTAGACTTGCAGTTCCTGACCTTCGAGGGAATAGTTCACCACTTCGCGCTGCTGAAACAGCTTGCCGCTCCACAGATCGATGAGCTGTTCCTTGAAATGCTGGTGCATGGCGTCGCGGAAGATTTCACCTGTCCGCCGCAGGACCGTTTCCTTGTCGGGCGCAGCAAAGAGCGTCAGCGTCTGGCGGTTGACGTCGATGACCTGAATTTCGCTCATACAGCGTTCGACGAAATCCGGATGCACGTCCGTGAAAGTGCGGAAGTCGGTGATGCCGCGCTCGCGCAATTCATCGAGCAGAAGCTTTATGGCGCTGAAATCCTCGACCCAGAGTGACACCGGTGAGTGCTCGAACAGCCCACGCGCATATTCCTCGGCAGTCGAGAGGCGACGGCGGGCGGCTTCCCGGTCCGTGACGTTCTGAATGGCGACAAGAACGCGCGACCAGTCATGTTCATGGCCGGGCAGGATGGAGCCTTTCAGCTCTATGTCGAGGCGCTTGCCGGACAGCGTATAGTTCGTGGTGTTGCCGAAGAACTCGGTCTCGCCGTTCCAGAGCTGGACCAGTTCGTCCACGTGAGTTCTCAGCATGTCGTCGCGAAAGACCTTGTCGAGATTTTCGGTCAGTTGCGACTGGCTTGCGGCCTCGAACAGTGAAAGTGTGTAGGCATTCACCTTGATGAGACGGATCCGAGCAGTGCAATCCTTTACGATTTGCGGATTGTCGCCCAGATATGCCTTGAGATCGATGATGCCTGCCGCGCGCAATTCGTCGAAATAGGCTTTGACCGAGCTGTAGTCTTCCAACCAGAGCGAGACAGGAGCCAGATTGAACATGGCGATGTCGTCGCTGGCGGAGTGTGCCTGATCGGTATTGTTGCTCGCTAATGTCATAAAAATGCGTCCTGCGCGCCGCGTCCAGATTTGACAGGGCGGATGTGGGCTCGTCGCTGTTTCATGTGGGTAGCGTGTCCAGCACCCCTCCGGCGATGAGGTAGACCATCAACTTGAGGTTGCGCTTGCTGCGATAGCCTTTTGCCTTGCGTTTGGCGGCCTGGACGTTTCCGT
>CANJWR010000282.1 GCA_947478455.1 Beijerinckiaceae bacterium | reverse complement strand
CGGACTTCTGGAGGCCATCAACGGAAACGTCCAGGCCGCCAAACGCAAGGCAAAAGGCTATCGCAGCAAGCGCAACCTCAAGTTGATGGTCTACCTCATCGCCGGAGGGGTGCTGGACACGCTACCCACATGAAACAGCGACGAGCCTGGGAGGTTCTTGCAAATATATCTATAAACAGAGCTCAAATCGATTCTCTGTGCCTGCACAATGATTGGAGCAAGAGCACCGCTTGTTATGAACACTCCGTCCCATGTTTTTGGTCCGTTTCCTGAAGAGACAAACCGCTTCATGACCTGTTGGGATACCTGAGCGCCGTATGAATTTCCGTATAAAATAGTGCGCGTCGGCTGTCCGAATTGTTCAACAAATGCCTTTCGAGCATTTTCCGTATCTTCCGCAGAATCCTGAAGCGCATATCCGCCCCGGCGATAGCTCGCAGCTGAAAAGGCATACCCGAGCTTTGTGGCAATGGGCAGCACTCCGCGCACTTCATCAATGTTCGTTTCCGCGTTTGGCGCTTCTAGCCGCGGGCCACCATGAGCAAAAATAACGAGGTTCTTGTTCCAGGACGCTGGTATGGCAGTGAGTATAAATGATCCGTTGTCATCGCGAACCGAGTAGCATTTTGTGTCCGGCGCGGCGTAGGCTGGACATGCAATTGAAACCTGCGGCGTTGCAGCTGATGATTGACCTGTAATTTGCAACGCGGTTCCAAGAGCGAAGAGAACTCCGATTGCCTTCATGATGCATCCCCCTTGCTGTGCACATGGCGCTAAACCACGACCAATGTCCTTTTTGATAAGGTAGGTAAGACGACCGACGACAGTCAGGCTGCCTTCTTGCTGCAGGTCTTCGGCACGTCCTACTGGCAGCTCTTGGACGTTCTTAGCGTCCGTAAAGAAAAGTCTACAGCTTTGGCCAAGCTGTGCAAGTCTCGTTCGAGTATCGGCATTTTGTGACTGCGATTTAAGAAGCAGGAATGACCGGAATCAAAAATAGATCTGTTACGGTTCGTAAAGAGCGTCCGCATAGCGGGCGCAGGCAGGCGGCATCCGCCCAAGCTTGCCAATATCCAGCCGTTGGAGCAGACTTAGCGTCATACCGGCATGCCACATGAAAAATGCCGGTTTAATCCGTTCTTTGGCGGTGCAGTCGAGTATGTGAGACGCCGATATGAAGCGAACTTTTTCGGGAATCCTGGTCGCAGGCCTTTTCCTTCTGGGAGCATCGGAAGTCCTAGCCCAGACGCGATGCCGGGTGATGGACCCAACAGGCACACCACTGAATGTGCGCGCTGCGCCGAATGGCTCCGTTGTTGGCCAGTTGAGGAACGGTCGGCTCGTTACTGTTTTGGAAAGCAGTCAGGATCGCCGGCGTCGATCGTGGGTTTATGTTGCGGACTTCAGCAGTGGGCAACCCATCGGTTGGGTGTTCCGCGAATTCGTCGCCTGTTTCTAGCACGACGTTCGAACATCATCCGAACATTCGAAGTGTCGGGAACTCTCCGTCGAGTATGTCGAGCGTGGCTGAGATCTGTATTGTCGTTCATTCTGGCGATCATCATCACGGCGCTCGCGCCATGGACATCTTGACCGTTAACTTGAATGAATGCTTTCTATCGCATTGCGGCCGCAAGAGCTTCGCGGCTGAAGCGGATACTCGCATTAGTTCCTGTCACATCAGAGTGACCGCTGGCCGTCACTGCGCCGCTTCGGCTTCCTCGGCGAGCCTGATCTTGCCGCGCGAGGCCGGACGCATCAGCGCCACCACGCAGCGCTCGTCGCCCGTCGCATGCCAATAATCCTCGTTGGCGGGCACATGGACGACAGCGCCCTGCTCCACCCAGGCGCCATTGAACATCATGCGCCCCTCCAGCACCACGATCACCTCGGGCTCGCTGTGGCTATGGGCGGAGGTGTAATAGTGCGGTGGTTCCTCCAGCAGGAACAGGCAGGGGTTTTCCCGCAGGATGGACATCCCCAGCAGCTTGGCGCCGCCGCCTGCGCCCCGCTCCTCCGGTGGAACCAGCTTCCAGTCTTCCTTGTTCACGATGGAAATGGCCAATTCATCCCTCCTGCATCCCGCGCCAGATCAGGCATTCAGGGCTTATTGACAGCGTCGAAATAAATGTGGGCGCCGTCGCAATAGGGCGGCGTCTTCGTGTGCTTGCACCCGCACATGGCCACGACCATGGTTTGCGACGCCCTGTGCAGGACCGGAAGAGCGCGGGCCCCGCGATGGGCTTCGTCACAGAATGGTTGCTTGTCGCTCAACCCGCAACTGCACCAGCGATAGACCTGGCCCGCCACCACGCTGGTGCGATAGGGACCTTTCAGGCAGGCATTCATCATGTCCTTCCTTGTCGTCTTCAACAATGGCTGGCGTCATCCCCCGGACCGGGGCGTCATGAGATCGCGCATGTGATCGACGACCTCCTCCGGCGCTGCCTGGATCGATTGGATGATGGTGGTCGCGGCGTCGCCGTCAAGCGCGTTGAGGGGAATCTGAAGACGCGTCGCTGCAGCCTGATATTCGGGGTCGCGCATGGTCGCGTCAAAGGCCAAGCGTAGCGCCCCGACCCGTTCGGCGGGAACCCCGGGAGGCGTGATCAGCGTATAGGCCAGATCATATTTGGAGGCGTAAAAACCAAGCGCCGCCTTGTCGAGCGGCGCCGACGCCAGTTCTATGGCCGTGGGCACATCCGGTAATTGCGGCAAGCGTTCGCGGCCGAACTGAATGAGTATATGCACGAGCTTGTCCCTCACCCAGTCCGGCTTGTTACCGATCAGGCCCGCATAGGAATTATTATAACCCTGCGCCTCGCCCCGCTCCAGGGCGACCGAGGTGTCCGCATGGCCTTCATAGCCGCTTACGATCTGCATCTGCGCGCCCAGCAATTTGTTCATGACTGTGGGAAGAATATAGGAGTCCGACCCCACGGCCAGAGCCGCGACAATTAGCTTCCTGGTCTTGAGGTCTGCGGCGGTCCGCACATCCGCCTTGTGCCAGGCATAGAGAATTTGCGGCAGGCGGGCGGCCGAACCCAGCCAGTTGAATTTCGTCACGTCGAAATTGGCGACGCCGCCCGCCCGCGAGAGAATCTTCAACCGAGGTTCGAGCGCGACCGCATTCGTCGGCAAACCGATCACCGTCCCGTCGCGCGGAGCGAGATTATAGAGATTGTTCGCCATGCTCAGCCCGCCCGCCGCCGGCATGTTTTGCACCACGATCTTGGGATTGCCCGGAATGAAGCGACCGAGCCTGCTGGCGATCATCCGCGCCACCAGATCATAGCCGCCGCCGACCGACGCGCCCACGAGAATCTGAACATTCTTGCCCGCATAGAAATCGGCGATGGCGTCGGCGGCGCATGCGGGCGCGCCAGCAAGTGCGCTAAGAAACAAAAGCCCACATGCGGCGGGCCCGCGTCTCCAATCCATGCAGACCTCCCAATTGACTTGCGGCGTCGAAAGCGCCCCTCGTCCGCATCTTCGCTTGGATCGGATGCCTGCGCAAGATTCTCCATTCTCAGTCCTTCTGACCTGGCCTTTCTTGCCTGCCTCGACCAAGTAATGAGACCTGTGCGCGGTTGATGAAAAACCATCACGGGAGCGGCCGCTCCACGGAATCTGGCGGCAGCCCCGTCGAAGTCCTAGAACAGCCAGGTCCAAGTTAGAGGGATGTATATTGTCTATTTATGCCAGATCTACTGTTTCGCGGCGCGCTTGTCAATGGCGGCGACAAATTGTGCCAGATGGCGGCGTAAAAGTGTACCAGTCTGGTTGAGAGAAAAGGGCTGCATGAGCCCTTGTGAGTTGTGGTGTCGCACGCATCGAGGCGTGCGGAGCGTAGCGTAGCGCGGCTCGATGCGTG
>CANJWR010000281.1 GCA_947478455.1 Beijerinckiaceae bacterium | reverse complement strand
GACTTCTGGAGGCCATCAACGGAAACGTCCAGGCCGCCAAACGCAAGGCAAAAGGCTATCGCAGCAAGCGCAACCTCAAGTTGATGGTCTACCTCATCGCCGGAGGGGTGCTGGACACGCTACCCACATGAAACAGCGACGAGCCTTCCAGAAGGCCATGAGCTGGCAGCGTTGCCGGATTTATTACGCCGAGACAATTCATGCTGTACATATTTATTGGCATTATTTATGTATTTATCGCAACTCCGATATATTATGTTATTTGTTTCTTATTTACAAATTTCATTCTGTTCTCAATTCCACTAACTCTAGTGTCTGGCATGGTGCTGCTCAGGCGCAACCATATCCGATCTGTCTTTGGTATGAATTTTCCGGTTTCATGCGTCGTCGCGGGCGCAGCGACCATAGCGATCACATTTTTACCGCCTCACTTTATCAATGAAGCAGCCGACGCCTCGGCGCATCGCCTGTTGGAAAACGACTGGAGCAGTCCTTCTACAACCACGAAGAACAGCGTCGAAAGCCTCACAACCGAGGACCGCTTCTACCCCGCAA
This sequence comes from Beijerinckiaceae bacterium, assembly GCA_947478455.1. Lineage (GTDB taxonomy): Bacteria > Pseudomonadota > Alphaproteobacteria > Rhizobiales > Beijerinckiaceae > Terripilifer. Next base: position 3,333 of record CANJWR010000281.1, on the reverse strand, counting down.
AGGCGATGCGACCCCTGGACCAGGCTCCGTGTCGAGACCTGTGCCAGAAATTGCTTTCCAGCGGACGTCTCGAGACAGTCCGGGTAACTAAAGAGTTTTTGCCTGCCGGCAAAAAAATCTCCGCTGATTATTCTCTGGAAGCGCGGCAATCCTGTTACCCGGTCATTGGGTACGAACCGGAAATAAGGCAACTGGCCAAGACGGGCGTTTGCATTGTCTTCAGGGAAGCTTCCGACACGCCCATGGGGGCCTTGATCCGGCTGACGGAATACAAGACCGAAAATGCAACGGAATTGAAGAAACACAACGCCTCGGCTGAAAAACGCAAAGCTCCTGTCTTCGGTCCAGGACAGAGGGCCATGCGTCAGATCGAGGTCACGAGCGGTCCGGGTGATCCCGACAGAATTTTCTTGCGCAAGACCGAAAGCACCTACGTGCGGGTGATCTCGCCACTTCATTTCTGGTTCGAAGACTGCCTCGAAAGGCATTGCCCTTTCAGATCGGCGGCTTTCAACTATCGAAGAGTGACGCTGAACCCTATCGACCCTGTCGGGGACATTCTCGCCGCGCTCAACAATTCCGCGGCGACGCCGGCAAATTAGCCTTCCAGATTTTGGCCGCTCGCGTCATTCCGTGCCCCCCCCCGTGTCCCATATCCGCAACAGGCGCTTGCCCCCGGCCCTTCCCTATCGCCCACAACAAGGCTATGAGGACGCCCTTGGGGCAGGTCCGGACCGGATACTGCCCCTGTTCGTCCCGTGCGGTGGCGTGATGAAAGCAGTTTTTGTTCTGAATGGCCCCAACCTCAACCTGCTGGGCACGCGGGAACCCGCGACCTATGGGGTGGAGACGCTTGCGGACATTGAGGCTCGACTGGCCAAGACCTGCGCAACGCGGGGAATTTCCCTGACTTTCCGGCAATCCAACAACGAGGGCGACCTCGTGACCTGGATTCAGGAGGCCGGAAAGGCCGAAATCCCCATCATTTTAAATGCCGGAGCCTATACGCACACATCGATTGCGTTACATGATGCAATCCGTGGGGCGAAGGCCACATGTATTGAAGTCCATTTGTCGAATGTCCACGCCCGCGAGGACTTTCGTCACCATTCCTATATTTCGCCCGTAGCCCGGGGGGTGATCCTCGGCTTTGGGTCCATGTCTTATGATCTTGCCTTGCAGGCGCTGTTTTCAATCGCCGAACAACAGAAGAGCTGAAGAATGAAGAAACCGGCCCCGAAAAAGACCCAGGCCAGAAAGGCTGTAAAAGCCAAGGCCGCCCCGGCAGTCGCCGATCGCCGCCCGCCCCCGCCGCCGCGCTCGGCCGGACGCATCGACCCCGGCCTGATCGAACAGATTGGCGACATCGCCAACCGTCTCGGCCTCTCTGAAATCGAAGTCCAGCACGACGACCTGCGCATCCGCGTCGCCCGTCAGGTTGCCTATCAGACCATTGCGGCTCCGCCCGCACAGGCCGCCCCGGCTGCCGTTATGGCGCCTGCGCCGGTTGCCAGCGCCCCGGCTGCACCTGCGGCGGCCGTTGTAGATGCAGACCATCCGGGCGCGGTTAAATCGCCCATGGTCGGCACCGCCTATCGCCGCCCCAGCCCGAACGACAAGCCGTTCATCGAGATCGGAACAGTCGTGAAGGCCGGCGACAAGATTCTGCTCGTCGAGGCCATGAAGACCTTCAACGAAATCGCCGCGCCGCGTTCGGGAACCGTAACGCAGATCATGGTCGAGGACGGCCAGCCGGTCGAGTATGGTCAGGTACTGGTGATCATAGAGTGACATCCGCCCCGGTGAGAGAAGAACGCATGTTCGAGAAGATCCTCATTGCAAACCGTGGCGAAATCGCTCTGCGCGTGTTGCGCGCCGCCAAGGAACTCGGCATCGCCACCGTGGCTGTGCATTCGACGGCGGACGCCGACGCCATGCACGTCAAGCTGGCTGATGAGAGCGTCTGCATCGGCCCGCCGACGGCGCGCGATTCCTACCTCAACATTCCCGCGCTTCTGGCGGCCTGCGAAATCACCGGCGCGGATGCGATCCATCCAGGCTACGGCTTTCTGTCCGAAAACGCCCGGTTCGCCGAAATACTGGCGGACCACGACATCGCCTTCATCGGCCCCAAGGCGGAGCATATCCGCATCATGGGCGACAAGATCGAGGCCAAGCGCACCGCCAAGCGCCTCGGCATTCCGTGCGTTCCGGGCTCGGAAGGCGGCATCACCGACGACGAAGAGGCTATGCGGGTCGGCCGCGACATCGGCTTTCCGGTTCTGGTGAAGGCGGCTGCCGGTGGCGGCGGTCGAGGCATGAAAGTCGCCCGCACCGAGGCCGATCTGTCGAACGCCCTTTCGACCGCCCGTATGGAGGCCAAGGCGGCCTTCGGGGACGACGCCGTTTATCTCGAAAAATACCTTGAGAAGCCGCGCCACATCGAGATTCAGGTTCTGGGCGACGGCCGCGGCAAGGCGATCCATCTGGGCGAGCGCGATTGCTCGCTGCAGCGCCGCCACCAGAAGATCTGGGAAGAAGGCCCCTCGCCCGCCCTCAACGCCGAACAGCGCATCGACATCGGCGAAATCGTCGCCAAGGCCATGCGCGAGCTTGAATATATCGGCGTAGGCACCGTCGAGTTCCTTTACGAGGACGGCAAGTTCTACTTCATCGAAATGAACACGCGCATTCAGGTCGAGCATCCGGTGACGGAGATGATCACCGGGATCGATCTGGTCAACGAGCAGATCAAGATCGCGGCCGGCTCGCCGCTGACGATCACGCAGGAAGACGTGCGCTTTCAGGGCCACGCCATCGAGTGCCGGGTGAATGCAGAACATCCGGCGACCTTCCGGCCTTCGCCCGGACGCATCGCTTATTATCACCCGCCGGGCGGGCTGGGCGTGCGCGTCGATTCAGCCGTCTATCAGGGCTACATGATTCCGCCGAATTACGACTCGCTCGTAGGCAAGCTGATCGTGCACGGTCGCACCCGCACGGAAGCCCTGATGCGTCTGCGCCGTTCGCTCGACGAGTTCATTGTCGACGGCATCGATACGACGCTGCCATTGTTTCGCACGCTGGTTCGCAACGCCGATATCCAGAACGGCGATTACGATATTCACTGGCTGGAAAAATTTCTGGCCACCGGAGGCATGGACCCGGCGTGATTGCGTAAAGCGCGCGAATTGACGCGCGCCTTTACAGCATTTCCTTGCCGCACGCTTCGCGCAGACGCCACGCGAGACGTCCATCCGGACCGCGCGCTTGCTCGCGGCTGATCTCGCAGCCCGGGGTCAGTGTTCTATTATCGATGACCACCGAGTCAGG
>CANJWR010000280.1 GCA_947478455.1 Beijerinckiaceae bacterium | reverse complement strand
GCTCACCGACTGGCCCTGCGAGACCAGCACATCAACCTGCCGAAGCTTCGCAACAATCTCTTCGGGCTTCCGTTTCCTTGCCATCGTGATCCTCCATCCCGTCCAAAAGCATACCTAAGGGCGGACCACTTCAAAGGGGGCGGATCAGCAAGCAATGCGCCGAGACTCGCGACGCAGAGGAGGAGGGCGTTCATGCCAGGAGTGTCCTTATGCTAGCCAGCTAACCCCCCAGCTTGAGCGGCGTTCCAAGAAAAAGCCTAACCTGCGGCAAGCACCTCCCGCGCAACGCGTTCGCCAGATTCCACCGCTCCATTCATGAAGCCCTGGCTGCTCGCGCTGGTGTGCTCGCCCGCGAAGAATAGTTTTCCACCCAGCTCCGACCTGGCGGCGTTGTCGGCAAAGCTGGCATACTGACCAACAAGCGGCCCCGCATAGCTTGCCTTGGTGTGAGGATGGTTGGGCCAGAAGAAGCTTGCACGCACGCGCGTCGTCAGCGCGGCCGCCAGGCCAGGCGAAAGCGATGCAAGGCCGGACTCAAGCGTCCCCAGCACAGCGGACTCTTCGCTCTTCGCCGCGGCGCCGGTGATAAAGTTGGTGAGGATACCGCCGGTCCCGTCCTGTCCGGCGCTGGTATCCCAGACGACCTGGAAACCGCGGTCCGAATAGATCGTGCCCGTCAGCGGCGAGTTGAGGCCGAGCAGCTGTTGGAGCCGGGGCCGCGACGACATGCCGACCATCAGTTTCGAATTCACGCCATAGCCAAGCTCGTTGATAACCTTCATCTTGTCGGCCGATAGTCCAAGTCCTCCCAGCCCGCTTACATCGCGCAGCCGTGTGAAGGGCAAAGCCAGCACAACACGCTGGAACCGACGCTCGACCGCCGGGTTGCCTTCGTTCTTGAAGGTGAGACGGAAGCCTTCGCCATCATGGGCTATGGCGGAAAGTTCGTGGCGCAGGGTGAGCGCGACGCGCTCGGTCAGCGGCGCAACGGTGAGCCGTGAGAGTAGCGCATCGGGTAGTGTGCTCGATCCGCCCGCGATGCGGAATGCTTCGTCGCTGTCGCCGAACATGGCGAAAGAGCCGCTCGCATCCGCGCCAATCATATCGACAAGATTGAGCGAAGACTGCTGGTTCACCGGTATGCCGTATTCAGCGTGATAGGCGAGCGCGAGAAGATCGATCACCCACCGTTCCGTGGAGCTCGCAAGGCTTTCAAGATAGTCCGACAGTGGCAGCTGATCGAGCTGCATCGCCCGCGCAGTCCAGTTGTCGTCCGCATCCAGCAGCGCTGCCTGATCGGCGGCGATCCGCGCCGCCACCGGAATGAAAGGCCCGGTCTGCGCAGCCGGATCCAGCAGGTCGCCCGACAGCCGCGTCTTGCCGCCTATGTCATAGAGGTCGCTCGCGACGCTGTCCTCGGGATGCAGGCGCTGGATGCCGATGCCGAGCTCCTGACAGAGCTTGATCAGTTCGGCGTGGCCTGAATCGACCAGCTCGCCTCCAAGTTCGCAAAACTGCCCTTCCGGCGTGAAATCGCGCAGCGTGAACATCCGTCCGCCTGTCCGGCCGCTGGATTCGAATATCTCACAGGCGATGCCGGCGTTCGCGAGCCGCCAGGCCGTTACCAGGCCGGCTGTTCCGCCGCCAATGATCGCTACCGAGCCAGGTGCGCCAGGCTTGGTCTGGGGCGGCGCTGGCGTGCAGGCTGCTGCAGCCGCCATGAGCATCAGAGCCGAACGGCGCGTGATCGCCCGCGGCCCGTGTGGCGGACCATCAGGAAGCGCCGCGCGCGCATTGGCGATGGCAAGCCGTATCCGCCTGAACAGCTGCGTGTGCGCCATCGATCCCTCCAGAAACGCCATGATGTATGGCAGACGGGAGTCCGGAAACAAGCAGATCGGAGAGGGTGGAGCCGGAATACAAGAAAGGCCGCGCGGCGCTTGCCGGCGGCCTTTCCCGTCATTGAGCGGGGCAAGGCCCCTTCAGCGTCTAGAGAGCGCCAGCACTTGTGGCAGCGATCCCGAGCCCGATCAGACGATACTGCGAACGAAGGCTGCTCCGAACGACAGATCGCTTCTCGGGGCGAAGCCCCGGCTCATAGTGACTGACATTGGATCACCTCCTTCCGCTAAGCTGACGATGGAGATAATTGTGGGGGCTTACTGCCGTGGGCACAAGAGGCGCCTGCAGGCGATCTCAACCCGGCGTGACAACCTTGATGGCCATCTCTGTCCGGCTGTCCACCAACACGATACGCCCTTCGACATTGGCATAGTACTGCCCGATGGGCGGCGCAGGGAGGGACAGGGCGCGGAAATCGCGGACCACGCTCGCCGACGTAGGCGCGATGCGGCGGACCGGCAGCCCGTTGTCAGTCAGCGGAGGGGGGCCTGCGGGAACGTCTGCTGTTGGATCCGTCGGTTGCACCGGCAGGATGCTGGTCACGAGCTGTGAAGTGGCGTCCACGAGCACGAAACGTCCCTCGACGCGGGCATAGTATTTTCCAGGCGGCGCGGGCGGCAGGATGTAGCGCGCCGGATCGGTGAAAACGAGACTCGAATTCGGCGGCACCCGCGTATTCAGCAATGCCGCGTTGGCAAGATCCCGTTCGCGCTGCAAGCGCCGCCGGTCCCGCTCGATTTCAAGCAGCCGCGCCTCTCGCGCACGATCATACTGCATGCCCAGACGCGCGCGCTCGGCCTCGCTGACCCCAGAATTCGGCAGCGCGGCGCGGGCGAGGTCGCGCTGGCGGTTGGCTTCGAGATTATCGAGTTCGCGGTGCTCGGCCATGCGCTGCTGCTGTTCCAGCGCGTCGAAGCGCGGAAGCGGCTCGCTCACCTGTGCAAAGGCAGGCGCTGCGATAGCGCAAAGCGATAGGGCGATGATCGTGCGGAGCATCCGGGTCATATAGTGTGAAAAGGGGGTGAGGTCATGAGCCGATGTCAGTCCAGCGCGCCATGAATTTATCGCCGGCAGAACAACTTCCCCCCGCCTTTGTCAGGGCCGGGGAAGTCAGTTGATGCTCGTCGGACATAAAATCCGAAGCATCAGGCGCAACTAGCAGCAGCGATTGTCATAGCGCGGGTCGCGCGAATCGCAACCCGGCGTGTAATTGCCGGCACAGGGCTCGAGATTTTCCACGTTCACGATCAGGAGGTTCCGTTCCGCGCCATCGGCAAAGACCGCAACCCCGATCTGGTCGTCATCGGGTGCAAGACGCATCGCCGGAAGGTCGTGGACAATATCGGTCATGTAGTTGGAGCAGGGGCCGTTCGCGGCGCGGGCGACGTTCGCCTGCAGTTCGATCGTCTGCTTCAGGGTTGAAGGCGCGACACGAAGCTCACCGGGCGCATAGCATGTATCGGGCGCGACGGTGACGGTGCGGACGCTCTCGAGGCCTTTCGGCAGGGCGGTCGCCCACGCCGGGACCTCCCAGGCGCAACGGCTGTCGGCATGACCGCGGTCGTAAGTCGAGCATGCGGAAGGAGCCCGCGCGGTTGCGTCGATTGACGGGACCGCTGCGTATTTGACCATGTTGGACTCCTGCCGACCCTGTCGGATGGAACGTGAGGAAACCCGAAACAGTTGCGGAGCGAGACAACGTCACGAACAGCTGGTCGCAAAGCCCATGTCGAAGAGCAGGTGATCGGCATGGAGCTTGTTGTAATCGGGACTGAGCGTGGTGGAGAACAGTCCGCAGGCCTCCTCGCGCATCTCCTTGAGGAAGCGGCCCCTGCTTGTGTCTTTGCCTAGCTCGTCCTTGACCATCACTTCGGTCCCATTGGCAAGCTGAAAGCCCGCGATGTTGACAGCCTCGCCATTAGCATGTTTGCGCCACCGGGCGGCGCGGGCGCTGTTCACATGCCGGCATGAGTAAGCACTCATCGTTTCGATGCAGCTGACCG
>CANJWR010000279.1 GCA_947478455.1 Beijerinckiaceae bacterium | reverse complement strand
AATTATCTGGCCTGCATTCAGGCCATGCACGACGATCCGAATGTCGACATGGTGCTGGTTCAGGAGGCGATCCCGCGTGAAGCAGGCTCGGATCGTGCAGAAAAGTACATTGCGCTTGTCGAAGACTTCGTGAAGACGAAGGCCACGAAACCCGTCGCGTTCATCACGCTCACCTCGCACAGCCAGACCGATTACAGCCGCAACATCCGCAACAACTCGCCGAACCTGTCCTTCCTGCAGGAAGCCAACAAGGCGTTACGGGTCATCGCCAATGTGGTTCGTCGTCACGAACTCGCCACCATGAGCCGCGTCGCGCAATCCGTGCAGACGCCGACCACCCAGCAGCAGAAAGCTTGCGATGTGGTGCGCGCGGCAGTACCGGCCTCGGGCGCCGCTGCGCTCAACGAAGCGCGCTCGAAAGATCTGTTGCGCGCCTACGGAATGCCTATGCCGAAGGAAGCTCTGGCGACCTCTGCCGAAGCCGCCGCGAAAGCCGCCGATGAAATTGGCTATCCGGTTGTGCTGAAAGTCGTCTCGTCGAAAATCCTGCATAAATCCGATGTGGGCGGCGTCGTTCTCAACCTGCAGAACGCCGACGCGGTGAAAGCCGCATGGGCGCAGGTGGAAAAGAGCCTCGCGAGCCACGGCGTCCGGGACCCCATCGACGGCATGCTGGTCGTCAAGATGATCAAGAGCAATCTGGAACTCGTGCTCGGCCTCAACCGCGATCCGGAAGTGGGCTTGGTGGTGATGGCCGGGATGGGCGGCGTCTGGCTCGAACTCATCAAGGACGTGTCGTTCTCGATCCCGCCGATCTCGCCCGAGAAGGCGCGGGACATGCTCGAACAGACCCACGCGGGCCGTCTGCTGAAGGGCTATCGGGGCAGTCCTGCGCTGGACGTCGATTCAGTGGTTGCGGCGATTGTCGCGCTGGGCCGCATTGCTACCGATCTCGGCGACGTGGTGCAGTCCATCGACGTGAACCCCTTTGTGGTTCTGCCGAACGGGCAGGGTGGCATGGCGCTCGATGCGCTTGTGGTTCTGGAGAAGAGGTAGGCGCATGACGCTTTTCCTGAACAACCACGACATCGAAAAAGTCCTCACCATGAAGGACACGATGGCGGCGCTGGAAGAATCCTACACCCGCCTCGCCACCGGCGAGGCGGTGTGCAGGCCGCGCATCGACATCGCTATTCCCACGAGCGATCCGGAAAAGACCTATCGCTGGGGCACCATGGAAGGCGGCTCTACCGGGGGCTATTTCGCCATCCGGATGAAGTCCGACATCGTCTATCGACAGACGGTGGGCGATGTGGTGACCGAGGAAAAATACTGCACGAAACCGGGTCTGTTCTGCGGCCTCATCTTTCTCACCTCCATCGAGAACGGCGAACCGCTGGCCTTCATCAACGATGGCGTGCTGCAACACATGCGCGTCGGGGCCGACGGTGGCCTCGGCGTCAAATATATGGCGAGGCCAGATGCGGAAGTCGTCGGCATGCTGGGCTCGGGCGGTATGGCGCGCGCCCACATGGAAGCCTTTACGCATGTGCGCAAGATCAAGCGGCTTCAGGTTTACAGCCCGACACCGGAAAATCGCCAGCGTTTCGGCGACGCCATGGCCCAGCAATACGGCATAGAGGTGCAGGTCTGCGACCGGCCCGAGCAGGTCTATCGCGGCGCGCATATCGTGGCGGGCCTGACAGATTCCGCCATTCCGGTTCTGGACGGCAAGCATCTGGAACCCGGCGCGCATATCGTCAACATCGGCGGCGGCGGCAAGCCCGATGCGGCGAGCCTCGCGCGCGTCGATCGCTATCTCCGTTTCGGCGATGCGCCTGCGCCTCTGGGACGTCCCGAATTCGGTGTGCCTGACGAACACATCACCTATGCGGCGAGCCGCCCGGGTCAACCGCCACACAAGGGCGGCAAGTCTCACGGAGTCGCCTTGCCGGACCGCATGGTGACGCTGGCCGAAATCATTCAGGGCCGGGCCGAAGGGCGTACGTCGCAAGACCAGATCACCTGGTCGGAGCGCGGCAATCTGCAGGGCGCGCAATTTTACGCGGTAGCGGGCCGCGCCTTCGAACTGGCGAAGGCGGCGAAACTCGGTCGCGAAATTCCCACCGACTGGTTTCTGCAGGATATTCGCAATTAGCTTCCGAACACGCTGAGCAAAAAAAGGAGCCATACGCGAGGGGGCTGCGCATGGCTCCTGGGCAGGGTGTTGTCGGTAGGGGAGCCGACAGGAACCAACCTAGCGGACGCCTGTTAAATGGCCGTGCGTGCTGACCTTTTCAGCGCGTTAATGGCCGGAAAGGTTTTTAGATCGGTTTCGGACTTTCGCGAAAAAGTTGATGAGCGGAAAGAATCTCCGCATAGTCAAAACCTCCTGCAGAATTCTCCATTCCCCCAACCGGCTGCCTGAATGACCGATGACACGCCGCGCAATGGCCGCGCCGCTTTTCGCTTCCGTGACTTCCGCTTCTACGTATCGTCGAGGTTCCTCTGGACGCTCGGGCTGCAGATCATGGGGGTCGCAACGTCATGGTTCGTTTACGAGCAGACGCAGGATCCACTGGCGCTAGGGCTAATTGGACTGGCGACCTTCCTGCCGTCGATTCCACTTTCGCTGATCACCGGACCGGCTGCGGATCGCTACGACCGGCGCATGATTATCATCATCGCGTGCCTGACGATGGCGACCTGTGCGGCAGTGATCGTTTTTCTCACGGGACTGGGACTGGTCTGGCCGATCTACGGTGCGGTGATCGTGCTCGGCTCGGCGCGGGCGTTTTCCAATCCGGCCGGGCAGGCGCTCATGATGAGCATCATTCCCGACAACGAATACACATCCGCTGTCTCGTGGAACAATTCCATCACGCAAGTCGCCACAATCGTCGGACCGGGGGTTGGCGGACTGCTCTACCCGCTAGGCCCGAGCGTACCGTTCGGCGTCGCGCTGGTCCTGTTCCTGCTCGCGGTCGGGCTCGCCTGGTCCATCGAGGCGCGCGACAAGAAGGGCGTGAAGCCGCCCGTCACCCTGTCGATGCTGCTGGCCGGCTATCGTTACATATGGTCGAAGCCTGTCATTCTCGGCAGCATCACGCTGGATCTCGTGGCCGTGCTCATCGGCGGGGCGACGGCGCTGCTGCCGATCTACGCACATGAGATTTTCCTCGCTGGCCCGTGGGCGCTCGGCGTGTTGCGCTCGACGCCTTCGGTAGGGTCGCTGATTGCAGCGCTTGTCTTTGCGAATTTCCCGCTGCGTCGTTTCACCGGCAAGGTCATGCTGGCCTGCGTTTTCGTCTATGGCCTCGCGACGGTTGGTTTTGGCCTGTCGACCAACATGTTCGTGGCCATGTTTTTCCTCGCGGTCATTGGCGCATCGGACATGATCAGCGTCGTGATCCGCCAGACTTTCATTCAGGTCGAGACGCCCAACGAGATGCGCGGCCGGGTGATTGCGGTTCACACCATTCTCACCGGAACCTCGAACCAACTGGGCGAATTCGAATCCGGCACGCTGGCTCATTTCGTCGGCGCGGTGAACGCCGTCGTTATTGGCGGCGTCGGCGCCATGGCCGCAACGGCGCTCTGGACGCGCCTGTTTCCTGAACTGCGCGACCGAGATACGTTTGAGCCGCCCAAGTCTTGAGACGCAGGTCTCTTACAGAGACCCGCCGCCAGTGCCGGGCGGTCCCATAAAGGGCTCTTCGCTGAATCGTGTGGGTAGAGGTTTCAACCACAAGTTGAATAGTTTGGTTTCCGCTGGCTCCGCGTATTTTCTGATGCATGCGTGACACGGATCTTTTTCAGGCGGCGCTCGGGCTTTCCGCGCCTTGGTTTATCAGCCGGTCGGAGTTCGACGGCGATCTGAAACAGCTTGATCTTCATATCGACTTTTT
>CANJWR010000278.1 GCA_947478455.1 Beijerinckiaceae bacterium | reverse complement strand
CGGGCTGCCGGATTCGCAGCGCAAGGCGAATGTGCTCGATGTGTCGGGATTGGACGACGAGGAGCTGGAGACCCTTGAGCGGCTGCTTCGGAAGACGCTGGCCACGGCGGAGCAAAAGCGGATTTAGGATGGGGCGGTCTGGGGACTGCGGCGCGACAATCAATCAAGAGGAGAGACAGCGACTATCAGGATGAGAATGCGCCAGATGAGGCCATGCGCTCCGATGCAATAGTTGCCGAGTGACGACACCTGCGCTGGACGGGTGCTACCATCGGCAAAAAATCTGCGAATTTCGGCCAAGCTCGAAAAGGATGAAATTCACATATTCGGTTGGCTAGCGTCGACCTCAGTTGGGGCAAATATTAGGGCAGCCAAAGAAGCTAAATCGTTTTCATTAATTATTTCAATTACTTAATATGGTCAAATGGCGGAGGGAAAGGAACCGGGTTCGAACATTCTCTGTTGGCGACGCATGTCAAGCAGCCGACAGTCGCTATGCACAGATGGTCCCGATCGGCATGGACCGAGCCGGCGGGCGTTCGTGGAGCTGAGGGTGTCGAAGGAAAGCGCGCCTTCAGCGGGGCGGAATCAAGCCCATGGTGATCGCGGCAAATTGGTCCATATTGACGATTGCTCAAGCTGCGAGCGCTTCCGGACCTGAGCCGCGAACTTCGCGTCAGACGGCGCGCCTGCAAAGGAGACCCGTCGTGCCGCTGTCCTACACGCAGAATTTGGAAGACTACCATCTGGCGTTGGCCTTCGGGGGGCAGCAGACCGGCTTCTATATCGACGTCGGAGCAGGGCACCCTGTGGCCGACAATGTCTCTCTGTGGTTCTACGAGCGCGGCTGGAAAGGCATCGTGGCGGAACCGCAAGGCGATTTGGCGAGACTTTATGGCCCAATACGTCCTGACGATATCGTGCATCGGGGGCTGATCGGCGCATCGACAGGCGAAGCGGATTTCTTTCAGATCAATCACCTGCACGGCTTTTCGACCACCGTTAAGACCTTCGCTGAGGACGCGAGAGCCTTCGGAGTGGGCTATACTGCGACCCCCACCGCCATGATCACGCTGGCGGACCTTTGCGCACGTCACGGCGTCTCGACGATCGACTTCCTGAAAATTGACGTGGAGGGCGCTGAAGGCGACGTGCTGGCCGGCAATGACTGGACTCGGTATCGGCCCAAAATCATCGTCGCCGAGGCCGTGTCGCCCGGCAAGGGCGAGCCGATGTGGGAGTCGTGGGAGCCCTTGCTGATCGCCAACGGCTACAGGTTCCGGCTGTTCGATACACTGAACCGCTTCTACGTGGCGGAGGAATGCCCCGATCTTTTCGAGCGGCTGCCGGCCGAACGTGCGCCTTGGGACGCCGTCACCCACATGTACGAAATCGGCCGTGCGCCGGAGAGCGCCCGACACCCGGACCATAATCTGGCCTCGCAGCTGGCGCGAGGCCTCTGGGCAGCGCTGCCCGATTTGGATCCCGCGCTGGTTTCGGAACTCCTTCGCAAGGGCGCAATAACCTCAAGCGCCGCGCCTGCGCCCTGGACGCCCGACCGGCCCGGGCGTATTGCGCTCGGCCGCATTGCGTGCGGTTACGATGGTGGCCAGATCCACAACGATTGACTGGGGGCTGCGCGCTGCCATCGGTGAGTTGTATTTTCACGATGCTGTTCATGGGTGCGACATGTTCAGAAAAACAGCGAACCCACCGAGGCTCGAGCCAAGCCGGGATACAAAAGCCGGGCGAACTATTTGCGTCGCCGGCACCCCCCAATTCCTGAAAGAATGCACACATTCATGGGGCTTGGGCTGCAGAGCACGAACGCGAATCAAGTTCGGCAGCATGGTTGAAAGCGAATTCGGGATAATCCCGCGCATCAGAGTTCGCTTAAAGTCCTCCGACAAAGACGTATTTCTTATCCACGAATTCCTCAATCCCGTGGTGCGAGCCTTCGCGGGAATTTCCGCTCTCCTTCACGCCTCCGAAGGGAGCCAGCTCCGTGGAGATGAGCCCGGAGTTGACGCCGACCATTCCATATTCCAACGCTTCGGAAACTCTGAAGACCCGGCCAACATCGCGTGTGAACACATAGGCGGCGAGGCCTGAGGTCGTTGCATTGGCGGCTGCAATGGCTTCTGATTCGGACTCGAAGCGGAATATCGGAGCGACGGGTCCGAAGGTTTCTTCGCGAGCCATTGCCATCTCGGAATGAGCGTTGATCACGACCGTAGCCTCAAAGAACGTCCCACCCAACCGGTGCCGTTTTCCGCCCGTAATAATCCTGCCTCCCTTGTCGACAGCGTCGCTTAGATGGCGCTCGACTTTCTGCACTGCGCGTTCATTGATGAGTGGGCCCAGCTGCATGCCGTCTATTGTTCCATCGCCAATCTTCAGTTGCGCTGCAGCCGCTGTAAAGCGTTCCACGAAGGCGTCATAAATCTTCGACTGGACGTAAATACGGTTCGCACAGACGCAGGTCTGGCCCGTGTTGCGAAATTTTGAAGCCAACGCGCCAGCAACCGCCGACTCGATATCCGCATCGTCAAAAACGAGCACAGGGGCGTTTCCGCCGAGTTCCAAAGCGACGCGCTTCAAAGTGGAAGCTGATTGACGCATCAGCAGTTTGCCGACTTCCGTCGATCCTGTGAAGCTCACGACGCGAATGGCTGGATGGCTAGTAAAAATGCCACCAATCTCTACAGCATCGCCGGTGATAACGTTAAACACACCATCAGGAAATCCGGCGCGTTTTGCTAGAACCGACAGTGCTAGCGCGCATAGTGGTGTTTCTGGCGCCGGCTTGGCGACGACCGTGCATCCTGCGGCAAGCGCGGGCGCAACTTTGCGGGTGATCATTGCGATGGGGAAATTCCAAGGCGTGATCGCGGCCACGACGCCGACCGGCTGTCGGAGAACAAGAATACGACCATCCGAGCGGTGGCTCGGCAAGGTTTCGCCGCTGATGCGCTTGGCCTCTTCAGCGTAAAATTCGACAAAGGCTGCGCCATAGTCGACCTCACCCCGCGCTTCCGATAGCGGCTTGCCTTGCTCCGACGTCAGGATCAACGCGAGATCCTCTCGAGCGTCGATGATCAGGTCGAACCAGCGACGCAAGATCGCAGAGCGCTCCTTGGCAGTCAGCGCAGCCCACGGGTGAAATGCTTGCTGCGCCGCCTCCACGGCCTGTGTGGCCTCGGCTGCGCCAAAATCCGGCACATGTCCCAGAACAAGTCCGTTTGCGGGATTATTCACGGGATCCATGCCTTCGCCGACGAATGAACCGTTCACGAAGCAGCGCATCTCCAGCAAAGCAGGATCACGCAGGACCAATCCCGGAGCTAATGTCGATTGAGTCACATTATACCTTTCGCAGAACCGAGTTCGAGCGGCGCGCGCGGCGAGTGCTGCCACGAAGATTTCTGAAGGCGACCTAGTTTCAAGCCTTTTTCAGTTCACTAAGAATTGCATCTCCCATCGCTTCGGTCGAAATGCTGTTGGTCAACTGGCCCCGGATGTCAGCGGTGCGCAGACCTTGATCCAGCACGTCGGCGATAGCCTTTTCAATGCGGTCGGCAGCCTCACCGAGGCCGAACGAATAGCGCAACGCCATGGCGAAGGACGCAATCATGGCGATCGGGTTGGCCAGCGCCTTGCCGGCGATGTCGGGGGCCGAACCGTGGACGGGCTCGTACATGGACTTACGCTTGCCCGTCTTGGGATCGATCTCACCGAGCGAAGCAGAAGGCAGCATGCCGAGCGACCCGGTTAGCACCGCGGCCACATCGGACAGCATGTCGCCGAACAAATTGTCGGTGACGATCACATCGAACTGCTTCGGCCAGCGAACCAGCTGCATGCCGAGTGCGTCGGCGAGCTGGTGTTCGAGTTCCACATCCGCATATTCGCGCTTGTGCAGGGCGGT
>CANJWR010000277.1 GCA_947478455.1 Beijerinckiaceae bacterium | reverse complement strand
GTCGAAGAGCGCTATCGTCAGGTTCTGCACGACAACCGTTATCGCGACGCCGCCGCCGGCAGAACGCTGGTTGGCCCGCAGTCCAGCGATTTGCTGGTGCGTCACGGCCCGAAACAGGCAGATGCCGCACGATCTTCGACCGGCGAGCAGAAGGCCCTGCTGGTCGGACTGATCCTTGCCCACGCCCGTCTTGTCGCCGAAATGAGTGGGATTGTACCGTTCGTGTTGCTGGATGAGATTTCTGCCCACTTTGATCCCACTCGTCGGGCGGCGCTTTACGACAGTCTCGGGCAGTTGGGCGCGCAGGTCTGGATGACCGGTGCGGACGCAGCCGCTTTCGGCGGCCTCGGGGCCAATGCCAAGACATTTCGGGTGTCGCCCGGCAAGGTCGAACCGGCATGAACGCGCCCCTGTCGAAAATCCCTCCGCTGCCGGCCCGGGCGCGCCAATTGCTCAAATCCGTCTTCGGCTACGACGATTTCCGCCCCGGTCAGGAGCAGGCGATTGCCTGGGTCGTGGCCGGTCAACCGCTGCTGGCCGTCATGCCGACCGGCAGCGGCAAGTCCATGTGCTACCAGTTGCCGGCCCTGATCGACGGCGGGCTGACCGTGGTGGTCTCTCCGCTGATCGCCCTGATGCGCGATCAGGTAAGCCAGATGAAATCGCTCGGCATCGCGGCCGCCACCCTGAACTCGCTCAACAGCGAGGCCGAGGCCGACGAGACATGGGCGCAATTGCGAGCCGGCGAACTCCGCCTGCTGTTCGTGTCGCCCGAACGTCTCGCGATGGACGGTCTGCGGCAATCGCTGCGCCGCCTCGGGGTGAAGCGACTGGCCATCGACGAGGCCCATTGCGTCTCCGAATGGGGCCACGATTTTCGCCCCGAATACCGGGAAATCCGCCGCGCCGTGGAGGCGCTCGGCGATGTGCCGGTGCTGGCCCTGACCGCAACCGCCGATCACAACACCCGCGCCGATATTGTGGAGCGCCTGTTCGGCGCGCCGCCCGAGATCATCGTCCACAGTTTCGACCGGCCCAACATCGATCTGGCCTTCGCCGCCAAGGATCAGCCGCGCCGTCAGCTTTCCGAATTTCTCGACCGCCATCGCGGCCAGAACGGCATCGTCTATTGCTCGTCGCGGGCGCGCGCCGAGTCGCTGGCCGATTATTTTCTGCAGAACGGCCATGAAGCCTTCTGCTACCACGCCGGCATGGAGCTGCGGGATCGCAACCGCAATCAGGACCGCTTCCAGCGCGAGGACGGTGTGGTGGCAGTGGCGACAGTGGCTTTTGGCATGGGCATCAACAAGCCCGATGTGCGCTTCGTCTGCCACGCCGACATGCCGTCGAGCGTCGAGGCCTATTATCAGGAAATCGGCCGCGCCGGCCGCGACGGACTTCCTGCCCATACGTTGACGCTCTACGGGCTCGACGATATGGCGCTGCGCCGTCGCCAGATCGACGAACGCGACGTCAGCGATGAGCGCAAGCGCATCGAAATGCGCCGCCTCGATGCGCTGATCGGCCTGTGCGAAGCCTCGGGCTGCCGCCGGCAGACCCTGCTGGCCTATTTCGACGAGACGAGCCAGCCCTGCGGATCTTGCGATGTCTGTCAGGGCAAGGTGCAGCTTTACGACGGCACAATCGACGCCCAGAAGGCGCTGTCCGCCGTGGTGCGCACAGGCCAGCGGTTCGGCGCCGCCTATCTGTCGGATATTCTGACCGGACAGGCCTCAGATCAGATCACCCGCAACGGCCACGAGACGCTGAAGACCTTTGGTGTAGGGAGAGACAAGGCCAAGCAGGCCTGGTCGGCGGTGTTCCGGCAATTGTTCGCCGTCGGGGCCCTCGCCAGCGCCAGCGAGGAGTTCGGCGGCTTTTGCCTGACCCAGAAGGGCGACGACATCATGCGCGGCCGCGAGACGATCCACCTGCGCGACGCCCCCGTCAAACGCGAACGCGCCGCCCGGCCCGGCAAGGGAGGCCGCGTCGCCCCCTCGGCCAATCTGGACGATGTGGACGAGACACTGCTGGCGGCGCTCAAGAAGCTGCGTCGCGAGATCGCCCGTGACGAGGGCGTGGCGGCATTCATGGTCTTCCCCGACCGCACCTTGATTGACATGGTCGAAAAGCGCCCCGCGACGCTCGACGACATGAGCCGCGTCCACGGCATCGGTCAGCGCAAACTCAGCCGCTACGGGGACGCGTTTCTGGAGGCGATTGCGACCGCTTCGTGACCCGCTTTTCGGCTGCCTGAGCCCCAATCGGGACGTTTCCGGCAAATCCGCCTCAGGCCGCCGGTTTTACGTGCATTTGGGCCATGCTTCAGGCTACATTGACCGCTACGAATCAAGCCTCTCCGGCGCATCCGCCGAACTTCCGCGAAAGCAAAAAAATCGATGGCCGAACCCGCTCCGATTTCGCCCGAACCCGAAGACGTTCCGAACGTCTATGGAGCGGACTCGATCAAGGTCTTGCGCGGCCTCGACGCCGTGCGCAAACGCCCCGGCATGTATATCGGCGACACCGATGACGGCAGCGGCCTGCACCACATGGTCTACGAGGTTGTCGACAACGCCATCGACGAGGCGCTCGGCGGTCACGCAACCCTCGTCACAGTCACGTTGAATTCGGATGGCTCCTGCACCGTAACCGACAACGGTCGCGGCATCCCGACCGACGTTCATTCGGAGGAAGGCGTTTCTGCCGCCGAGGTCATCATGACCCAGCTGCATGCGGGCGGAAAATTCGACCAGAATTCCTACAAGGTGTCGGGCGGCCTGCACGGCGTCGGCGTCTCGGTCGTTAACGCGCTGTCGAAATGGCTGAAGCTCGCCATCTGGCGCGACGGTAAGGAACATTTCGTCGAATTCGCCCATGGCGATGTGGTGGCTCCGCTCATCGTTGTCGGGCCTGCCGAGATGGATGGCGACAAGCCCAAGCGCGGCACGCAAGTGACCTTTATGCCGTCTGAAGAAACCTTCACGATGGTGGAGTTCGATTACGCGACAATCGAACATCGTCTGCGCGAACTGGCCTTCCTGAATTCCGGCGTCCACATCATCCTGACCGATGCGCGCCATGCCGAGGTGAAGCGCGAGGATCTCTATTACGACGGCGGTCTCGAGGCTTTCGTGCGTTATCTGGACCGCGCCAAGCAGCCGCTCATCGGCAAGCCGGTGATGATCCGCGGCGAACGCGACCGGATCACGGTCGAGGTCGCCATGTGGTGGAACGACAGCTACCACGAGAACGTGCTGGCCTTCACCAACAACATCCCGCAGCGCGACGGCGGCACCCATCTGGCCGGCCTGCGCGCCGCGCTGACCCGTCAGGTCACCGGCTATGCGGAAAGCTCCGGAATCACCAAGCGCGAAAAGGTTTCCCCCACCGGCGACGATTGCCGCGAGGGCCTGACCTGCGTGCTGTCGGTGAAAGTGCCCGACCCGAAATTTTCCTCCCAGACAAAGGACAAACTCGTCTCGTCCGAAGTGCGCCCGGTGGTCGAGAGCCTCGTCAACGAGATGCTCAACCAGTGGTTCGAGGAACATCCGGCAGACGCCAAGACCATCGTGTCCAAGGTCGTCGAGGCCGCGCTGGCGCGCGAGGCCGCCCGCAAGGCGCGCGAACTGACGCGCCGCAAGGGCGCGCTCGATGTCGCCAACCTGCCCGGCAAGCTCGCCGATTGTCAGGAGCGCGATCCCTCCAAGGCCGAACTCTTCATCGTCGAGGGCGATTCCGCCGGCGGCTCCGCCAAGCAGGGACGCAACCGCGAATATCAGGCTGTGTTGCCGCTGCGCGGCAAGATTCTCAACGTCGAGCGCGCGCGCTTCGACAAGATGCTGTCGAGCCAGGAAATCGGCACGCTCATCACAGCGCTCGGCACCGGCATCGGGCGCGACGATTTCAACGCCGACAAGCTGCGCTACCACAAGATCATCATCATGACGGAC
>CANJWR010000276.1 GCA_947478455.1 Beijerinckiaceae bacterium | reverse complement strand
TCGACGCCCTGACCCTGCAGGACGCCAACCAGAAACTGCTGCCGGGCCTTGCGGTCTCGTGGCGGCTTGTCGATCCACTGACGTGGGAATTCAAGCTGCGGCAAAACGTGAAGTTCCATGACGGATCGCCGTTCGGGGCTGATGATGTGATCGTGTCCATGAAGCGCGCGCCGAGCGTGGCCGGCAGCCCGTCGAGCTTCGGGGTTTTCGTCAAGGGCAAGACCTTCGAGAAGGTCGACGACCTGACCGTCCGGGTGACGACCGCGCAACCCTATCCGTTCACGGCGGTCGATCTGTCGCGCATCGCCATCGTGTCGCGCAATTCCGCCGCCGCCACGACGGACGATTTCAACGCCGGTCGCGCCGCCATCGGCACCGGACGTTTCAAGCTGGTGCGCTGGCGGTCAGGCGATTCCATCGAACTCGTGCGGAACGACTCCTATTGGGGCGGCGCGCCCGACATCGAGCGCATCCGCATTCGCCCGATCAAGACCGGCACGACCCGCGCTGCCGCACTGCTGGCCGGCGATGTGGATTTCATTGAGGGCGTGGCGCCGTCGGATGTGGCGCGCGTCGAGGCCGACCGCAATCTCACCGTCTTCAAGGCCGTCTCGAACCGCCTCGTCTATCTGTCCATCGAACTGGCGCGTGAGACGAATCCCTTCATAAAGGGCAATGACGGCAAGGACATTCGCAATCCGTTCATCGACAAGCGCGTGCGGCAGGCGGTTTCGCTGGCCATTGACCGCGCCGCCATTGCGTCACGGGTGATGGAAAATCTGGCCGAGCCGAGCGGCCAGTTTTCGCCCAAGGGCTACATCGGCTATTCGGCCGATCTCACCGCCGACAAGGCCGATCTCGACCGCGCCCGCGCGCTGATGAAGGATGCCGGATTTGCCGACGGTTTCCGGCTGACCATCCACGGCCCGAATGACCGCTACACGAACGATTCCCGCGTGCTCGAAACGATTGCGCAACTGCTGTCGCGCATCAACATCAAGACCTCGGTCGAAGCCATGCCGAGCGCCACCTTCTTCCGTCGCGCCGAAAGCGGTGGACCGAACGGGACGCCGGAATTCGCCTTCTATCTGTCGGGCTACGCCAATGGGTCGGGTGAACCGTCGCATCCGCTGCGGGTGTTCATCCATACGCGCGATCAGGCGCGGGGATTGGGCGTCGGCAACCGCAACGGCTACAGCAATGCGGAAGTGGATGCACTGATCGACCGTGGCCTCACCACCATGGACGAGACGCAGCTTGAGGGCATTTTCGTCAAGGCGACCGAACTCGCCATGCGGGATTACGCCCTGCTGCCGCTCTACCACGAGGTCGCCACATGGGCAGGCCGCAAGGGCATCTCGTATGCGACCGGCGCGGTCGACTCGACCTTCATGAGCGCCATCAAGCGCGCGCCGTGACCGGCCTACGCCTGGCTGTCGTGTTTCCGTCATACGGGCGCGATAGCGGCTGTTGATGCAGGAACCGAGCTTTTCCTACGCCGACGACAACGACCCGTGGCTCAAACGGTCGCTGATACGCCTCGTCGAGTCCGCCACCGGGCAGGCGCGGCTGGAGCGCATGTATCTCGAAAACCGCCGCGAGATGGCGCCGGGCGAGAGCTTCTGGGCCTCCGCCATGCGCAAGCTCGCCATCGACATGCAGTACGATTCCCGCAAGCTCGAATCTGCGCCGCGTGAAGGCCCGCTGCTGTTCGTCTCCAACCATCCGTTCGGGGTGCTGGATGGCATTGCGCTCTGTTCCCTTGTCGAAAAGGTGCGGCCTGACTTCCGGGTTCTGACCAATGCGGTCCTGCTGAAAGCGCCGGAAATCCGCGATTTCGTGCTGCCGATTGACCTGTCGGGCGATCCGGCCTCGCGGGCCATGAACGCCCGGTCGCGGGTGCAGGCGCGCGAATATCTGGAGCAGGGCGGGGCGCTGGTGCTGTTTCCCTCGGGTGTCGTTTCGACCTCGCCGGACCGGCTGGGCCTGAGGCCGGCGGTCGATCCACCGTGGCAGCCTTTTGTGGCCCGCATAGTCCATGGGGCGAAGTCGCCGGTAATGCCGGTGCATTTTCCGGGGCAGAACAGACGGCTGTTCCAGATCGCCAGCCACATCAGCCAGACGGTGCGGCTGGCGCTGCTGTTCCACGAAATCCGGCGACGGATCGGAACGGCGCTGCCGATCAGGTTCGGTGATGTAATCGCCTACGAGGAATTGGCCGGCCTGCGTGACCGGAAGGCGCTGGTCGACGAATTGCGCCGCCGCAGCGAGGCGCTGGCCGGTTAGGCCCTAGCCGCGACCCCGGTAGGGCGGCACGCCCTGATCGGGAATCCACGCGCCGTTCGGGGGCTCGCTGGTCTGCCAGAACACGTCAATCGGCATGCCGCCGCGCGGGAACCAGTAGCCCCCGATCCGCAACCATTTTGGTTGAAGAAGTTCTGCCAAGTCCTTGGCAATCCTGATGGTGCAGTCCTCGTGGAATGCGCCGTGGTTGCGGAACGCGCTGAGGTAGAGCTTCAGCGACTTCGATTCCACCAACCATTCGTCCGGCACATAGTCGATGACGATATGGGCGAAATCCGGCTGGCCGGTCACCGGGCAAAGCGAGGTGAATTCGGGCGCGGTGAAACGCGCGACATAGTTCGTACCCGGATGCGGATTGGGCACCCGGTCAAGTTCTGCCTCCTCGGGCGTCTGCGGCATGGCCACATGCTTGCCGAGGAGGGATGGGCCGGTGTTCGATTTGACCATGGGTGGCTCCGGGCCGAAGGCGAAGGTTGCAGTGCATTATGGCGGCAACGCGCCGACTGCAAGCAGCCGTTTCGGGCGCCCGTTTTCGCTTAGGCAACGAAAGCTTCACTGCTTTTACGCGTCCGGCTTCCGCGTTTTGCCGGGTTGTCGTACAAGGCGCTCAAGAATTGAAGCCGAATGATTCCGGAAAGGGGCCAAAATGACCGCCATCGTCGATATTATTGCTCGCGAAATCATGGATAGCCGTGGCAATCCGACTGTCGAGGTGGATGTGATCCTCGAAGACGGGTCCATGGGCCGGGCGGCGGTTCCGTCAGGCGCTTCCACCGGGGCGCACGAGGCCGTGGAGCTTCGCGACGGCGACAAGTCGCGTTTCGGCGGCAAGGGCGTGCTGAAAGCGGTCGAGAGCGTCAACCGCAACATTTTCGAGGCGATTACCGGCCTTGAGGCCGAAGATCAGGTGAAGATCGACGAGACGATGCTGGAGCTCGACGGCACGCCCAACAAGGCGAAGCTCGGCGCCAACGCCATTCTGGGCGTCTCGCTGGCGGTCGCCAAGGCGGCTGCCGACGCCTCCGGCCTGCCGCTCTATCGCTATGTGGGCGGCACGCAGGCGCGCGTTCTTCCGGTGCCGATGATGAACATCGTCAACGGTGGCGCTCATGCGGACAATCCCATCGACTTTCAGGAATTCATGATCATGCCGGTCGGCGCGCCGTCGATCGCCGAAGCGGTGCGGTGGGGCGCGGAAGTGTTTCAGGTGCTCAAGGGCGCGCTGAAAAAGGCCGGCCATAACACCAATGTGGGCGACGAGGGCGGCTTCGCGCCGAACCTGCCGTCCGCCGAGGCCGCGCTCGACTTCTGCATGAAGGCGATCGAGCAGGCCGGCTTCAAGCCGGGTCAGGACATGTATCTGGGCCTCGACTGCGCCTCGACCGAGTTCTTCAAGGACGGCAAGTACCATTACGAAGGCGAGGGCGTGACGCGCACCATCGCCCAGCAGGTCGAGTATCTGGCCAGGCTCGTCAACGCCTATCCGATCGCCTCCATCGAGGACGGCATGTCGGAAGACGACTGGGAGGGCTGGAAGCTCGTCACCGACGCCATCGGCAAGAAGACGCAGCTCGTCGGCGACGACCTGTTCGTCACCAACGTGAAGCGCCTGTCGGACGGCATCAAAAAGGGCGTCGCCAATTCGATCCTCGTGAAGGT
>CANJWR010000275.1 GCA_947478455.1 Beijerinckiaceae bacterium | reverse complement strand
TCGGCGACGCGCCCCAACCCTTCCAGCGACTGCTGGATAGCTTTGGGAATCTCCTCGTTCAGAAACTCAAGATCGCCATCTTTCTGTATCCGCGCGTCGTCGTCGGCCGGCACCAGAGGGCGATATGCCTCCACCGCCTTCTGAATATCGGCAAAGCCGTCGCCCAGAAAGCGCATGTTATCGCTGATGAACTGTATGGGCGTGTTGAGTTCGTGTGCGATGCCGCCGGCCATGGTGCCGAGAGACTCGAGCCGGTGGGCCTGCCGCAGTTCGCCTTCCAATTCCTTTTTGCGTTTTTCTGTTTCGGCCCGGCGCGATATGTCGCGCACCATCCAGATATAAACGCCCGCCTCCTCCGTGGTGAAACTGTTGAAGGCGATTTCGCAGGGAAATTCACGGCCGTCGGACCGGCGCGCCATGCCCTCTTCGCCCGCCTCTTCGACTGCTTTGGCCCCTGCCGAAGCGTCCTTCAGACCATCGAATTTCGGCAGAAATGCCCCGATGTGCCGACCCTTTGCCAAACCTGGCGTCGTACTAAAATATGACCGGGCGGTGTTATTTATACTCACGACAACGCAGTGCTCATCGGTGGTCAACACACCAATCGGCATGCCGTTGAGGATGCCGGTCAACCGCGCCACGCTTTCCTTTTCTTGCGCGTGGTGGCGTTCAAGCTCGGCATTGGCTTCATAGAGGCTGCGGGTTTTTTCTTCCAGCAGACGCTCGGCTTCCTTGCGCGCGCTGCGTTCACGCTCAAGACGGGCCTTAAGCCGTTCGACGTCGTCTAAGGGCGTATCGGAGTTCATGAGTTCACGCGTCTTTCAGGAGATCGAAGCGCACGACTTGACCGCCGGCCTCGGTCGTCCGCGTGATTTTTATGTGCTCGCCGAAGTGGGCGATACAGCCTTCAATAAGACCTTCGGCGAAATCGCCGAGGCAGCGCGGAGAACGATAGATCATGCTCAGATGATTGGGCGCGAGGCGCGTGGACTCGAATTCGGGTAATTCGGCGTCGGGATAAAGCTTGCGCACCTCGACGTGAATAACATTCTGAACGGTAGACAAAAAACTAAAGCTGTCTTTGATGCCGTTGAAAAACCCGTTGTAGCCTTGGTGGAATCGCCCAAAAAGATGGCGACCATAGACGCGCAATAAGTCTGACACGCCGGCGTTGCTGCGTTTACTTAACTCTGTCACTAGGCGCCCCATTTCGGCGTGAGGGTACGTTCCTACCGCTGTATATGCGCCAGCGTGCGGCAGCGTGCGGCAGCTCCGCCGCCGCGATAATATCGTCAACCATCTCGGCCGAAAACTTTTCCTCGACCATGTCGAGAAATTCCGTGAACACGACGCCCTTCATCGTTCTCGTCCTTCTTCCGCGCGCGCTGGGACCGCCAAGCGGATTCCATCACAACATCCACCCCGTAAATACCCCCTCTCGCCGGCTGACACCCGGGCAAAAAAGGCTAGCGCGGCTGGAAAAGGGATAGGTGAGAAAGGGATAGGTCAGGCGTCATAATGACGGGCAAGTGCTTGTATCAGCGCGCTTTCTGCCTCTGGCGACAGCGGCAGAAAGCGGATGTGGCTACCATGCTCGGTCGTGGCCACAACGATGCCCGCCAAGTCGCCAACCCCCGGCACCGCCAAATGAATGAGCGCTTCATCTTTGATGACCACGTCACACAGGACCAACGCCCCGCCGATGGATAGGTCGCTGAGAGCACACTCAAGCCGATCATCCCCGGCATAGAGATGGGTTACGGCCATGCTGGGTGAACGAAGATCGGATCTCACGTCGCCGGGCTTTGGCAGATCGCTCTCCAATCGCAAGCGACTGATGTGCGCTGCGATCTCGGCTAAGGACTCCTTCATAGCCTCGTCGGTGGCCTTTGCACAAAGCCGCCGGACTTCGTGCTCAATCATGAGCAGATCCGGCGCTTGCGTAGCAAGCACCTTTGCCTTTGCGATTTGGTGCACCGTCGGAACTCCTGTCGCGAAATCAAAATATATGCGCCACGTGGCCGGCACCCGGGAGGCTAGGTGCCGGCCTTGGGTGGCGATTCTAGGGACCGGCTCCCTTATCAACCGCCGCCGAACTTCTTGACGATCTCGTTGATTTTGGTTTCCAGTCCGCGCGCGACCTCCGTGATCTGAACCGTAACTTTGACCAGCGACTCGGACCCGGACTGGAACTCTGTGGCGGCGCGCGAGGAGTTCACGATGTTCGACGAAACCTCCTTGGTACCTACGGCCGCTTCCTCGACATTTCGCGCGATTTCCTGGGTGGAGGCACGCTGTTCCTCAACCGCGGTGGCGATACGTGTCGAAACTTCATTGATCTGACCGATGGTTTGGAACGTCGCTTCCAAGACGCCGACAGTGTCTTTAGTCGCGCGCTGGATGCCATTGATCTGGTCGGAGATTTCCTCGGTCGCTTTCGCCGTTTGGCGCGCGAGGTTTTTCACTTCACTGGCCACAACCGCGAAGCCTTTGCCAGCTTCGCCGGCGCGGGCCGCTTCGATAGTGGCATTGAGGGCCAGCAAGTTGGTCTGTTCGGCGATATCCGTAATCAATGACACGACTTCGCCGATTTTCTGGGCTGCCTGATCCAGGCCCTTCACCATGTCGCTGGCGCGCGTGGCGTCGGTAACCGCCTGCGAGGCGACTTCCGTCGACTGGCTGACCTGGCGGCTGATTTCGGTGATCGAGCTGGTGAGCTCCTCCGCCGCCGCCGCCACTGTTTGAACGTTGACCGAGGCCTCTTCCGCCGCGGCGGATACCGAGTGAGCCGACGCCGCCGCCGTCGCGGCATGGGTCACCATGGCGTTGGCCGTATCGGCCATATCGCTGCAGCGCTTCAGAACGTCGTTGACGATCTTGCCCAACTCTTCGGGCATGCGCACTTGATCGGTAATGATGGTCCAGACCACCATCGGCGCCAGATAGTCGCCGTTAGCGTCCTTCAGGGCCGTGACGAACAGGTTCATCACTTCATCGCCGAGACGGATGGTGGCCTTATGGGGCAAATTGCGCGGATCCTGCAGCATTTTGCGCTGGTGCGACGGCATTTTATGGAAGACGTCGATGCACGTGCCGATAAGATTGTCGGCGCGCACCGGCAGCAGTTTTTCGAGGGGCTTGAGATTTTCGAAGGTGGCGCGGTTCGCGTAGTCGATCGTGAAATCATCGAGACGGCAGGTCATGACGTTGACGGGCACGCTGTCCAGAATCTGCCTGAACATCTCCAGCTGCTGCCGGTCGGCCGCGCCCTTGGCTTTGGACAGATGAATAATATCCGCGCTCTTTTTCTTCGCCGCCGGTTTTACCACCCGTCTCGCAGCAGCGACTTTTGCAGTGCTTCTCGCCATCTTCGTTCTCCTTGTTGCCGGTTTTTCGTCTAGTGACTCTGGCGGGAGTAGACCGCGCCGTGTCACGACAGAAATACGTGAGAGGCCCCCGGAGATGCGAGCGCGCAGGCGGATAGGCAGGTGAGGCAAAGGAACGTGGGCATTATACGGACGAGGTACCCCGGCGGACGACCGACGTTTGCGCAGCGCATATGCATATAAGGCGAACGCCCCAATACCCGCCGCGGCGGCGCACACTATCCTTTTGCGCCGTCTCTTATACCTCTCACGGACTGGATGAACCCGACCGCTTAGTGGTCTTTTGAAGCTGTTGCTTCCCGTATTTTCCGCACCGGGGAGGCCCACGCAGCGAAGAGGTTCTCAATCATGGACGACCTAATCACGGATTTCGTTTCCGAAACCACGGAGAGCTTGGCGCTCTTGGATCAGGAACTGGTGCGCTTCGAACGCGACCCCTCGGACAAAAACATCCTGGGCAACATCTTCCGCGTGATGCACACGATCAAAGGAACCTGCGGTTTCCTAGGTCTGCCGCGCCTGGAGCGCGTGGCCCATGCCGGCGAAGACGTCCTGGGGAAATTTCGCGACGGCGAACTTGAAGCGACGCCCGAGTCGGTGACCCTCATTCTCCGCTGCATCGATCAAATTCGCGCGGTCATC
>CANJWR010000274.1 GCA_947478455.1 Beijerinckiaceae bacterium | reverse complement strand
GCCAATGCTTCTTCAGAGCCGCTCAGGCGGCTGTTCATCAACTCGTTCGCGCCAAGCATGATCGAATATTCCGCACCGCGCTGCTTGAGTCGCAGTTCGCCGCCGTTAGGCACCGTTGCCGTGTCGATCAGAACCCAGGGGATCAAGCGTTTGCACTCCATGGCAGGTAAGCACTTTCCCTAGCACAGCCATGGCGGCGCGCACGAGCCTTGACCCGGACGCCGCGCACTGCTGCAATGCGTCCAATAGCGTCGCGACCAACGACGATGCCTCCGGGAGGACAACGACAGATGACGCGACACATCGCGCGCGGCCTTGCAGACCCCTATCTCGACTGGGCGGATGCGCAAGGCGTTCCCATAGTCCAGGATTTCGGCATCGACATCCGTAAGGTGCCGGTTGCGCCCTGGGCGCGCTATGGCATGAACGGTGCCTTCTGCCACCTCAAGGGCCGCGACGACTTTATATCCATTTTCGCGTTCGAGATCCCGCCGGGCGGCAAATCCGTGCCGCTGAAGCACATCTGCGAGGAGGTGATCTACGTCATTTCGGGCCACGGCTCGACCAGTGTGACGCTGGCCGACGGGCGCAGGCATTCGTTCGAATGGGGTCCCAAGAGCCTTTTCTCGATTCCGCTCAATGCGACGCATCAATATTTTAACGGTTCGGGACGAGAGCCTGCGCGCTTCGCCTCCGTGAACAATATGGTGTTCACGATGAACTGTTTTCGGGACGAGGATTTCATCTTTAATTGCCCGGTCGAATTCCCCGAGCGCGCCGGGCGGCCGGATTATTTCGTTGGCGAAGGTGAATTCATCTCGATCTCGCCGGGACGCCACCAGTGGGAGACGAATTTCGTTCCCGATCTTTCCGGATTCGAGCTGAGGCAATGGGCGGAGCGCGGCGCGGGCGGCACGAACCTGCGCTTCATGCTGACCGAAAACACGATCGGCGCGCACTCAAGCGAAATGCCCGTTGGCACGTACAAGAAGGGCCATCGTCACTTCGACGGCGTCTGCGTTTTCGCCGTCACCGGTCAGGGCTATTCGCTGCTTTGGCGCGAGGAGGACCAGGACTTCACACGCGTCGACTGGGAGCACGGCTGTGTCTATTGCCCGCCCGATTCCATGTTCCACCAGCACTTCAACATATCGAGCGATCCGTCGCGCTATCTGGCGCTGCAGATCGGCACGGTGCGCTACCCGCTGCTGCAGATGAAGCGCGACATCTGGACAGTCGGCGTCGACAAGAACGTCAAGGAAGGCGGTGCGCAGGTGGAATACGAGGACCAGGATTCACGCGTCCACCAGATCTGGCTGGATGAGATCGCCCGCCACGGCGTCGAGAGCCGCATGGGTCCGTTTATCGACGAAACACTTTTTGCAAGGAAGCCCTGACATGAGCGAACAAGATCCGGGGTTTCTCGACACCAAATTCATGGTCGATTCCTATCTCAACTGGCTGAAGGCCGAGGGTGCCTCGATCGTCAGCGCACCTGCGATCGATCTCCTCACCGTCGATGTGAAGGACTGGGCGCGGTTTGGCATGAAGGCTGCGGTCTGCCACGTCGATGGCCGCTGCGATTTCCTCAGCGCCTTCGTATTCGAACTGGCGGCTGGCGCGTCCTCCGCCCCCATGCGGCACGCCTATGAGGAAGCCTTTTACGTGCTCTCCGGCGCTGGTGAGACAGAGGTCACCTTGTCGAACGGCGAGATCCGAACGGTGACGTGGGACACAAAAAAGCTCTTTGCCGTGCCCGTCAACGCGACGGCGCGCCACCGCGCGACGGGCAGTTCCCCTGCCCGTTTCGTCGCACTAAGCGACTTCCGTTACCTGATGGGGCTTTATCGCAACGAGGCGTTTCTGTTCGGCAATTCCGCGCCGATGCAGGATCGGCAAGCCCGTGCGCTAGCTGCCGGTCTCGTCACCGATCCACTTTCCGTGCCCGTTTCGCAGGACGAGATGACGCCCGTGCCGCTGGCCGATATGAGCATCGGCGTCGACGTCACCGCTTTGGCATCCAAGCAGTCGACACTGGCGAGGCGGCAGATGCAGGGCCGGCATATATTGGGCGTCGATGGCGCAGGGTTCACCCTGTCTTTCAACACGCAGGAAGCCGAAGCAAAACGCACCGACTGGCGACACGGCATGCTGGTCGGGCTCGGCCCGATGCGTTTCCATCAGCACTTTAACGTGGGTGGTTCTCCGGCCCGCTTTGTGTCGGTTGAACTTGGGTCATTGTCCTCACCGATGTTTCGCAGCCGTCGCGCCGGCTATGGCGACACGCAGGTCTATGCGTCAGGCGCGGCCGTCATCCCGCGCAGCGAGGAGCGGCCGGAGGTCCACGCCGCGCTCTGACGGCGCAACGGGCTCTTCCGGCACCGTGATCGTCGGCTGGCGTCGCAGGAAGGCATAGAGCACGAAAATACCTAATGAGCCGGGCACTATGCCGAGCGAAGGAATGCCCGTCAGGACGACAACCAGCGCGGCGGCAAGGCAGCCCGTCGCCGCGCCGAAGTCCCAGCCCGCCTCCGCGGCGAAATGGAAGCGATAGGCCGTGCCAGAGGTCTTGGCCCGATCATAGACGTAACTCATCAGCACGGGAATATAGACACCCATGACCGCCGCACCTGTGGCGTTGGCGACAGCGGCGGCGATGGGCGACCAGCCCGCGGCGATCCGCAAGGAAAAACCGGCAGCGAGGGCGAGGCTGACCATCGCGAGATAGCGATCTCGCTTTCCGCCATCAATGGCGCGTCCGCAAAACCATGCTCCGGCGGCACCTGCCACTCCGGCGGCGGCATTGGCGAGCCCGAACGCCTCGTAATGAGCGCCGAGCACCACAAACAGCACCATCGGCCATGCCAGCTGCAGACCAGACGCCATCCAGCCATCGGACGCGAAGGCGATGATTGCCTGGCGATCGACCAGCTTCATGGACTGGCGGGCGGACGGCACCGGCCCGGCGTCGAAATTCCGCATCATCAAAAGCGGAATTGCCGAGGCCGCCATTAATGCGGCACCGAGCGCGAAATTCGATGAGGGTCCGAGCCGCTGCATCAGGAGGCCGCCTGTCAGCGGTCCGATCACGCCAGTTGCCGCGCCGACCATCGTGCGCAGGCCCAGCTCCTTGCCGCGCGCGCCAGCTGCCCCGGTCACCGCGACCGCCGCATGATAGACGGGCCAGTAAAGAGATTCTGAAAACGCCACGACCAGCAGCCAGAGCACAAGCCCTGTTGGAGTTTTCGCATAGAAGAAAGGCCAGAACTGCACGGCACCAATCAACGCCCCCAGCGCCACCGCGCGCCTGTAACCGACGTGACGCACGACGCCGAGGCCCGCAAAGCGAAACACGCAACGGATGCCCAGCATGGCCGCGAAGCAGACGAGCGCCTGCGGCAGGCTGAAGCCCTGTTCGAGCAGATAAGCGCCCGCGAACCCGACCGCCGAGGCAAAGGCGAACTGGTACAGCCCATAATGAAGGGTGAGCAGCCGAAACTGACCGGGCGGATGCAAGGCAAGGTCTCCAAGAGTTGCGCATGCCTATCATGCGAGCGGCGACGGAAACATGAAGCGCACGCCTTGCCCACAGCTGCCCGGCGCGATTCTTTGCTGCGACGCACTTTGATTCAGCGCAAAGCGCCGCTAATGAGAGCCTCTATGTTTCCCTCATGCGGAACACAATACCGCATAGCAGACCCAGCGTGTGGCCTTGGCCCCGCTCAGGGAGAGCAGAGATGCTGACCAGAGAACAGAACGCCCTAGTTACCCAGACCGGTTCAGGCACCATGATGGGCGACCTATTCCGCTGCTACTGGCTGCCGATCCTGCTGTCTGAGGAGCTACCGGAATCCGATTGCCCGCCGGTGCGTGTGAAAATCCTGTCTGAGCGCCTCCTCGCCTTCCGCGATACGAGTGGCAAACTTGGCCTCATCGACGAATTTTGTCCCCATCGCGGTGCGTCCTTGTGGTTTGGCCGCAACGAAGAATGCGGTCTGCGCTGTCCCTATCACGGCTGGAAATTCGACACGTC
>CANJWR010000273.1 GCA_947478455.1 Beijerinckiaceae bacterium | reverse complement strand
GGCGACATCTGGAAGGTCACGGGCTCGAAGGTCGAGGCCCGTTCGATCTACGAACGCACGCCGGACCGCAAGATCGTCTCGCGCGCCGATGCGGATGCGGGCGTGCTGGCCGCCGCAAAAGTCGATCATGACGCAACGCTGGCCTATGTACGCGCGCCGGTCGGGCAAACCTCCGCGCCGATCAATTCCTATTTCGCGCTGGTGGCGGATGATCCCTCCGTGCAGATCGTGTCGCAGGCGCAGACCTGGTATATTGAGCAGATTGCCGCCACGATGCCTGACCTCAAGGGCGTTGCGGTTCTTTCGGCCGCAGCGCCGTTCAAGGCCGGCGGCCGCAGCGGTCCGGATTATTACACCGACGTGAAGACTGGCCCCGTCGCGATCAAGGATGTGGCCGATCTCTATCTCTATCCCAACACAGTGCGGGCGGTGAAGATCGATGGCGCGACCGTGCGCGAATGGCTGGAACGCTCCGCCGGCATGTTCAACCAGATCGATCCTGCAAAATCGACCGAGCAGGAACTGATCAATCCGACGTTCCCGTCCTACAATTACGACGTGATCGACGGCGTTACCTACAAAATCGATCTGTCGAAGCCCTCACGTTATGATGGCAACGGCAAGCTGATTGCGCCGGAATCGCACCGCATTGTTGATCTGCGTTACAAGGGCCAGCCTATCGACGAGAAGCAGCCTTTCATCGTGGCCACGAACAATTATCGCGCAGGCGGTGGCGGCAATTTTCCGGGCTGCGACGGCAAGACAATCGTTATCGATGCGCCCGACACGAACCGCGACGTGCTGGTGCGCTACATCATCGAGCAAAAGACCATCAATCCGTCGGCGGACGCCAACTGGACCTTCGTGGCCTGGCCGGAGAGCGCGAATGTGACGTTCGTGTCGTCGCCCTCTGCGGCGAAGGCAGCTGCGCCCAAGGGCGTGAAAGTTTCGCCCGCCGGAGACGCGCCGGACGGCTTCGCAAAATACCGGATCGCCATCTGATCCAAAGCGGCTTCAGGCCCATCAGGGCGCGCGCAGCGCTGCCTTGATGGGAACACTTTGCGTTCAGGTCCGCTTCATGCACGGCGGCGCAATCTTTACCTGTCCGACGGGGAAGGAACCAATCGTCCGGTTCCGGGTTTCGTTGATGGACCGACAGATCAAGTCGACCAACAGGTAAGGATACGTCCATGAAGAAGTTTCTTCTTGCTGCGCTTCTCGGCTGCGGACTGCTGGCGATCCCCGCAGTGTCGAATGCCGCCCCGGTTTCCGACCAGATTCAGATGGCGCAGCTCGAAATGCGAGTCGGACCCAACGGCGTGCGGGTAGACGACGGACGCGGTCGCGACCGCCGCGACGATCGCCGCTTTAACAATGACCGCCGTGATGACCGCCGTTTCAACAGTGATCGCCGCGAACGTTTCGACGACCGTGGTGATTTCGGTCGCCGTCGCTTTGCGCCTCCCCAGCGTTGCAGGACTTATGTGGTTCGTCACCGCACGCCCTACGGGATGCGCACCGAGCGCGTTCGCCGCTGCGGCTGAACTGAAAGTTTTGTAACGCTCGCCATCATCAAACACCTGAAGGAATCGATTCGATGAATACGATCCTGAGCATTGGCCTTCTGGCTGCCGCACTTTTCGCCGGAACCGTCGCGACTTCCGCCAACGCCATGCCTGTTCAGGCAAGGCAGGAAGCAGCGGTCTCGGAGCTTTCGGGAATGCCGATTGTGGAAGTGCGCTCGCGTCATGCGCGCGTGGCGAAGCGGCAGACCAATCGCGGACATCACTATGGATGGCAGCGCGGACGGCACAATCCTCATCGCCGCTAGAGCCTGACTTCAACGAGACCCGTCCGCAGCAATGCGGGCGGGTCTTGCATTTGAGCTTATGGGAAAAGCTCTTTTTCGATATCCATCCATTTCGCCAGATTGGCGTCGATGGCGTCCGGGCGAATGACATTGCCTTTGAAGCCGCCCTGTTCGGGCTTCAGTTCCGGATATTGCGCCGGCACATCGGGGTGAACCGGCAGATAGCCGAGATCCTTCATCAAAGTCTGGCCGGCGCGCGAAATCACGAAATCGACGAAAAGCCTTGCGGCATTCGGGTGCCGCGCATCTTTCGAAATGCCGATGGAGGTCATGCTCATCGCCACCGGATCAACAGGAACCCATTTCACCGGCGCGCCCTTGGCGGCGCTGAGAACCGCGTGGACATTGGTCATCTGCAGGCCGAGCGCATATTCGCCGGCGATGATGTTGTCCATCAGGGCGCGCACGCTGCCCGAATAGCCGATGATGTTCTGTTTGCCGAGTTTGGCCAGATAGTCCCTGCCCTTCTGGTCGCCGTAGGCCAGCAGGATGTTGGCGATAAAACCTGACGAACCGGTTGTGTCGCCGCGTTTCCAGACGAGTTTGCCCTTCCATTTGGGATCGAGCAGATCGTCATAGGTTTTCGGAACATCTTTCGCCGCGACCATATTTGTATTGTAGGCGGGCGCGTGAACCACCGAATAGGTGGCGACCCAAAGGCCATTCCGGTCCTTGAAATCGTCCGTAATCTCCTTCGCGCTCGGCAGGTCGAGTTTGGCGGCGCCGTCGACCTTCGCCAGTTCGCCGATGCCGGCGCTGAGGCTCCAGACATCCGATTGCGTGGCGTTGGCCTTTTTCTCGGTAATCATCTTCATGAGGTTCTGGTTGCTGTCGCCACGGACATATTCAACCTTGATCCCCGGAAAGCGTTTTTCGAATTCGTTGAACATCGGCTGGGCGAGCTGGTCGACGATCCAGGTCGTGTAGAACACAACCTTGCCTTCCCGTTTGGCCGCAGCCACCCATGCTGGATCGGCCGAATAGGGAACAGACGTCTGGGCCTGTGCGGCGGCGGCGCTCAAAACACCGAGGAATCCACACAGGAGTGCGGCAGGGCGGGTCATCATCGGGCTTCCTCCGGGATTTCCACCTTCGGGTGGATTGGCCGGGATTAGACACCGAACCGGGCGCGTCGCCAAGTCGACGCCGCCAGAGGCCGGGACTCAGCTGGCGGAACGGCCGCTGGCGCCAACTCGCTTGTCGGCCTGCCGCAATCCTGCTATGGAGCCGCCATCATCCGGTTCTCCGGTTGAAAGCGTTTTCGCGCACCGGCTCCGCGCCGGCCCGCCTCAGGCGGGGCTCCATCGCAACGTCGATGAGCGCCGGTGCAAGGAAACGACCCGTAACGCAAACCGCCGGCGCTGCCTGACCTCAGGCATTTCAGGAGAACTTATGTCCGCTACGTCTATGAGCCTTGCGCCGTCGCGCGAGGATTTTGCCGCATTGCTCGACGAGAGCTTCGGCGACAGCGAAGCTTTTGAAGGTTCGGTAGTCAAAGGCACAGTCGTCGCCATCGAAAAGGATGTCGCCGTTATCGACATCGGTCTGAAGACCGAAGGTCGCGTGGCGCTCAAGGAATTCATGGGCCCTGGCCGCGATCAGGCGCTCAAGGTCGGCGATATTGTCGAGGTTTATCTGGAGCGCGTCGAGAACGCCCTCGGTGAAGCCGTCATCTCGCGCGACAAGGCCCGCCGCGAAGAGAGCTGGGTCAAGCTCGAAAAGGCTTTCGAAGCCAACGAGAAGGTCGAAGGCGTCATCTTCAATCAGGTCAAGGGCGGCTTCACGGTCGATCTCGACGGCGCCGTGGCGTTCCTGCCGCGTTCGCAGGTCGACATTCGCCCGATCCGCGACGTCACCCCGCTCATGGGCGTTCCGCAGCCTTTCCAGATCCTCAAGATGGATCGTCGCCGCGGCAATATCGTCGTGTCGCGTCGCACCGTGCTTGAAGAGAGCCGCGCCGAACAGCGCCACGAGATCGTCGCCAACCTTGAAGAAGGTCAGGTGATCGAAGGCACCGTCAAGAACATCACCGACTACGGCGCGTTCGTGGATCTGGGCGGCATCGACGGCCTGCTGCATGTCACCGACATCGCATGGCGTCGCGTCAACCATCCGACCGAAGTGCTGAATATCGGCCAGACGGTTCGCGTCAAGATCATCAAGATCAACCACGACACGCACCGCATCTCGCTCGGCAT
>CANJWR010000272.1 GCA_947478455.1 Beijerinckiaceae bacterium | reverse complement strand
GATTGAAAGGCGAAAATCAATTGCCGAAAGTCATCAACGGTGTAAAGTTTAGAGACGGAATCGAAGTCGCGCCAGAGATCAAATTCGCCGCTTGATTCACGCCGTCACCTAAATTCAACCATAGCTCTTAAGCCGAAGTTCCCGCGTTCAAGTGGTGCGTATGTCGGATCAATCGTCAGTACTGCCGGGAGATCGCCGCGTTGGCGAACGCTCCGGCGCCGGCCGACGCGAGGCTGTTCGCAGTCTCGGACGCATCGACGTATTCGAAAATCCGCAGGATGCGCTGGAAGCCTGGGAAGAACTCGAATCGGTTGCGCCCGCCTCCGCCTATCAGACCCGCCGCTGGCTGCTGCCTTGGATCGAGACCGTCGGTCGCCCCGCCGGCATCTGCCCGATGATCGTCGTCGCCCATGCGGCGAATGGAACGCCGGTAGCGCTGTTCCCGTTCGGCATCGTTGAGCATCGCCGCATCCGGTTGATCCATTTTCTGGGCGGACGCGATTCCAATTCCAATGTCGGGCTGATCCGCCCCGGCGCACAATTCGACACAGCCGACATTGTCTCGTTGTTTCGCGCCGCCGCCCTGAAGGCGCGCCTGAAGCCGGACGCCTTCGTGCTGTCGAACCAGCCCGAGACCTGGGAAGGCCTGCCCAACCCGCTAGCCATCCTGTCGCACCAGCGCAGCCCCAGCGAATGCCATAGCGCCACGTTGGGCCCCAACAGCGAAGCCTTCATCTCCGAACGGCTATCGTCAGATGCGCGCAAGAAGCTTCGCAAGAAGCGCAAGAAACTTTCCGAATGGGGCGCCGTTTCGCACATCATGGCGAAGACGCCCGAGGAAGCTCATCAGATCATCGACGCATTCTTCGTTCAGAAGCTCGAACGTTTCCGCCAGAAGAATATTTCAAGCGACTTCGAATCCGACGAATCCCGGGAGTTTCTCGTCAAGGCCTGCCTGTCGGGCCTTGAGACTGGTTCGCCCGCCGTCGAACTTCACGCCCTGAAAGCCGGCGACCGCATCGTGGCCGTCTATGCCGGCACGCCCCATCGCGGACGCTTTCACGCGATGATCAATTCTTTCGACCCCGACCCGGAAATTGCCCGTACGAGCCCCGGCGATTTGCTGCTGATGTCGATGATGGAAGCCATGTGCAACCGCGAGTATCGCGCCTTCGATCTCGGCATCGGCGAAGCTCGGTACAAGTCGTCGTGGTGCGATCGTTCGGAGCCGTTGTTCGACACGCTGCTCGGCGTCACCATCAAGGGCCGCATTTTCGCCCTGAGTGAATCGCTTCGCCTGCGCGGCAAGCGTTACATCAAGCAGAACCCGTGGGCGTGGAATGCCGTCCAGAAGCTCCGCGAATTTCTGGCCTGAGCTGAATTCGAAATCCAGAATTCGCTTAAACGAAAAAGCCGGACATTTCTGTCCGGCTTTTTGAATTTACGCTGCGGTGCGCCTGCGCGGCCCACCATCGCCCGTCGCGGCGTTGACGACCAGCACTTCACCGGCTCCGGATTGAACGAATTTGTTGCGAAGCTCAATAACCGGCGCGCTGTCCTGTCCGCCTGACGACAGGATCACCACATAATCGGCAGCCGGACCAAGCGCCATCGCGGTCTCGTCATCACGAGCCGGTGGCGTGGCGAAGACGACGAAATCATAGGTCTGCGAAAGCGCATCAATGGTCAGATCAAGATCTTCTCCGGCCGGCGCGGGTCCATGGCCGCGCGGCACGAGATGCAGGCGCGAGAGACGGTCCCGATGAATAACCTCGGAGAAAGATGCCTCTGCGGCAACGAGTTCTCCGATTCCGGCAGCGTCCACAATCGACCCGAAGCCGTTCCTCGACACATCGGTGCCATCGAGATCGAGCAAAATGGCGCGCCGGGATTGCGCCAGCGAACGCGCAAGCGTCAGCGCTCCGCTTGTGGCAGCGCCGGTCTCACCCGTCACCAGAACCCGCAACGCATAATCGCCCGGCTCCGCAGCGCCGATTTGCGCCGCGATCTGCGCCATCGATTCCGCCATGGCGCGCCCCGTTGAGGCCGGACGGCGACGCATCGCATTCGGCTCCACGGCGTCTTCGATGGCAGCAGCGACATTGGCGCCAGCCGGCTTCGTCTCGGGCCGCGCCGGCAGTGGAGCCGCCGGCACAAAGGCGCGACCGGTCAGAAGCTCTGCGGCCAGAACCCAGCCGAATGACAGAACGAAGCCCGCCAGAGTGGCGAAAATCAAAATTGGAACCTTCTTGGGAAAGGACGGCAACTGCGGCGCAACAGCGCGCGAGATAAGGCGCGCATCGCCGGGCGTCGACTCGGCTTCCTGACGCGCCATCGCATCCTGATACTTGGTCATGCTGGATTCGAGCTGGTCGCGCAGCTGCTTGACTTCGCGATCCAGTTCGCGCTGGCGCACTTCATCGACACTTGCGCCACCAACGGTCTTCTTCTGCTGTTCAAGCGCGACCTGGAGATTTTCGACACGCGCCTTGGCGACAAGCGCATCGTTGTCGAGCTGGCGTGCGGCGCGATCGGCCGCAGAGCGAAGCTCGCTTTCCATGTCGGCAAGCTGGGCGTTCAATTCCTTGATACGCGGATGGCCTGACAGAAGCGTGCGGGATTCTAGTGCGATCTGACCGCGCAGCGTCGCGCGCTGTTCGCTCAGGCGACGCACGAGTTCGTTGTTGGCCACATCCGACACTGAATCGAGACGGCCGTTGCGGATCGCTTCGCGCAGCAGGCGCGCCTTGGCGTTAGAATCTGCCTGCGCGGTGCGGGCGATGGTGATCTGCGTATTGACGTCAGCAAGCTGCTGGCCGGAGATCGTGGCGTTATTGGCCCCCATCAGCAGGCCGGCCTTCTGGCGCGCATCTTCGGCGCGCGCCTCGGCCTCGGCAAGTTTGCCGCGCAACTCACCGAGCAAACTGCCCAGAGACGAAGCGGCGATGCGAGCGCTTTCGCGCTTGGCGCGCGACTGCACGTCTATATAGAGACTCGCAACCGTGTTGGCGCCACGCGCCGCCAGATCGGGATCGTTCGACGTGAACTCTACCTGCAGAACGCGGGACTTGGTGACGTTGAACACCGTCAGGTGATCGAAATAATTTTCGAAAATACGGTCCTCGGGCGCCTGTTCGTCTGGCGACCGCTTGAGGCCCAGCATGATCATCACGCGAGACGCCATGCCGACGCCGTTGGCGAGCGGATCGAATTCGCTGTTGCCGCGCAGGTTCAGTGTCTTGATCACTTCGCGCGCCAGATCGCGCGACGTCACAAGCTGCACCGCACTGGTGACGGTCGCATCGTCAGGAACCTGCGACGTTTCGACCGAACGGTCGGGCCGCGTGTAATAACTTTCCTGATTTTCGAGAAGAATCTTGGACTCGCCCGTGTAGCGGGGCTTCACTAACGTTACGACCGTCAACGCACCCAGAAAGGCCGCGATGGTCACGCCAAGGATCAGCCATTTTTTCCGGGCGAGCGCCTGACCCAACCCGGGCAGATCGATCTCGTCTCCGCGGTCGGTCTCGGCGCGCTGGTTCATCGTCTGCGACTCGTTACTCATCTCGAACCTCAAGGCTGTCCGATGAAAATAGGCAGCTTATGGTTGAGAGGCGGTTAATCACGCTTTGAGAGAAAAACCGTTGGTGAGGCTTTGTTAACCATGTCGGGTTAAAAATCCTCTTAACGATTGGTCCCCTGCGTTGGGGAATTTGGCTTTTCTCTACTTGCGGGTTCGTCATGCGGCGTTCGGTGATCGCACTTTGTATGGCGCTGACCGTCCTTCTCGAAGGATGCGGCATCAGACAGAACATCCAGATGGTAGGGATGGAAGCCAACGCGCCCTATACGCTGGCGAGCGGCGACAGGCTCCGGATCATCGTTTTTGGGCAGGATAGCCTGTCAAATTCATACGCGGTGGACGGAACCGGTCATATTTCCGGCTCTTCGCTGAATCGTGTGGGTAGAGGTTTCAACCACAAGTTGAATATTTTGGTTTCCGCTGGCTCCGCGTATTTTCTGATGCATGCGTGACACGGATCTTTTTCAGGCGGCGCTCGGGCTTTCCGCGCCTTGGTTTATCAG
>CANJWR010000271.1 GCA_947478455.1 Beijerinckiaceae bacterium | reverse complement strand
CACGGCGCAGATCGACGCCGCGATCGATGCGCTGGTGCAAGAACGCGCCGCCGTCGCCGATGTCAGTCTCGAGCGGGCGTTGCGGAGATGAGAACAAGGTTCAGACATCATTCGAGTTTTTCGGCAATGAGGCTGTAGGAGACTGTATCATGTCCAAACGATTTCTCGTGACAGGCGGCGCCGGCTTCATTGGATCCGCCGTCGTTCGGGCATTGATCGGCAACACGCAGCACGAGGTGCTGGTGGTTGACCGCCTCACTTATGCGGGCAATCTCGATTCGCTTGCGCCGGTCGCGACGAGCAGCCGTTTCCATTTCGTGCAAAAAGATATTTGTGATGAAGCTGCGATAGCATCCGTCCTCGCGGATTTTGCGCCCGATATCGTCATGCATCTCGCGGCTGAAAGCCACGTCGACCGTTCGATTGACGGGCCCGGTGCCTTCATCCAGACCAATATTGTCGGCACGGCGAGCCTGCTCAATGCGTCGCTGGCCTATTGGCGCCGTCTGCCGGCGCACCAGGGCGCAGCCTTTCGCTTCCACCACATTTCCACG
Source organism: Beijerinckiaceae bacterium (assembly GCA_947478455.1). Lineage (GTDB taxonomy): Bacteria > Pseudomonadota > Alphaproteobacteria > Rhizobiales > Beijerinckiaceae > Terripilifer. Next base: position 3,558 of record CANJWR010000271.1, on the reverse strand, counting down.
GATGAGGTGTTCGGCTCGTTGGGGGCCGACGGTGCCTTCGACGAGACGACCGCGTACGACCCGCGCTCACCTTATTCCGCGTCCAAGGCGGCCAGCGATCATCTCGTGCGCGCCTGGCGGCACACATATGGATTGCCGACGCTGATCACCAATTGCTCGAACAATTATGGTCCCTACCATTTCCCCGAGAAGCTCATTCCGTTGATCATTCTCAACGGACTCGAGGGCAAGCCGCTGCCCGTTTATGGCGGGGGCGAAAACATTCGCGACTGGCTTTATGTCGATGAACATGCCCAGGCCTTAATCCTTGTCGCGCAGCAGGGCATTGTCGGCGAGACCTATTGCATCGGCGGCGACAGTGAGCGCCGTAACATTGACGTCGTGCGCGCGATTTGCGGACTGCTCGACGAGATGGCGCCGGACGTCGCCCTCGGCCGCCACGAAGCGCTCATCACTTTCGTCGCCGACCGCCCTGGTCACGACCAGCGCTATGCGATCGACACGGGCAAGATTGCGCGCGACCTCGGCTGGCGGCCGCAAGAGACTTTTGAAAGCGGGCTCGCCAAGACCGTTCGTTGGTATCTCGACAACAGGCCCTGGTGGGAGCGCGTCCGTTCGGGCGTATATCGCGGCGAGCGGCTGGGCCTCACAGGTCATTAGGGCAGGAGCGGACGTGTCATTCATCGAAACGACAGCGATCGAAGCCGTCAAGATCATCCATCCCAAGCGACACGGCGATGCGCGCGGCTTCTTTTCTGAAGTCTGGAGCCGCAGGGCTTTGCGCGACGCGGGCATCACGACCGATTTCGTGCAGGACAATCACTCGCTGTCCAAGCGGGTCGGCACCTTGCGCGGGCTGCACTTCCAGAGCGCGCCTTATGAGCAGGACAAATTGGTGCGGGTGACGCGCGGCCGTATTCTGGATGTCGCTGTCGACCTGCGACGCAGGTCTGCCACCTATGGCCGGCACGTCGCGGTGGAGCTTTCTGCTGATAATTGGTGCCAACTGCTCGTGCCCGCCGGTTTCGCGCATGGCTTTTGCACGCTCGAACCCGACACGGAGGTTCTCTACAAGGTGTCGGCCGATTATGCGCGCACGCATGACCATGGCCTGGCCTTCGACGATCCCGCGCTGCGCATTGAATGGCCGTTCCCGCTGGCCACGCTGATTTTGTCCGACAAGGACCGCGCCTTTCCGCGGCTGGCGGATCTCCCGCCCTATTTCGAGTGAGGCGGGGGACATGCGCCCCCGCGTCACAGGTGCGCAAGGGCAATGCCCTTGTAGCGCAACAGCGTCGGCCAGGTGGTGGAGCTGTGTCTTGCCGATGATGAGCCAATTGATGTTCCAACACAGGACAGGCCGATGAAGGGTATTATCCTCGCAGGCGGGTCGGGCACGCGCCTTCACCCGATGACGCATGTCGTCTCCAAGCAGCTTCTGCCGGTCTATGACAAGCCGATGGTCTATTATCCGCTGACCACGCTGATGCTGGCTGGCGTGCGCGACATCCTGCTGATCTCGACGCCCGACGATCTGCCGCGCTTCCGCCAATTGCTCGGCGATGGGTCGCAATGGGGCATCAACCTCTCCTATGCCGGGCAGCCGCGCCCGGAGGGCCTGGCGCAGGCCTATCACATCGGCGCGGATTTCGTGGCCGGCGGCCCGTCCGCCCTGATCCTCGGGGATAACATCTTCTTCGGCCACGCCTTGCCGGAGATGATGGCGGATGCGCGCCGGCAAGCCGAGCGGGAGGGCGCCGTCGTCTTCGCCTACCGTGTCGCGGACCCCGAGCGCTATGGCGTGGTCGAATTCGACGCGCGGCGCCGCGCGCTCACCATCGAGGAGAAGCCCGCCAATCCCCGCTCGCATTGGGCCGTCACCGGGCTGTATTTCTACGACCGCCACGTCGTCGACATGGCCCGCGCGCTGAAACCATCGGCGCGCGGCGAATTGGAGATCACCGACGTCAACCGCGAATATCTCCGGCGTGGCACGCTGACGGTGCGCGAGATGGGCCGCGGCTTCGCCTGGCTCGACACCGGCACGCCCGAAAGCCTGCTGGAGGCGGCGCACTATGTGCAGGTGCTGGAAAAGCGGCAGGGGTTTCGCATTGCGGCGCCGGAGGAAGTCGCCTACCGGCTTGGCTATATTGATGCCGATGCCCTGCGCGACATCGCCGGGCCGCTGCGCAAGTCGGCCTATGGGCAATATTTGCTGCAGCTGCTGGGCGCGCCGGAATGACCGGCGCGCGCGGCTTGCCTGACCGGTTACTTCGTCACGCCATAGAGCGTCGCCGCCGTGCCCATCGGGCCGGTCAGCAGGCCCAGCGCATAAAAGGCCTTTTCGGCCTCCGTGAACGGCGCATTGCTCACATAGATCGTGTCGCGCGCGAAGATCGGGAATTTTTGCGCGAGGAACAGGCCGTTGGGATCGCGCAGGTTGAGGCGATAGACCATCGGCACCGGCGCGCCCTCCTGCAGGAGCGGACTGCCGGGCGTGAGGGTGCGCGCGACCGCATGCGGCTCGTAGCGCAGGATGAAGACGCCCGTCGGATCGGCGCGCTGGTCGAGCAGCCCGCCCGCCTTGGCAATCGCCTGCGACAGCATGATGCCATCGGCGTCGAAGGGGATTTCGGCATTGCGGCCGGTGGCACCATACGCGACGAAGGTCTGCGGCTCGCGCACCAGCGTCACGACATCATCCGGACGCAGAAAGATATTTTCGCGCGGATCGCGCACGACGCGGGCCAGCGCGACGCGCGCGGTGCGGGATCCGCGCGACAGCTGGACGAAGGTTTCGTTGACGGGCGCGCGCAGGCCGCCGGCGGCGGCGATCACATCCATCAGCCGGTCGCCCCGGACCGAAAGCGGCACCCGCGCGCCTTGGGCGACTTCGCCGGTGACTGTCACCGAATGGCTGACCGGCCGCACCACATTGACGAGCACCTGCGGCTGGATCGCCTTTCCCTCCAGCGCTTTCTCGATGCTGTGCTGGACCTCTGCGACGCTCTGCCCGACGACGCGGACGCGCCCGCCATAGGGCACCGAGATCGACCCGTCGCGCCCCACCGCCTGTTCCGGCAGGGTGGCGCTTTTCGAACCTGTGGAAAAGCGCTCGCTGAGCAGCGGCGCCGAAAACAATCCGCCGGCCGCCGCCTCCCAGACGGTGACACTGACGCTGTCGCCGACACCGATGCGCGATTCGACCGGCGGCCGGTAATCGCCAAAGCGGGACAGCAGCGAGTCCGGTGCACGCATGGCGAGCAGCGACGTCACGGCCCCCGAAACATCAACCACTTCATAACGCCTTGTCTCAGCAACAAGACCCCGATCCAAAACGTCGCTGGTGGTCGGTCCGACGGCGGGCAGACTCCCACAACCAGAGAGAAATGCCGCGGTTGCAATGATAAAAAAGGACGAACGCATGAAAGCTTCCCTATAGGAAATATTTTTTGGTTTTTAGCACGTTTGCGCGGTTGCCGCTATAGTGTGGGTGAGTTTATTGATATTCAGACTAGATTACGAGGAGTGGGAACGCAAAATGAGAAAGGGATGGCT
>CANJWR010000270.1 GCA_947478455.1 Beijerinckiaceae bacterium | reverse complement strand
GATGTCCGTTTGCGCCCACTGATCGAGAGATATCGCGATTTCCTCGGCCAGCACCGGACCTTCAATCAGACGTTTGCAGTTGTTTGAAAAATGAGGGGATGACTGAGGGTGGCCACAGCCTTTATAACAGCGCGATTTTCGGCGACCGCGACGTGATGGTGTCGTTCGACAGGCCGACCTATCCGGGCTTTTTCGAATACGAGGTTTTTCTCGTTGCCTGGCTGGATGAAATGGCCGCCAAAAAGGGCTTGAAGGTCGGCTATATTTCGGATTTCGACTTGCACAACGATCCCGGAATTCTGGATGGATACAAGGTTCTGGTCTCGCATGGTCACGATGAATACTGGACCAAGGAGATGTTTGACGCGGTCGAGGATCGCATCTTCAAGAAGGGCAAGAATGTCGTCTTTCTGGGCGCCAACACCGCCTACTGGCAGATGCGTTACGCGGACATCAATCAGGCGCCGGGCAGCAGCAGCTTCGGGCGGCAGATGATCTGCTACAAGGATTCCGACGATCCGATCGTCCAGCGATTTGCTTCCGAAAAAGACGCCCTCCCCTACGTGACGCAACAGTTCCGCTGGAAAAATCGCCGCCCGGAAACGATGCTGACGGGCGTCGGCTACCAGAATTACTTCGAACCGAAAGAAAGCGGCCCGTTCTACGACATGGAGGTCGCACAAACGTCCCTTCCCTTCTTCGAGGGGACTAACTGGAAAGCCGGCGACAAGTTGCGCGGCCTCCTCGGATACGAGTGGGACAATCGCGACCCGGACGGAGACGGCAAGCGCCTGTGGGCCGATGGCGTATCAGCCAACGCCCAGATACCCGCCGACAAAATCACTGTGCTGTTCTCCGGCAAGGCCGTCGATGTCGCCGGCAAACCCGGGCTGGCTGAAGCCGTGTATTGGGAATCCTCGGCAGGAGCGCGCATCTTCAGCGCGGGCACAATCCGTTGGGACTGGGGTCTTGGAAAGCAGGGCTTTGTGGATACAGGCTTTCAGCGCTTTAACGAAAACCTGTTCGACCACATGATGCGCTAAGCGCGCATCAGAACGTCCACATGGCGCCGGCGCGCGCGTTGCCGGCGATGCTCTTGTCGAGGCGCACTTCAGCCTCAAAGTTCGCAAAAAGCGTTGCGCCGCGAGCCGATGTCCATTCGACACCGGCTCCGAAAGCCGCCGAGACTGTAGTGCGCGGGCCCGGAGTCGTCAGGGATATCTGTGTACCCAGGATCGACGCATTCATGACGCCGTTGGTAAGACGGGTCTGCGTGACGATGCCGATGGTTTCGTACATGCGCAGGCTCGTGCCGTTGGCCGAACGCCGGGTGCGGCTGAGTTCGAGGTCGCCACGCGCCTCAATCTGGTGATTGCTCCGCGCCGCGAGATTGATCGGCGCGGTCGTGCCGCTTTCGCCATTAGCGCCATACTGGGCGGCCAGATAGCGCACCTTGACGGATGGCGTGATGGTTCCCGACTGATCATATTGCACCCGATAGCCGACGCCGACCTGCGGGCTGATGTATACGCCGTTTGCCCTGTTGGAAGCGGATTCCACGCCGCCTGCCGCAATATTTGAGGTGACGGTCCGTTTCGTTGAATTCGCCACGTAACCGGCGACGATGTTGAAATCCACGAATGCCGCGCCGGGCTGGTAGCGTCCATAAAGGCCGCCGAACGCATAGGTTCCGGAGGCGCTGTCGCTTGAATTGCTGACGCGCGTCGAGCCGAAAGCCGCACCGGCGAATGCTCCGATGCGATAGTCGGCGAAGGGAGCAGTTTCGTAGCCGGCCATCAAGCCGCCGAAAGTGTGACGCCATCCGTTGAGGCTCGAGGAAGCCTCCTGCTTGCGCACGCCGCCGAGCCCCTGAATCCAGAAGCCTCTCGTGGTATCCGCAGGCTTGTTCGACGTAGAATTGCCAGCGCGGCGCTGCACAAGATTTGAAGCAGCCCCGGTGACTTCCATGAGCGCGCTATCGGAGACGATGAAATTCGTTGTGTCGATGATGACAATCGAATCGCCCACGACCTGAGCGGCGCGAGAGCCCGTGACATTCACTTTCGCGTCCGTCAGAGTGTCGAAGACAAGAACCTGCGAGCCAGTGCTCTTCGACGTCTCGATATTGATCGTGTCCGGGCCGCCTCCCATGGCGATGACGCCCTGCACCTGCGACGACTGCTTCAAAGTCAACGTGTCCGCCGCCGCCGTCAACTGAATGGCAGTGCCGCCCGTACCGATGATCTTGCCGGAGTTGGTGATTTTCGAGCCTGCGCCACCGGTTGTGACCGAAATGCCGGTTTCACCAGTGATTGTGCCGGAGTTCGAAATATCAACCGCCCGATCGGCTGTGACGCCAGACGATCCGGTCCCGCCAGACCCGATCGTGCCGGAATTGTTCACGGTCGCGAGTCCGCCGGCCAACAGTCCTGTCGGGGCCAAAATGGTCCCGCTGTTGGTCACGGCCAGATCGTTGTCCGAGATGATGCCCACGCGGCCACTCGTGATCTTCGACGTATTGGTCAGTGTCCCAAGATATTGCGTGTAGATGCCAACATCGTCAGCCGCAATTGTTCCTGTATTCCGGATATTGCTGGAGCCCCCCGCATAGACTCCGGTAGATCCGGCGCCAGTGACGATCAGCGTGCCGGAATTGTTCAGGGTGACGTCGCCGCCGGAATAGATGCCGTAAGAGTCAGCGCCGGCCGAGATGATTTTGGATTCATTTGTTACATTCGCAGCCGCTCCTGCCTGAATGGCGACGTTCGCGCCCGATGTTCCGGTTGTGATAATTCCGCGATTGACCAGAACCAGGACATTGTCGGCCTGAACAGCTGTGGCCTGCGTTTTGCTGCTGGTGGTATTGCCGGTTGAAATCGTTCCCAGGTTGGTGAGCGACATATCGCGGAAAGCGTGTACGCCGATGCCATCGTTGGTCGCCGAAATGGTCCCGTTGTTTGTACCGGAAAGATCCGTGTAGGCCGTCACGGCTTCGCCGCCGACGCCTGTTGTCTTGATGGCGCCCGCGTTGATAAGCAGGATGCTATCCGCGCCGATAGTCGAAATACCTTTACCGGCCGACGAAATTAGCCCACCCGCATTGTTGTTGAGCGTCAGTTGACCGGCCGTATAAATGCCGATGTTGCCCACGCCGTCGATAACGCCCTTGTTGGCGATGGAAGCGTCTCCGACGAGCGTACTGACGCTGCCGGTAATGTTTCCGGAATTGTCCAATGCAAGCCCGCCGCTTGACGTAATGGCCGCGCTGGCGGATTGCGTGACCTTGATGCTGCCCTGATTGATAATCGTCGCGCCGCCTGCTCCCGCATCGACGCCCGCATAGGCGGTGCTGATGGTGCCGGAGTTGACGAGATTGACACTGGCGCCCTTGATGCCCTCGAAGGTTCGGCCGGTCGAACCGCTGATCGTGCCGCTATTGACCACCGTTGCCGCGCCAACGGAATTGACGCCAAAAAATCCGGACAGGACGCCCGTCGTATTGACTGTCGCATCACCTGCCGAGTCCACGGCGTTGCCGCCATTGGCGGCAATCACCGCTGTATTGTTGACCAGAATGTTGCCGGTTGCGGTGATGCCGTGAATAGCGCCGGTGATGCTTCCGCCATTGTTCACAGTGTTGTCCGCGCCGATCTCCATAGCGGCATTTGTTTTTGCCGATCCGCCCAGAACGGTTGCGCCGGCCTCGACCGTAATTGTTTGTCCCGACTGCGTTCCATCGCCATAGCCAGGCGACGCCGTGGTTCCGCTACAGGCAATGATGGAATCAGTTGCGGCGCAATTCGCGAGCGCGGGATTCGGCAGCATGGCAAGCACCGTCAGGCCGGTGGCCATTGCAGTCGTCGTCAGCCATTGATCGCGCAGCGCGCGCCCACGGGCGCGGCCACCGGACCGCTCGTTCATTACCCTGCCTCTGTGACCCGCGACCCTGAACGGATCGACTTTTAAGTCCCTGCAGGCAGCAAAAAAGGAGCTATGTCGGAAACTGGGTGACGGTATGAAGAAGGCGGCGTAACGGGGTTGGTGCTGAAGCCACCCGAACCTCCCGAAGGAGCGTTACGCCATGAACGAGGATAGAGTGATCCCGCTCCGCCATAAAGGCGAAATCGACGATCCG
>CANJWR010000269.1 GCA_947478455.1 Beijerinckiaceae bacterium | reverse complement strand
GCATAGCCTGCACTTCGTTGTTGGCCGCGAGGCCTGTGATCATCAGGCGCTGATCGTGCGTTCCGCCGGCTGCGAAACCATCGGCGGTTTGGGCAAGTTTCAGCGTCACCATCGGGCGACCTTCGGTGATGCGCAGGATATGCCCGAGATTGGCGCGGCGCGCCTCTTTCGCCAGCACGCCCACGCGGACGTCAAGTCCCGCCTCGCGCATATGGCGATGGCCTCTACCAGAGACGCGCGTGTCGGGATCGTCGAGCGCAGAAACCACGCGCACAATTCCAGCCTTCACGATGGCGTCCGCGCAAGGCGGCGTCACGCCGTGATGACTGCAAGGTTCGAGGCTCACATACATGGTGGCCCCGATGGCGGCGTCGCCGGCGTCCTTCAGAGCTTCCGTTTCCGCATGTGGTCGTCCGCCGGTGCGGGTTGCGCCGCGACCGACAATCACGCGATCCTTCACCACCAGCGCACCGACAGAAGGATTGGGCGCGGCCAAGCCGAGGCCGGCGCGCCCCAATTCGATGGTCTGCGCCATGAAGCGCGCGTCGTCGTCCATTTCCGCCGAAGTGTGTCCTGCCTGCGAGGGCGCGTTCATCCGCGCCCCGCGGGCTTCGCGTCAGGAGCTGGCCCGTCCTCGCCTTCGAGTTCGTCCACGATTGCGCCGAATTCGCGCGAATCGCGGAAGTTCTTGTAGACAGATGCGAAGCGCACATAGGCGACGCCATCGAGCGCCTTCAGCCCCTCCATGACGAGTTCGCCGATGCGGTCGCTGGTGATGTCGCTGTCGCCGCTGCTCTCCAGCTGACGCACGATGCCATTGACCATGCGTTCGACTCGCTCGGGATCGACAGGCCTCTTGCGCAGGGCGATTTCAAGCGAGCGGCTGAGTTTGTCGCGATCGAACGGCACGCGACGGCCGGACTTCTTGATCACCGTGAGTTCGCGCAATTGCACACGCTCGAACGTTGTGAAGCGGCCGGCGCAATCCGGGCACACGCGACGACGGCGAATGGAAGACGCGTCCTCTGTCGGACGCGAATCCTTCACCTGCGTATCGAGGCTCCCGCAGTAGGGACATCTCATTCAATGCACCCCTGGGTGTTTGCGCTGCTCAAGAATAGATCGGGAACCGGCGGGTCAGTTCATCGACGCGCGAACGGATCTTCGCTTCCACTTCTCCGTTGCCGGCATCGCCGTTGACCGCGAGCCCATCGAGGGTTTCGCAGATCATGCGGCCCACCTGCTGGAACTCTGCAACGCCGAAACCACGCGAGGTTGCGGCCGGAGTTCCGAGACGGACGCCCGACGTCACGAACGGCTTTTCGGGATCGAACGGCACACCGTTCTTGTTGCAAGTGATATGAGCGCGGCCAAGGGCTGCTTCAGCCGCCTTGCCGGTGAGCTTCTTGGGGCGCAGATCGACGAGCATCAGATGATTGTCGGTGCCGCCGGTAACGATGGCGAGACCGCCGTCGACCAGCGTCGCCGCCAGCGCCTTCGCGTTGTCCACAACCGCCTTCGCGTAATCCTTGAACTCGGGACGCAATGCCTCTCCGAACGCGACAGCCTTCGCGGCGATGACATGCATCAGCGGGCCACCCTGCAGACCCGGGAAGATTGCCGAATTGATCTTCTTGGCGATCTCTTCGTCATTGGTCAGGATGAGGCCGCCACGCGGGCCGCGCAGGGTCTTGTGGGTCGTGGACGTGACCACGTGAGCGTGTGGGAACGGCGAGGGATGCTGGCCGCCAGCCACGAGACCGGCGAAATGCGCCATGTCGACCATGAAGATGGCCCCGACCGCATCGGCAATCTTGCGAAAACGCTCGAAATCCCAGAAGCGCGAATAGGCCGAGCCGCCCGCGATGATGAGCTTCGGCTTGTGGTCCAGCGCCAAACGCTCGACCGCATCCATATCGATCGTGTTGTCGGTTGTGGAAACGCCATAGCTGATCGGCTTGAACCACTTGCCCGACATATTGACCGGCGAGCCGTGCGTCAGATGTCCGCCGGCCGCGAGATCGAGACCCATGAAGGAATCGCCCGGCTGTAGCAGGCCCAGAAACACCGCCTGATTGGCCTGACTGCCGGAATTCGGCTGCACATTGGCGAATTTGCAATCGAACAGGCGCGTCACGCGCTCAATGGCGAGCTTCTCGGCAATGTCGACGAACTGGCAGCCGCCATAATAGCGACGGCCCGGATAGCCCTCGGCATATTTGTTGGTCATCACCGAACCCTGCGCTTCGAGCACGGCGCGGGAGACGATGTTTTCGGACGCGATCAGCTCGATCTCGTCGCGCTGGCGACCGAGTTCGAGTTCGATGGAGCGCGCGATTTCCGGATCGGATTCGGCCAGGCTGGCGGCAAAAAAGGAATTCGACAGGGCGTTGGACCTGACGGCGGAAGGCGTTTGGCTCATGGGCCCCGTCTCCTTGGGCGCTGCTGGCAGCGCAAGTGCTCGAATGGATCGGATAAAGCGGCAATCGACGCGGATGGCGTCTATATATGGCCTCTCTGGTCCGGGAACGCACCGCCTTTAGCACGGGCGAACCGTGACGTGAAGCAGCGAAACTGCGCAAATTCGCTTCGCAGCGTCAAAGAAAAAGCCCGCCGGAATTGCGGCGGGCTCTTGAAAAGTCGATTTGGGCGAAAAGGTGGACTATTCGCTCAGCATATCTTCGGCTGCTGTATCCATGATCGGCTTGGGGGCGCCCCTGGCGGACGCCACGCCGGAACCGAATCCGTCGCGCTTGTAGATATCTTCGCGGAACTGAACGATGCCCTCGTTCGCCCAGGCGGTGATGTAAACCCAGTAAACCGGCACGGCCGGCGTGAGCTTGACGGCCATCTGCTGGCCTGAGCGGATCGCCTCGTCAATACGGTTGCGATCCCAGCCCTGATTGTCCTTGAGCAGCCAGGCCACATAGTCGCGGACGTTTTGTACGCGCACGCAGCCAGACGACACGAAACGGAAATCGTCGCCGAAAATGCCCTTGGCGGGCGTGTCATGCATGTAAACGCCGTAGGGATTGGCGATGTTGATGCGAACGAAACCGAGCGAGTTGAAGTCGCCGCCCGGATCCTGGCGGAAGCGGTAGTTGGTCGCCTCCATCGAATTCCAGTTGATCGATGTCGGCGAGATTTCGCCGCCCTGTCCGTTGAACACACGAATCTTGTTGTCGGTGAGGTAGTTCGGATCGGCCTGCATCTTGGGGATCAAATCCTTGCGGATGATCGAGGCCGGCACGGTCCAGAACGGGTTGAAATTGATTTCCAGCGCCTTGGCCTGCATGACCGGCGACTGACGGTCGATCTTGCCGACGCCGGCGGCGTGGTGGGTCTGGATCTGGCCATTTTCGACCGTCTGAACTTCCGCGCCCGGAATGTTCATGATGACATGGCGCTGCCCCAGATTGCCCGAGAAGGTGCGCAGGCGGATCAGGTTCGTTTCAAGTTGGCGGAGACGCTCCTGGGCCGGAACATTGAGCGCCTGCAGGGTCTGCTGGGCGACGATGCCGGTCGTGCCGATGCCGTGGCGTGCCTGAAAGCGGCGCACACCAGCTTCCACATAGGAGTCGAAAACCTGAGATTGGCCGGTCGAGGCGTCGAGATCGCCGGAGGCAATCAGGCGGCGGCGTAGCGCCACCACGTTGTTGCCGCGAGAACCGACCTTCATGGTCAAACCACCCGGCACCGTGCCCCAACCGCCGCGCGAGGCGAGATCGCGGTACAGCGTGATGGCCTGTTCGGTCTGCGCCATTGTCGGCTGCGACAGAAGCGGGGTCGTGGCGCGCGGAACGGCCAGACGCTCGTCGGCTTCGTATTTCTGGACCCATTCTGCCTGATTGCCGAACTGGCCGTCGGCCGGGGCCGCAAAAGCGTCAGTGAAACGGGCCGTGGCCAGGGTTGCAACGCCCAATCCGAGGCTGCGCCCAAATGCGCGGCGGGAAATAAGGGTCGAGGACTTCAGCAAGATGCGCTCCAATTCGGATCTGCTCAAACGATTGTTCGGGCTGGACATTCAGTCGGGCCCGAACATTGTCCGGACCATACAGCCTCAAAAGCAACTATGAGGTTACCATGTCTGCGAAAGACTTGGAACGAATAGTCGGGCCAATTTGTGGCGATACGCCTTATTTGG
>CANJWR010000268.1 GCA_947478455.1 Beijerinckiaceae bacterium | reverse complement strand
GGCTGATAAACCAAGGCGCGGAAAGCCCGAGCGCCGCCTGAAAAAGATCCGTGTCACGCATGCATCAGAAAATACGCGGAGCCAGCGGAAACCAAAATATTCAACTTGTGGTTGAAACCTCTACCCACACGATTCAGCGAAGAGCCAGTTTTTCGAGCGTGCCGGTTTCAGCTGCGAGCAAATAATAAAATGTCACACGCGGTTTGTCGTGATCGGCCTTCATCTTTGCGCAGACAGACATGATGGCCTTGTCTATCTCGGCGTCTGCAGTGAGGCCCAGTTTCTTTTTTGCGAAGCCATCCCGTACTGTTTTCATTTCGTCGGCGCTTGAACAGGACACGAGAGACGAGTCACGTTTTTGGAGTGCAATGCCGCAATATTTTACGATCGCGGCGATCTTCTGGTCTTCGGCGTCAGGAAAATATTTCTTCACATGCGAGGCATGATCGGCCATGGCGGTGCTCCCCGAAAAATGCGGGCGACCGAGGGAATCTCGGCGCAGCATTATTGCCGCGCCGCGTTTCCCTTGCCAAGGTGGCCGGTGAGGCGCGTTTTTAGCGGATCGCCACAACCGGCGTGCCGACCGAAATCCGGTCGTACAGGTCCACAACGTCCTCGTTCAGCATCCGGATACAGCCGTAGGAAGCAGCCGAACCGATGGAACGGCGCATGGAGGCCGAAGTGCCGTGGATGGCGATCTCATCGAGGTTCAGCGTAATGGCCCGTTCGCCCATCGGGTTGCCGGGTGAGCCGCCGGGGATGAGATCGGGAAGTTTCGGATTGTCTCTCTTGACGACCGCCGGCGGCATCCAGTCGGGACGGACGAACTTGCCGCGCACATAGGCGGTGCCGGTCCAGGACTTGCCGGCCTTGCCGACCGCAACCCGGTACTGAAGCGCCGCGCCGCCGCCGGTGACGAGATAAAGCCGCTTCTGGCTGAGGCTGATCACGATGGTGCCGGGGGAATAGTCCTGGGCGAACTTCGTCTGAACGATGCTGGGCGCTTCCGCCTCGCGCGAGCCCTGCCGGGCAGGTTTGGCGTCCACGGTGGAAGAAAAGGCCGCAGCAGCGGCCGCAAGCAGCGAAAGGCGCATCACGCGAGACGTGTTCATGTCGAAGATTCCCCCGAATCACTGCCGCAAAATTCCACGCGCAGCAGGATCGTTCGGTCTTCTTAAACAACACTCTAATGCGGAGGTCTGCGGCGTCCGCGCAACACTCGCCGAAAAGGTTTGATGTTTAACTGCGCGGGAAGCAGATTTGCATATTCGACAGGCTTGAAAGCATGATGAATGGGCAAGACAGCAGGAAGGCGCGCAATTCATGTCCGATCATTCGTCAGATCACATTTTCGTTGCGACCGACTGGCTCGCGGATCGTCTCGACCATCCGGGGCTCGTGGTGATCGACGGCTCCTGGTATCTGCCCGCCATGGGGCGCGATGCGGAGGCCGAATATCTGGCCGGCCACATTCCGGGCGCGGTGCGGTTCGACATCGACGCGGTGAGCGACAAGACCTCAAACCTGCCGCACATGCTGCCCTCACCGCTCGCCTTCGGGGGCGCGGCCGGCAAGCTGGGCGTTACGGAGCGCATGACCATCGTGGTCTATGACGGCGCAGGGCTATTGTCGGCGGCACGGGTGCGCTGGACGTTTCTGGCCTTCGGGGCGCAGGACGTGAGGATTCTCGATGGCGGCCTGCCAAAGTGGAAGGAAGAGGAGCGCCCTCTCGAAACAGAAGCGGTTGCGCGCCCGCCAAAGATTTTTCACGCCAAACTCGACAAGACCGCCGTGGCGAGCCTCGACGATGTTCGCGGCGCACTGACGGAAGGTTCGGCGCAGGTGATCGACGCGCGGCCTGCTGCACGGTTCAGGGGTGAGGCGGCGGAACCGCGTCCGGGCGTCCGCTCCGGCCATATGCCGGGCGGAATCAGCGTGCCGGCCGATCTGCTGATCCAGAACGGCCGACTGCGGGAACCGGCGGAGCTGGCGCAGATTTTCAAGGCGCAAGGCGTCGACCGGCAGAAGCCGGTCATCACCAGCTGCGGCTCGGGCGTGACGGCGGCGATCCTGTCGCTGGCGCTGGAGCGGCTCGGCACTCCCGCGAAGGCGCTCTATGACGGCTCGTGGTCCGAATGGGGCGCGCGGGAGGATTGTGCAGTTGAGGTTGGGTGAAACGAAAAAGCCCCGCCCGAACGGGCGAGGCTTCTGAAAAGTGAGATGAATTAGATTTTTACATCCACGGCATGAGCGAGGCGTGAATGACGTCCTTCACGCCGCCTTCCTTGTTGCCGACGGACCGGATGGCGAGGTCCACGTCGTTCAGGCCGAACTTGTGGGTCGTGATCAGTTCCAGCGGGAAGCGCTTGGAGGCCAGCTGTTCCAGCGCCAGTTCGCAAGCCTGATACGAGTGGCCGCGGGCCGAGTGCATGGTGATGTATTTCGTGGTCATCTTGCCGATGGGGAAGTTCGGGAATTCCGGCATTTCGCCCTGAACCACGATGTGGCCGGCCTTAGCCTTCATGGCCTCGATGCCGAGCAGGATCGGGATCGTGCCCGCGCCGGCGGTGCAGTCGAGCACCACATCGACGCCGAGGCCGCCGGTATATTCCATGATCTTCTCGAGCGGGTTTTCAACGCTGACGTTGATCGTGTGGTCGGCACCGAGCTTCTTGGCGACTTCCAGACGCGCGCCGTCCTTGGAGGTGCCGGTGATGATGATGTTCTTGGCGCCGGCCTGCTTGCAGATGACGGTCTGGGAGAGACCCTGCTGGCCGGGACCCTGAATCAGCACGGTCGAATTATATTTGACCCCGCCTTCGAACAGCGACCATTCGATGCCGTTGGCCATGGGGGTCACGAGACCCGCCAGTTCCGGCGTCACGCCCTTGGGGACGTGATGAACGACCGAGTTCCACGGCAGATACACATACTGGGCGAAGCCGCCGTAAAGATGCGGGGCGCGCTTGGCCGAGGTATAGCCGTAGCGGATCGAATTCGGATTGGTGCGCCAGTTGGTGTTCTCGCAATGGCGATACTGGCCCGAATGGCACCATTCGCACTTGCCGCACATCACATAGTGCTCGACGAAAACCAGATCGCCTTCCTTGAAGCCCTTGCGGCGGGTGAATTCCTTGCCGGCCTTGGCGATGTAGCCGATGTTCTCGTGACCCATGATCACCGGGTCCGTGGTCGGCGGGTGCTCGTAGAGCTTGACGTCCGTGCCGCAGATGCCGGCGACTTCCATCTTCATCAGCGCGGCGTCATCCGCGATGTCCGGCATCGGATATTCGAGAATTTCGGTTTTTCCCGGCGCGGTTCTGGTTGCGGCCAGCACTTTGTTCGACACGGCGTTTCTCCTCGGTCTGACGGTTCGTTACGTGGCCGGCACTCTAGGTCCGGTCGCGGGTCGGTCAAGCGCAAATTTCCCGACAGGCGATCGACCGAAGGAATTTGCGTCTGTGGCGGAACACGCCATGCTAGGATGGGAACAACGCCAGCATTTTGGACCCTTCGCCATGCTGACCCTTGCGGGTTCATCCAGAAAAAAAGGCCCGGATCAGCTTGCCGCCATCCGGCAGGTAAAGGAATGGGTGCGCGAGCGCTTCTCGCTGGACGAGGATGTGGCGATCAGCGTCTCGGAACTGGCCTGCGCGACGCCCGGCTGCCCACCGGTCGACACGGTCGTGGCCTTCTGGACCGCGCCGGACGTGCGACACCATTTCCGCATCTTCAAGGCGGTAGCCGATGTGACGCCGGACGATCTGCCTCCTTACTGGATGAAGGACAGGCTGATCGTCGACGAGATCATGGGGTGTCCATGCTGTTGAGGTCGTCAAGTGCAACTAGATGAGTTTCACTATAAAAACCGCTCAGGCAATTCCGATATTTATGGAGATGTCGACATTGATATCCGGAAATACGATGCGGTCTATGCTTAGAACAGCGTTGGTCGTCATTGTTCTCGCTGGAGCCGCCACGATGATTGCGTCGTTAAATTGGCTCGTCGCTGTTTCATGTGGGTAGCGTGTCCAGCACCCCTCCGGCGATGAGGTAGACCATCAACTTGAGGTTGCGCTTGCTGCGATAGCCTTTTGCCTTGCGTTTGGCGGCCTGGACGTTTCCGTTGATGGCCTCCAGAAGT
>CANJWR010000267.1 GCA_947478455.1 Beijerinckiaceae bacterium | reverse complement strand
GGCTGCATGGGAATCCAGTTCGACGGCGCGCCCTGCTGCTTGCTGATGATCGTGTGGTTGTTGAAAATCTGCAGCGCGATGGAATATTCGCCCGCAATCACCTGATCGAGCACCTGACGGGCCGCCAGCGGAATGGGGGCCACGCGCTGCTCGGCCAGTTTGCGCAGATAGGTCATGCCTTTTTCATCGCCCATTTCGGCCAGCACGACGCCGACGAAACCAGCAGCGGACGACGGCGAACCGTTGGAGCCCCAGGCCATCTTGCCCTTCCACTTCGGGTCAAGCAGATCCTCGAAGGTCTTCGGGACCTGTGCAGCCGGAACCAGATTGGTGTTGTAGCCGGGCGTCAACACGTAAAGATTGGTGGCGACCCAGAAACCTGCAGGATCGTAAAACTGCTTGGGCAGAGCCTTGGCGGAATCCGGAATGTAGGATTCCAGAATGCCTTCCTTCGCGAGGCTCGGCGCGCCGAAACTGTCAAACACATCGGCGTAGACCTTGCCGGCCTTGGCCTCATTGGAGATGCGCAGAATGCTTTCCGCCGCATTGGCCCGAACATATTCGACCTTGATGCCGTATTTCTTCTCGAAGGCTTCCGCCACCGGCGCGGCGAACTGGTTGACGATGAGCGCGGTGTACCACGTCACCTTGCCTTCCTTTTTGGCGGCGTCGATCAGCGCCTGATCGGCAGCTTTCGCCGGCGCGGAAAGGCCCGCGAGGGCGAGCGCTCCCGATACAGCCAGAACAGTCTTTCGCCAGTGCGCGATCATGGTTGTCTCCATTCCCCGATAAATTGCTTGTGCGCCGAACACCAACGCCTTGGGTGGAATCATTGCAGGGAATTGCAGGCGGAGCAACCGGAGCAGTATAGCGCCGTCGATCAATCGCCGATTTCGCCGGGATCGAAAGCACCGTCATCGCGGATGGTGGCGACGCTGCGCGGCAGCAGTTGAAGCGGCTTCACGCCTGCGGAGGTCGACAGCGACGGCGCGCGGGTGATGCGCGTCATATTCGGCACGCGCGTCGAATCCGGCGGGGACGCAACATCGAGCCGCCCCAGAGCCATCGCCGTGCGGGCCTGCGGAGGCAGGTTGCGGTTGGCGCGCGCGACGTCGAGTTCTTCCTCAAGCTCCGGTGCCTCCGGCAAGCCGTCGTCGAAGCGCGGCACCGGCGTCAGGGACGGCGCGGGCAGCGGCTTGCAGTAGCGGCGCGGACCGGTCTTGGTATTGCCGTGGGCTGCGAGATCCACATGGATGTGGTTGTAGTGGAAAACGTCCGAGCCCGGCCCGAGCACTGTCGTAAAATAGCTGCAGGCCCCTGCATGGACCTCGCGCAGGAAGGCCTTTTCCTGCTCGTCGCCCTTCGTCCAGCCTTTGACGACCGTGATCTCGCGTCCATCGGCAAGCCGGAACGCCCCGATATCCATGGCGTTGCCGAAGGAATGTTCGGAAAGTTTCGCGCCGCGGATATTGTCGATGGGACGGCAGGAGAACGACCCCATGGACGAGACCTTGACGACCGCCACGCCGAACCGCGCGCGCGCCACAGGCTGCACGACTTCGGCGATCCATTGCTCCAGCGCCGCCGTAAGCGGGCAGCCGATGGTCTGCGTGGTGTTGAGTTCCACCGCGCCGCCAGCGAGTCTCGTCACCTTCAAGGGAGTGGTGAGGCCACAGATGCCGGGGCCGTCGATCTCTTTGGCGGGTTGGACATAGGCGGAAAAGGCGACGCGTTTTTCGGCCAGGCAAATCTTTTCGGCCTGATCACGCCAGGCCGGGCGCTGGGGGCGCTGGAAATTTCCGCAGCCCGAAACGCTGAACAACAGGCCCGCAAGGGCCATATAGGCAAGAACGCGACGCGCCATTTGCAAACAAATGCGCGCGATTCATTAACCGCCGTTCAAAAAACGCGGTTAATGCGTGGTGAATTCCCTAAAATAATCGATTAAAATCAAGGGCCGAAGAGCATCCGGCCGATCACCCTTCCGGGCAACATGGTGAACAGGCCTGCGCCCAGCAGTCCGTAGAAGGCGCCCTGCATGGCCCGCGCGTGGCCGACGATGTCGCCAGCGCGACGTCTCCAGACTGCAAGCGCCAGCGAAACCAGCGTCAGGATCGACAGGAGATGGATGGGGCTGAAACTGCCCGGAATGACTTCGAGAATCCATAAGGACGACAGGGCTGTGAACGTCATCAGGACGATCCAGACCCAGCCCGTTCGCCTGTGCAGGCTGGTTCCCTTGCGCATGAACAGGACAGCGCCGCCGACGCCCAGCGAAAGCAGGGCGGCGGCGGCGTGGAGCTTGACGACGGCGGGAGCCGCCATGAAGGGCTCGAGCGTCACGGCGTCAGTTGGACGGCGTGATATCGGTGGGAGCAGCGGGCTTGCGGTGGTTCATGAAGCGGTCGAACTCCTCGCGATCCTTGGCGCGACGCAGACCCTCAATGTAGTCGGCGAATTCTCGCTCGGCGGCTTCTAGCTTGCGGCGCTCTTCTTCCAGCCGGCCGAGTTCAGCCGAACGCCAGTCGTCGAACGCCGTATTGCCGGTCGAACGCGCGCCGCCGAAACCTGCGCTGGCAAAACCGCGCGCGCTACGATCAGAACGATTGCCACAGCTCCACATTTTACCCTCGCTTTTCAGATGATCGAATTTGGACCGGACCTTCTCCTGAGCGAATTCGCCCAGATTGCCGGCGTAACCGGACTTCTTCTGCCAGATCTTCATCCCCAGAATGGTCAACCCGATGGGCCAGAAGACGATGAAGCCCAGAACCATGGCGACGATTTCAATGGGCCGCCACGGGGCGCCCCGGCAACGACCGCGATGCCCGCCGTCGCGTTCAGAACCAGACCCGGCGGCTTGTGCATAAGCTTGCATGAAGGCGCTCCTTGTCGGGACTTTCGTCCCACACCACATGCGTCCGGAGCATCAGCGCCCCTCGCATGTGAATGTTATATACATTTACATTCTAAAAAGTCCAGAGGCGGCGGAGGCGGCGTTTCCAATTTTTTTTGCATGTTCGGACGGTTTGTTGGACGGCTAGGAAGGCCGCTACTGCGCGGTCGACTTCCCGTTCCGCACCGCCGCTTCGACCATCGCGGCGACCGAACGCATCAGGATCGCGTGAGGATCGCAATCGGGGTTCGATGGCTCCAGATGGCCGCCGAGCATCAGGGTCGCGGCTCCGTGAGAAACCGTCCAGACTTCCATGGCCAGCGTGCGGGCGCCGCGCATCGACGCGCTATGATGTTGCAGCACAACGGCGGCGGCTCCGATGAGAACGTCCAGCGACTTTTGCGCGGCGTCGCCCGGCAGCGGGGCGGCGAGCGACTTGGCGTTGCTGAACATGGCCGAGTAGAGCCCCGGCTCCTCGCTGGCGAAGCCCAGATAGGCGGTTCCCATGCGGGAGAAAGCCGTGACCGGATCGGGGCGTCCGGCGTCCCAGGCTGCCGCGAGCCGGATGGTGAATTGCTCGAAGCCGCGCCGGGCCAGTTCGCCCATCAGGTCTTCGCGGTCGGAAAAATGCCTGTAGGGCGCGGCGGGCGTGACGCCGACCAGTTTGGCGGCTTCGGCGAGCGTAAAGCCCGCCGGGCCGTGCTGGGCGATCAGGGAGCGCGCGGCCTCGATCAAGGCGTCCTTCAGACGGCCATGATGGTAGCCCCGGCGCTCGCCGCCGAGGAACGATTGCTTGATGAAGTCCTTCTTGTGCATCCGATTCCGGTTTCCGGGGTCAACATAGTCCCGACGGTCCGGGTTTGCGAGGCGTTTCCGGCATGTGCGTCCGCGCACGCCTGCCGCAAGACGGGGCGTCCATACGGAAGGGGTTGAATGTCAGCCCCGAACGCACATCTCGTCGACGACCAGCAAGGAGATCATCATGGTTGGAAGCAAGCACATCGATCTGATCGCGGTCTGCATGGCGATCACAGCTGTCGGCCTGTTCGTTGCCGGGACAGCGTGACGTGGTCAATAGAATCAATCCATTAACCATCATTCGGCGTAACCGGGGCAAATTTCCGGGCGCGAGTATCCGGCTTCAAGTCGGTGCGTGACGGAGGAGTCTCGGGAGGGGCGGGATTTCGGGTCCGCTGATTCCGAAGCGTGCGCCGATGTAATGGTAGAATGGAACTTTGAGCTTCATGCAGGTT
>CANJWR010000266.1 GCA_947478455.1 Beijerinckiaceae bacterium | reverse complement strand
TGAAGATCGCCAAGGAGCCGATCTCGCTCGAAACGCCCATCGGCGACGAGGAAGATTCGCATCTGGGCGATTTCATCGAGGACAAGAACGCAATCCTGCCAATCGATGCGGCGATCCAGTCGAACCTGCGCGAAACCACCACGCGCGTGCTTGCTTCGCTGACGCCACGTGAAGAACGCGTGCTGCGCATGCGCTTCGGCATCGGGATGAACACCGATCACACGCTGGAAGAAGTCGGCCAGCAGTTCAGCGTGACGCGCGAGCGCATTCGCCAGATCGAGGCGAAGGCTTTGCGCAAGCTGAAGCACCCGAGCAGAAGCCGGAAGCTCCGGAGCTTCCTCGACAACTAAGACCGGACAAACGGAACCTCCATGTCCTTCCTGAAAAAACTCTTCGGTCTCGGCGGCGACAGCAAGCCGCGAGAGCCCGAGCCTGCTCCGACCGTCGAACATGGCGGCTGCACCATTGCGGCGACGCCCTACGAGAACGAGGGGCGCTGGCAATTGTCGGGCGTCATCACCAAAGAGACAGACGGCGAGACGAAGACTCACAAGTTCATCCGGGCCGACGCCTTTGCGTCGCGCGACGACGCCATCGAGATGACCTTCTTCAAAGGCCGCCAGATCATCGACCAGAACGGCGACCGGCTCTGGCTGAGCTGACATGACGCGTCCGCCGGCCATCGAGGGCGAACCGCGCGGCGACCTCACCGTGCGCACCATTGCGATGCCGGCCGACACCAACGCCAATGGCGATATTTTCGGCGGCTGGGTTCTTTCGCAAATGGACGTGGCGGGCGGCATTGCGGGCGTCGAACGCGCGATGGGCCGCGTGGTGACGGTGGCGCTGGACGCGATGACGTTTATCCGCCCCGTGAAAGTCGGCGATGTGCTCTGCGTCTATACGCAGGTCGAACATGTGGGCCGCACATCAATGAAAATTCATGTCGAGGCGTGGGCGCGCCGCTTCACCACCCACGGGCGCGAGAAAGTCACCGACGCCACATTCACGTTTGTGGCCATCGACGATAACGGCCGCCCGAGGCCGATTCCCCCGCTTTAGGCGGCGTCAGGAAAATCTCCCGCCTTCGAAAGTGGGTTAACGCCCGATGACCGAGGCGTGGAGCATTTGGTCCACACTCTGGTTACCATCGCGGGCGTTAAGGCCGGCGAATGGCCACCTCTTAACGCAAATTTACCGGGCTCCGTACAATCAATTACGTCCAGTTCACCGCGCGCAGTTTAGCGTTCGGGATGTTGCGATATTGGGTACAGGGATTACAGAGCATGAGCCCCACTGGGTCGATCCGGAAAACGATTTCGAGCTTCAGGGCCGCTGAGCGTGGACAGGTTTCGATCTTCTTCGCCACTGTCGCCATTCCGACCCTGATGATGATCGGCGCCTCGCTGCACTATTCCCATGCGGTGGGTGTTCGCACACAATTACAGATCGCCACCGACGCGGCCGTTCTGGCCGCCACGCAGGTCACGTCGGGCCAACTTTCCGCCGCACAGGCGGCGGCCGATTCGGCCTTTGCGGCAAACATGAACGACGTTCCGGGTGCGGCTTCAGTGGTGATTTCGAAGACCACGGATGGGTCCGGCTGGCATGCGGAAGGCAGCATCGACGTCAAGACCTCGTTCATGCAGGTCGCCGCCATCCCGTCGCTCACCGTCAAGGCCGTCGCAGAGGCGTCTGCATTTGCGGGCGGCGGCGCGATCGAGGTTGCGCTCGTGCTCGACAATACGGGTTCGATGCTCAACGACATGACGTCGCTGAAAACGGCAGCCACGACGCTCACCAACAAGCTGTTCGATGCGGCGCAGAACAATTCGAAATTTCGCATGTCGGTTGTGCCCTTCGTGGCCGCCGTCAATCCCGGCAAGGACGTGATGACGGACGGCGGCAACGCCATGATCGATACGCTGGCGAAGTCGAAATACAATGGTCAGGCGCTGGGCCGCTGGGCATGGATCGCCACGAATGCAAAGTCGAACGGCGATGCATGCGAAGCCTATTGGGGTAGCGGCGGTGGCGGCGGCTGGGTCGATCCCGGCGCGGGCGGCACCGACAAGAAGGTCCAGAATTTCATTCTCGAGCCGTTGAGCAAGTTCGGCTACGAATTGTTCGGCATCAAGTCGGCCCATGCTGACGGCGGCACAGCAACACCCAACACTGTGCCGACACTGTCTGGCTCGCCATATTCCGGAGCAGTTCCCGACGGAGGAAATGGCCAGTTCATTCCCAACGGCTTTTCCGCCTACGGTCCCGACGGCAAGGGTAGCGTCAACGGCAACAAGGGCTGCTTGTGGCTGCAGAATCCCGGCACGATCAGCAACTGGGACATGTTCTCGCGCATTCCGTCCACGACGCTTTCGGGCGGCTCGTACAATGGCTGGAAAGGCTGCGTGGAAGCGCGCCCGGCGCCCTACGACATCACCGACGACGAGCCTAGCTCGGGTTCACCCGACTCGCTCTACGTGCCCTATTTTGCGCCTGATGACGGCGACCAGTTCGACGCGTCCTGGGTGCCGATCTTCAACAACAATTACCTTCCGGACGGATATCTGGACACAACAGTCGCCGCATCCGATCCAAACAAGATCAAGGCAGATCCGACCAACCGCAGCAACACCAAATGGACAATGAAATGGGACCTGTGGCAGCGCCAGTACAACCTGCTCAAGTACAACGGCGTCAACAAGGCTGACATCTAGGACTATTTCGACCCCAAGGGAAACCACATCACGACCGGCCCGAACGCCAATTGCCCGGATGCGATCCAGCCGTTGACGAACAGCCGGACTGACGTCCTTGCCAAGATCAGCAGCCTCAACCACTGGGCCGGTGGCGGCACCATCGTTCCCGAGGGGCTGGTGTGGGGGCTGCGCAGCATCTCGCCCAACAAGCCTTTCGCACTCGGCAAGCCCTATGACGCCAAGACCCAGAAGATCATCGTGCTGATGACCGATGGCAAGAACGACCTTTCGCTCAATGGCGCCAACTGGGGTCCGACCGTGTCCGACTACACCGCCTATGGATCGTTCTGGACCGGTCATTTCGGCGACAACGCCACTCAGACCTTCTCGCAGGCCACTGACTACATGAACAACCGGCTGATCGCGGCCTGCAATTACGCCAAGGCCAAACCAGGCGTGAAGATCTACACGGTTCTTTTCCGCGAGACCGATGCGACCATCAAGAACCTGCTGTCGCAATGCGCGACCGATCCCAGCAAGGCCTTCACGGCTTCGGACGGCGCAGGCCTTGCGGCGGCCTTCGGCCAGATCAGCGGCAATATCGCCCAGCTTCGCCTGTCGCGCTGACGCGTCCGGCACTCTCCGACGGAGCAAACCTGTGTCGCGTCCTCGCAAGTTCGGCTGGATGGCAAGTTTTCTGGCGGGAGGCATGGCGGTCGCTGCGCCTGCCCGCCGGGCGCCTTTGGCGCAGGTTGCGCCCGCGCAGCGCAAGGGCGCGATCGAGGTTGCTCGGGCCGAGCCGGAGATGTTCGTCGACCGCGTCACGCGGCGCACAGGCGGCAATATCGCCATTCTGTCGGGGTTGATGATCATTCCGCTCGTGGCCGGGACCGGGCTTCTCAGCGACGGCGATCTGGCGCTGGGACCGCGCTTTCGCGAAACCGTCCACCTGATTCTCCACATCGACGACGCACCGCGCCCGTCATCCAGAGGCTGATGGCATCCGGCCATTGCGTCGACAGATCGTTTGCGTGTATTGCCGGGCTTCTGTGAGCGCCGTGGGCCGGTAGCTCAATGGTTAGAGCCGGCCGCTCATAACGGTCTGGTTGGGGGTTCGAGTCCCTCCCGGCCCACCACCCCATCCATGATTCATATGCAGTTATATCTTTTCGCCGCACCTCCGACTTTTCCGGCCTTGGCGGGCGAGTCGACCTCGCGGGTTGGCTTACGACGCCAATGCCGGAGACCTTCAGGTTGTCTGAGTTCGTTGCGAAAGTTGACGAGAGAGACCAGTTCGAAATTCTGAGAGATTGGATTGAAGGCCGCCTGCGCGCCTCGACGCGAAGGCCGAGCAGGAATTCGCAGACTGTCGAATTCTTCCATCTTTAGAGGCAGCGGCCGAGCCCTGGAATTTTCAGGACGAGTCACACTTGACGCATCCCTTCATCGAGCCGGCGTCTTCCTGGCTTGGGTCGAGCAATCGCTCACTCCATCCCGACGCCCTGGCCGGCTTCCTCGACGGTTCTGCCGTCGCGAATGTGATAAATCCGCCGAAAAGTCGGGATGATTTTCTCGTCATGCGTCACGACGAT
>CANJWR010000265.1 GCA_947478455.1 Beijerinckiaceae bacterium | reverse complement strand
CGGATCGTCGATTTCGCCTTTATGGCGGAGCGGGATCACTCTATCCTCGTTCATGGCGTAACGCTCCTTCGGGAGGTTCGGGTGGCTTCAGCACCAACCCCGTTACGCCGCCTTCTTCATACCGTCACCCAGTTTCCGACATAGCTCCATCAGCAATTCGTCGGTATCAACACCCGCGAATATGCCCCTGCTTTCATCCACCAGCACCCGCTGGGCGCGCGCAATCGGATTGTCGGACGACCATTTCGAATCGTCGTCGCACCGCGTCGCCACCGAGACCAGAATCGGCGCGCCAACATTGCGCCGCCGGAGCGTTTCGACCATCTCGTTAAACATGCGCCCATAGGAATCGGGCGATGTTTCCTGCCTAAAATCATCCTCGCCCTGATGCCAGACGACATGTGTGATGCGGTAGTTCTTCTGGAGTTCGTCGAGAGCGCGCATCATCATGGCGTTGAGATCGCCGCCTTTCGTCCAGCGCTCGATTTTCGTGCCCCCTATGGCGGACGGAACCAGCACGACGCGATCAAAGACGCCCTGCGCCACCAACTTGTTGGCGAACGGCGTCAGAGGCTCTCCCATCGCGCCCGTAGTACCCAACAATGGAGAGGCCGCAACGGTGCATTTGCCGTCGAACCACGCAGCAACGCTCTCGCCGAACTGCGATTCCGCCCTCTGCCCCGCATTGTTTGCCTGATTGGACTGGCCGATGAACAGCACAACGGCGGTCCGATCGTCTTGCACCGGGCATGCAATTTCCGTCTTGCCACCCCAGCCGGTGAGACGACCGAAGGAGTCGAATCGCGTCGCCAATTCGGTTTGCCCGATGGCGGAGCGCTTGGCGTTACGAAGGACGTGAATCGGCCAGAGATCGAGTGCAAACGAATAGGCGCCGAACACATAGGCGACGACCAACAGCGCCAGCGCCAGCAGGCCCGTCATGATGCGGCGAAAGATTGAAGGCGGCTCCATCGCCTCATTCTGACGCCACGATGCTAACAAGCTGTGACTAGACCACGAGCCCTTTCAGCGGCTGCAGATGTCCGGTTTCCGGGAACACTTTTTCAGCCAGAACAGCGCCCGACAATCCCAGATGATCGGCCAGAAGGCCTTTCAAAACCGAGCGCAGATCGGTCGTCGGCCTGAGATCGCGGTTCTCGTACAATTGCGCATCCTGCAATCCCGGCCAGTCGGCGATCACACGGCCGCCATTCAGCGCGCCGCCCGCCAGAAACGCCACTGTGCCAGTGCCGTGATCGGTGCCGATCGTGCCGTTGATGCGCGCTGTGCGGCCGAATTCGGTCACGACCGCGATGATCGTATCTTTCCAGTTCGCACCCAGCGTCTGTCGAAATTCGTCGATGGCGCCATCGAGCCCGCCAAGCAATTGCGCCAGACGACCGGTCGCGCCGCCTTCGTTGGCATGGGTGTCCCAGCCGTCATATGCGAGCGCTCCGATTCGCGGCCCATCCTCTGCGGCGAGCAGTTTGGCTGCGCCGCGCGCCGTCTGCCGCATGGTCTCGGCTACATTGCCCCTGCCTCCGGCAGGCGTTGCAGCCATGTCTCGCGCCACAATCTTTTCGATCCCGAGCCCGTGCGACAAGGCTTGTTGCAAGGCCGGATCACGTTGCCCGTATAATTCGAGAAGTCGCTCTGCGAGATCCCCGCCAGCAGGCGGCAGCGTCGAAGGCGCCCACCCGGTGACAGGCGCTGCGCCGCGCAGAATGAGCGGCGTCACAGGCCCGATGCCCAGGCCGTTGGGGGACGCCGCAACGCGTTCACCTCTGGGCAGGGAAGCAATTGCACGGTTGAGCCAGCCCGAATCGACGTTTCCGGCCTTTGGATAGCCGCTTTCCAGCACATCCTGGCCGTCGAAATGCGAACGCTCGCGATAGCCGGTCGCCACCGCATGAACGATGGCCGCCTGCTTGTCGGCAAACATTTTCGCAAAGATCGGCATCGACGGATTGAGACCGAAAAACCCGTCGAGCGGCAGCGCTGGATGATCGCCGCTGCGCGATAACGCCAGCACCCCATGCAATTTCTCATATTCGGGATCGCCGAGCGGCGCGACAGCTGACAAACCATCAAGTGCGCCGCGCAAAATGATCGTCACGAAACGTGGATCGCGTCCGCCCGCCGCATGGGCGAATTTCGGCATGTAAGCCCACGAGAACAATGCGCCGCCGCTAACCAGAAGTGCGCGTCGCGAAACCTGTGGCCGCTCGCACACGCCAGACAGGCTGGAGAGTTTTTTCATGGTCATCTCCTCTGGAACTCGGGTGACATGAGAAGCAAAGCCAGCGCCTGCTGTTTCGACTCGGCGCGCTTTACGGCCTCTCTGGTTTCTGCCGATGCTGCAGGGCCGAAAGCAATATCCACCAGATCGTTTGGGTTAGGCGGATTGGCGGTTCGACGCGCAAACTGGCTTGCCAGATCGAGCCGCAGCTTCATTCCCTCCGGCGAAGCCCATGCGGCGACGCTGTCAGGAAATCCATTCGGTCCGGGCGGCTGCCAGACGAGTTGACCAAGCTGCTGAAGTCCGCCGTTCAACGGCCCCGGATTCTCCGGCAGCCGGCCGAGCAAACGCGTCGCCGCCATGATGAAATCTTGCGGCGTGCGCATCTTGGCGAGCGGCACGCTCCACGCTTCGTCAGACTCCAGCAAGGCGAGAGCCAGCGCTTTCAGATCGCCGTCGGTTTTGCGAAACACATCGGCAAGGCGCTGCACCAAGGCCGGCGGCGGATCGTCGGCGACGAAGTGGCGGGCAAATTTTCGCGCAATGAATTTCGCCGTGGACGGATGCCGCGCAATATCGTCGAGTGCGGATTCGCCTTGTCGCACAGCATCTTCCGCATAGGTCTTGCCAAGCGCTTCATGCGCGCCCGGTTCATGTGCGTTTGCGTTGAACACGAATGTCCCGGGCTCGCCCAGCTGGCCTTGCCTTCCCGCAAACGTCCAGCCGGTGATGATGCGCGCCAGCGAAGTTACATCCGCCTGCGTATATCCACCATCGACGCCAAGCGTATGAAGCTCCAGAATTTCACGCGCAAGATTTTCATTGAGGCCGCGACGATTGTTGCGGCCTGCACGCGAATTTGGCCCTATGGATTGGGCATTGTCGAGATAGTGCAGCATGACCGGATGCTGCTCGACCGCCTTCAGCATGTCGGCGAAACGCCCGAAGACGTGCGGCCGAATGGCCTCGCGCTCGAATGCGCCGGCAGTCACACGAACAAACTGATCCTTTGCGACCGACACACAAAAATGGTTCGACCAGAACGCCACCAGCCGTTCGACAAATCCGGATTCAGCAGTGAACTGGCGCTGAAAACGCGCCAGCGTTTCTGCCCGGTAGGTGGCGCCAATAAAGGCGTTGTCGGGTTCAGGCTGTGGGGCTTCGCCCGGCTTGACCTGACGCGAGCGTTGCAGAGCGGCCTGAAAATCAAACAGCGATTTCAGATTGTCCCTTGCGGATTTCAGTCCTGGCTCCTGCAGCAACGATGCTTGCGGGCGCGCCAGTTCAGCCTTCACGAAGCCACGCGGATCGGAGGCCGCGCTCGCCGCATCGCCGGCGCTGCCGCCGCGCGCGCCGAGGCCAAAACGATGCAGTGCGATCAGCGCTCCCTGATGGTCTGGACCTGTGGCCATTTCGGATGCTCCGCGTGGACCTGTTGAGTCTAATCGGCATTTTATCAGCGAACTAGCTGCAGACAGCATGAACGGATCATTAAAATTTGCACATTCTGGCTGAATTTGGACGTTTCGCGCCGATTTCAGGGTCTGGTTGGTAAACCGACGTTAAGTGCGGTCGCGCTATGCTCCGGCAGTTGAGGTCCAGAGCGTCTGAGGAATGAAGCCGAACGATTTACGTGCAATGGCCCCGCCGGCGGCCAAAGCCAGTTTTGGCTTTGGATGGATCGCCGTGCAGGGTGCTGTCTGCGCCGCAATCGCCTTCGGGGCCTATTACGTGTTTTCGACCCCCAATCTTATGGGTGGTTCCGGTTCCAGTTCTGGCCCCGAACTAAGACCCTCGATCGCCCAGCAGACCATCGCGGTGGTCAGCCGCGCCACTTCGCCTGATCCGCTTCCTCCCCCGCCGCCACCGAAAGCTGCGCCGCCGCCCAGCCCTGCGCAGGAAGCGGCCAGCATGGTCATGACTTTTCTGGGGCGCACCTCGCCGGCCGATCCTGCCTTTGCGGCCTGCGCGAAAGTCGCCCGAACCGATCCGTCGAAATTCTTTCAGAAATTCGTTCAGGGGGACCACGAAGCCATCGCCAAGGCTTCAGATTG
>CANJWR010000264.1 GCA_947478455.1 Beijerinckiaceae bacterium | reverse complement strand
CTGATAAACCAAGGCGCGGAAAGCCCGAGCGCCGCCTGAAAAAGATCCGTGTCACGCATGCATCAGAAAATACGCGGAGCCAGCGGAAACCAAAATATTCAACTTGTGGTTGAAACCTCTACCCACACGATTCAGCGAAGAGCCATTTTTTCCCACTCAAAGAAAAAAAAAGAACTCCCAAACTTGCCTGTCGTGAATGGCTTTTCTGACCTTAATGGCGCACCGATATTGTCGTCGTATAGACCGAAGGCATGAGCGCAATCCCTTAAACACGGCGCGACATATCATGAGTTGCACGTTCGCCCGCATTGCGGGAGAAGTCTAGTTTACAGCGCGCGGAATGTGCCGTTTACCGCTTCGCCACCGGCAGCGACAGTTTCAGCTCAGGCCTCAACTGCTGGTTGAACGCGTGCAGGATGATCGAGGTCTGCGAATAATTCGCCATCAGCAGCACCATTTCGACCAGATCCTTCTGGCCGAACTGCTTCAGCGCCTCGGCGTAAACCTCCGCCGACAGGTGCTTGTCGCCGAGCAATTGGCGAGCCATCGTGATGATGGCGGATTCCTTCGGCGAGACATTCTGGATCGGGCGACGATATTTGACGATGTCGATCACCTCCTGTGACAGGCCGGCCTTGAGGGCGGCCGGTTCGTGGGCTGCCCATTCGGTTTCGCCGTCGGATTCGCGCACCGTGGCCAGAATGATCAGTTCCGTCAGTTTCGGCTCGATCTTCACCTTGTTGCGCAGATACCAGTTGATCTCGCGTATGTGCGGCGAAAGCTCAGGCACATGCAGCCAGATGCCGGCCGGGCCGACGATCTCGGCCTTCAGGCGGCTTTTGGGATCGACCACCGCGTCATAGGCCTTCTTGCCGGCCTCATCCATCTCCTCGCGCTTCACCAGCGGCAGACGGGAGCGCGAATCCGCATGAACATCGGGCGGCAGTTCGGTCTTTCGTTCGGGTACAACTTCCATTTTCACTCCAGCATTCTGGGCAGACGCCACGGGGGCAAGCATCAGACTGCCCGCCAGCAAGGTCACCATCAACGAGCCTGCAATCGCCTTCATGGTCGTCTCCCTTCGATCATTGATGCCCGAAGGTTAGGAGACGCGGGCGTCGCCCGTAAGCCGGCGAACGCGAAACTTATCGCTTCGGACGATTTTCAGCGCGCGCCTGCGCCAGCCTGCGAAATCTGAAGCACGACAATTTGACGGGGCTTTGCTGCACAAACATTGAGTTCCGGTCCGGAATCCGACATGACATCGCCAGTCCCCCTTACGGTCCGAAATCTTATGTCGCCATCAACCGCCCTTGTCCTGTTCTCAGGTGGTCGGGATTCCGCCACCTGCCTCGCCTGGGCGCTCGACAGGTTCGACCATGTCGAAACCATCGGCTTCGATTATCGACAACGCCACAGGGCCGAACTCGACGCCCGCCGCCGCTTCCGCGACAGGCTCGTCGCCGAATTTCCCCGTTGGGCGCAAAAGCTGGGCGACGACCGCGTGATCGACCTCTCGGTGCTGGGCGAGATCAGCGAGACGGCCCTGACGCGCGATGTCGAGATCGCAGCCGCCGCCTCGGGCTTGCCGAACACATTCGTTCCTGGCCGCAACATCATGTTCCTGACCTTCGCGGCCGCCATCGCGTACCGCCGGGGCCTGAAGCACATTGTCACCGGCGTCTGCGAAACGGACTTTTCCGGCTACCCGGATTGTCGTGACGATACGATCAAGGCGCTGCAGGTCGCGCTGAATCTCGGCATGGACAGCCGCTTCGCGCTCGAGACGCCGCTCATGTGGATCGACAAGGCGCAGACCTGGGCTCTGGCCGAATGCCTCGGCGGCGCGCCGCTGGTCGAGGCGATCCGCGACGTCACCCTCTCCTGCTACAGGGGCGACACGCAAACCCGCCATTCATGGGGCACAGGCTGCGGCGCCTGCCCGGCCTGCGAATTGCGGGCGCGGGGATTTGAGAAGTTTATGCGCGGAAAACCGGGACTGCCGTCAGCCGACGCATGAGCGCGCCCCCGCCTAGTCGCAAACGGCCTTGTGCAGGATGGAGTTGATGAGCGTCTGATACGGCATCCCCTCGCGCTGCGCGCGCGCCTTCAACCGCTGCAGATCGGATTGCGGCAGACGCAGCGAGATTTTGACGCGGGGCTCACGCAGGGTCGCGCGGGCGGCGGCCTGAAATTCCCCGAGCCGTTCGAGTGTCAAAAGACTCGGGCCCGGCGTGTAATCGTCGCGCTCGATGGCCTCAATGATCTCTTTCTCTTCGTCGTCGAGATATTTGCCAACTGTCGGTATCTTTTTCATTGGCGAGATCCTGTCAGATAGATGGCGGTATGCTTGCGGCTCGGAAACACCGTCTTGAGGAAAATTTCGTCCCCGGTTTCAACAAACGGAACGCAAAACGCATAGCCATTGATTTCTAGCACCAGCATTTCCTGCCCGGGATGGTTGGAACTGCTGTTTGGAATGATATCCAGCACCCTGTTTTCCTCGATAGCCAAAAGGCATTCCTCAAAGCCGACATTGCCGCGCGCCGGATTGTTCCGTAGCAAGTCGGCCTTCTCAGAATTCCAGACAATCCGTTTCATATTCGAATTGTATGGACAGAGTGTGGCAAGTCAATTTGACCCGGACGACGCCCCCGCCCTTCCCCCGCCCCCCGTTTTCCCCTACACAGCGCAGCCAATTCAAGTTCAGAGACCGAGCCCATGCACGCCTATCGCTCCCACACCTGCGGAGAACTCCGCGAGACCCATGATGGCCAGACGGCCCGCCTGTCGGGCTGGTGCCATCGTATTCGCGACCATGGCGGCGTGCTGTTCATCGATCTGCGCGACCATTACGGCATGACCCAATGCGTGGCGGACCCGGATTCGCCCGCCTTCAAGCTGGTCGAGACTTTCCGGGCCGAATGGGTCGTGCGCCTCGACGGCAAGGTGCGCCGCCGCCCAGCCGGCACCGATAATGCCGACATGCCCACCGGCCAGATCGAGCTTTATATTACGGACGTGGAAGTGCTCGGCCCCGCCGCCGAACTGCCGCTGCCGGTGTTCGGCGATCAGGATTACCCTGAGGAAACCCGCCTGAAGTACCGCTTCCTCGATCTGCGTCGCGAGCGCCTGCACAAGAACATCATGCTGCGCATAGCCGTGGTCGACTGGCTGCGTCAGGCCATGAAGGGCAAGGGCTTCAACGAATTCGCCACGCCGATTCTTACAGCCTCGAGCCCGGAAGGCGCGCGCGACTTCCTCGTGCCGTCGCGGCTTCATGCCGGAAAATTCTACGCCCTGCCGCAGGCCCCGCAGCAGTACAAGCAGCTTCTGATGATGGCGGGCTTCGACCGCTATTTCCAGATTGCGCCCTGCTTCCGCGACGAAGACCCCCGCGCCGACCGCCTGCCGGGCGAATTCTACCAGCTCGATCTGGAAATGAGCTTCGTCACGCAGGAAGATGTTTTCGCCGCCATCGAGCCGGTCATCACCGGCGTGCTGGAGCATTTCGGCAACGGTCGCCCGGTGACGCAGAAATGGCCGCGCATTCCGTATGCGGAATCGATCCAGAAATACGGTTCCGACAAGCCCGACCTGCGCAACCCCATCGTGATGCAGGACGTGAGCGAGCATTTCCGTGGCTCGGGCTTCAAGATTTTCGCGCGTCTGCTGGAATTGCCGAAGAATCAGGTCTGGGCCATCCCGGCCCCGACCGGCGGCCAGCGCACTTTCGCGGACCGTATGAACTCGTGGGCACAGGGCGAGGGCCAGCCCGGGCTCGGCTACATCCTGTTCTTCGACCGCGCCAAGGATGAGACCAGCCTCAAGGAAAACCCCGCCGCAACCGGCATCGGCGGACGTGGGCCGCTGGCCAACAACATCGGACCGGAGCGGGTTGAGGCGATCCGGACGCAGCTTGGCCTCGGCGCGGGCGACGCCGCCTTCTTCGTGGCGGGCGATCCGGCCAAATTCGCGCGTTTCGCTGGCGACGCGCGCACCAAGGTCGGCAAGGATCTGAACCTGATCGACGAAAACCGCTTCGAACTCGCCTGGATCGTCGATTTCCCGATGTTCGAGTGGAACGAGGACGAGAAGAAGGTCGACTTCTCCCACAATCCCTTCTCGATGCCGCAGGGCGGGCTTGAGGCGATGGAGAAGCAGGATCCGCTCACCATCAAGGCCTTCCAGTACGACATCGCATGCAACGGTTTCGAGATCGCCTCGGGCGGCATCCGCAACCATCGCCCGCAGGCCATGGTGAAGGCCTTCGAGATCGCCGGCTACAGCGAGCAGACCGTGATCGACCGTT
>CANJWR010000263.1 GCA_947478455.1 Beijerinckiaceae bacterium | reverse complement strand
TGGTCCCACTGGGCCCGCCGCGCACCACGTTAGACTGGATGCTGGCTTTGAATTTGCCGGTGGTGCTGGTGGCCGGAAGTTATCTCGGCGCCCTCAGTCACACCTTGAGCGCCATTGACGTTATCTTGCGGCGCAATCTGCGCATTGCCGCCATTGCGCTGAATGAAAGCGCCGGCAGCACTGTGGCTTTGGATGAAACCGCCGCGACGCTGAAGCGCTACGTCGCCACTTCGCCGGCCAGCGCCGCGCCGATCATTGCTATTCCGCGTCTCAGCGGGGGAACGCCCGACCATGCATCTTTTGAATTGCTCGCCAATACACTGCTGAAATAGACGCTATTCGACGTCCTCGCAGGAAAAGCCCATTTCGCTAAGGCCTTCTTCCAGCTCATCGGCGAGCAGCGGCTGGCTGAGCAGATAGCGCGCGACGCGTTTGGGGTGTTCCTCGTGGGCGACTTCCACGGCTTCGTCCCAATCCTCGGCGGTATAAGTGCCGCGCCCGACCCAGGTGAGCGCCACCAGTTCGGCCTGTTCGTCTTCATTCAGGCTGTCGATGTATTCCTTGAGATCATCGAATTCAGGATTTTCGATGGTGACGGCGTCGTCTTCTTCAGGAAGATCCTCGCGCATCACATCGTCACCGGCGTGGTGCCCCGGCTCGTCGTCGATCGGATCCATATCCGCCATCACCTCGCGCGCGCGATTGATGACATAACAAACGGTTTCTACAGCGATATCCATTGCGGCGCGCGTCCTCACGTTCCTAGCGAGTGGTGTCTGCCCGCATTGGACAGGATTCGCGGAAGGCTTTCAACGCCAGATCGGGTGTATCCGTAAACAGGCCGTCGACGCCAAGCGCCGCAAAAGCACAGTATTCCCGGGCGGGGTCACCGCCGTAACCCACGGGCAGGAACTGCGGTTCCGGACGGAACGTATAGGGATGAACTTTCAATCCCGCGCGGTGGGCACGCGCAATAAGATCCGTCGGCACACCCGGCTGGCCCTTGGCGTCCACGGGCACGATCATGTTTTTGCCCGGGCCGATGCCTTGCGCATAAGTCGCAACGGCGGCTAGACCCGCATCGGTTGTCGCCGCCCCGGCGCCTTCGAGTAACAGGATGCGCCGCACCTTCACGAGGCCCGCCAGTTTTTGCAGGCTCGCGGGCTCGAAAGACTGTGCGAATACAGGCGCGTTGGCGCGATCGAGCCCCGCAGCCTTCAGCGCCACCACCAACGGTTCTTCCAGCGCCAGATTGAGGCTCGCGAAATAGCCCGCGTGTTTGGTTTCGGGATAGACGCCAATCTCTCGGCCCTTCTCCTTGGATTTGCGCGCGCGAAGGTCCAGTACCTCGGCAAAGGTCGGCACCAGAAATTTTCCGTCGTTATCGTGCTTGCGGAACGGCAAGCGCTCCTTGGCGCGCAGCGTCTTGATCTCCGCCAGCGTAAAGTCTTCGCTGAACCAGCCTTCGACGGCATGCCCCTCGATGGTCTTTATGGTCTTGCGGCTGGGGAACTTGGCGGCGACGTCAGTGGTTTCAGTCAGATCGTTCTCGTGACGCACGATCAGCACGCCGTCCTTGGTGCTGACCAGGTCCGGCTCGATGAAGTCGGCGCCCTGCTCAATCGCGAGCGTATATCCCTCGAGGGTGTGCTCGGGCAAATAACCGCTGGCCCCACGATGGGCGATGACCAAGGGCCGCAACGGCTTGGTGATTTCCGCGGCGGAACAAGACAAAGCTGCGCAAGCGGTGACGAACAGAAAACCAAAATTCCGTACCATGACGTCCTCCTTGGGGAAGACTTGATCTTGGCACAGGCGCCGCGACGCCGCAGACCCCGCGATGTCGGCAATCCGATTTGTCATAAAAATGAAAAAAGACCGCAGTTCGATCAACTGCGGCCCTTTTCAGGGGACGATCGAATTATTCCGCGGCGACGCTCGGCGCGGTTTTGCGGGTCGTCATCATTTTGTCGAAGTGCGACCACACGCCTTCAACGCCGTGCCATTGGCCACGGGTGGCGGCTTTGGAATATTCGGTGGAGCGTGCTTCGAAGAAATTGGCGTGCTCGACGCCGTTCAGGATCTGCTGCAACCAAGGCAGCGGATGTTCCTTGATGCCGTAGATAGCCGGCAGACCTAACTGGCCCAAGCGCCAATCGGCGACGTAGCGGATGTAGGACTGAATGTCTTCCGGCGTCATGCCGTTGACCGCGCCCATGCTGAAAGCAAGATCGATGAATTTGTCTTCCAGGCTGACCACGGTCTTGCAGCAGTCGACGATGTCGTCCTTCACGGACTGGGTCAGACAGCCGGTTTCGTGGGCGAACGTGTGGAACAGCTTGATGATGGCTTCGCAGTGCAGGCTTTCGTCACGCACCGACCACGACACGATCTGGCCCATACCCTTCATCTTGTTCTGACGCGGGAAGTTGAGCAGCATGGCGAAGCTGGCGAAAAGCTGCAGACCTTCGGTGAAGCCGCCGAACATGGCCAGCGTGCGCGCGATATCCGCCGGTGTATCGATACCGAATTTCTGCATGTAGCTGTGCTTATCGGCCATCTCTTTGTACTGCATGAAGGCGCCGAATTCGGATTCCGGCATGCCGATGGTTTCAAGCAGCAGGGCGTAGGCGGCGATATGGATGGTTTCCATATTCGAGAAGGACGCCAGCATCATCTTGATTTCGGTCGGCTTGAAGACGCGGGCGTAGCGCTCCATGTAGTTGTCGTTCACTTCGATGTCCGACTGCGTGAAGAAGCGGAAAATCTGGCTCAGCAGATTGCGCTCGCTGTCGGTCAGCCTGGTCGCCCAATCCTTACAGTCCTCACCCAAGGGCACTTCCTCGGGCATCCAATGAACCTGCTGCTGGCGCTTCCAATAGTCGTGGGCCCACGGATAGCGGAACGGCTTATAGCCCTGGCTGGGAATCATCAGGCCGGGCAGCGGTTCAAATTTGGCGGACTGTGGGGTAATCAGATTCATCGGCGTCGTCCTAGAGAGCGTGCGGAGATAGCGGCAGAGACATTATTGGCAGGCCAAACACTCTTCGTAGTCAGTGCGGTTTTCGCCACCCAGCGGCTTTTCCGGCCAGTTGCGCGTGTTGTCGGCCTCGACGCCAGCGAAGGCGGCGCGCTGTACCGACTTGGAGCGCAGGTAATAGAGGCTCTTCACGCCAGACTCCCACGCGCGCCAGTGCAACATCATCAGATCCCACTTGTCGATATCCGACGGCAGGAACAGGTTGATGGACTGGCCCTGGCAGATGTAGGGCGAACGGTCGGCGGAGAACTCCACCACCCAGCGCTGATCGATTTCGAAGGCGGTCTTGAAGGTGTCTTTTTCCGCGTCTGTCAGACCGTTCAGGTGCTGCACCGAACCTTCGTGCTCCAGAATCGAGTTCCAGGTCGCTGGGTTATCGAGACCTTTCTCGGCCAGGACTTTGGTCAGGTGCGCGTTCTTGACGGTGAAAGAGCCCGACAGCGTCTTGTGGGTGTAGATGTTGGCCGGGATCGGCTCGACGCACGGCGACGTACCGCCGCAGATGATGCTGATGGAGGCCGTCGGCGCGATCGCCAGCTTGTGCGAGAAGCGCGCCATGACGCCGGTTTCGGCCGCGTCGGGGCAGGCGCCGCGTTCTTCGGCCAGAGCCACCGAGGCGGCGTCGGCCGCACGGCGGATGTGCTTGAACATCTTGATGTTCCACGATTTCGCCATGGCGGACTCAAAGGGCACGCCCTTGGCCTGCAGGAACGAGTGGTACCCCATGATACCGAGGCCGACGGAACGTTCGCGGGCCGCCGAATACTTGGCGCGTTCCATGGACGAGGGTGCGCGATCGATGAAGTCCTGCAGCACGTTGTCGAGGAAGCGCATGACGTCGGGGATGAACTGCTCGTCGGTGTTCCACTCGTCCCAGGTTTCGACGTTCAACGACGACAGACAGCACACGGCGGTGCGGTCGACGCCTTTGTGGTCGGGGCCGGTGTGCAGCATGATCTCGGAGCAGAGATTGGACGTGGTGACTTTCAAACCCAGGTCGCGCTGATGCTTGGGCATCTGGCGGTTCACGGTGTCGGCGAAAATCAGATAGGGCTCGCCGGTGTTGAGGCGGGTTTCCAGGATCTTCTGCCACAGCTCGCGGGCGTTGACGGTCTTCATGACTTCGTTGGTCTTCGGGCTGCGCAGACCGAAGGGCGCGTCGTCGCGCACGGCTTCCATGAACTCGTCGGTGATGTTGAGGCCGTGGTGGAGATTGAGGCTCTTGCGGTTGAAATCGCCCGAGGGCTTACGGATTTCGAGGAACTCTTCGATTTCCGGATGGTGCACATCGAG
>CANJWR010000262.1 GCA_947478455.1 Beijerinckiaceae bacterium | reverse complement strand
TCTCGTCGAGACGACGCTGGCCTTTCAGACGAGCACCAGGCCGAAAGGGCCGAAGATCGGTTTCGTCACCACATCGGGCGGCACGGTCGATCTTCTTTACGATTATGTCGAATACGAGAATTCGGTTTTGTCGCAGTTTTCAGACGCGACAAACGAGGCAATCCGGCCGTTCATGCAGGACGAGATCAAGCCGAAAAACCCGCTCGACGTGGGCATTCCGTCCACCATGAAAGCCGCCGCGGATCTGTGCGAAATCGTCGGCCGCGATCCCGATGTGGACATTCTCGCGTGGGCCAGCCAGTTACCGGCGAAAAAGACCGCGCTGCCCGACTGGATGCTGGTCAGCGAAATGGCGGATCGCATCGGCAAGCCGGTCATAGGCTTTTCGCGCATGTCCTATCCGATGAGCGCCGAAGCAGTTGAAATGCAGCAGGCGCTCGGCATTCCGTTCCTGCAGGAATTGCAGCCTGCGCTGCGCGCCATGAACGCCACATGGTTTCACGCCTCGCGCGAGGGCAAATACCCGGCGACGCCCGGTGAAGCGCCGGCAAGCGCGCTGACGCCGGAAACGCTCGACGCCACACTCGCCCGCTATGGGATTGCGGGGCCGAAGAGCAAGGTCGTGACGAGCGCAAATGAGGCTGCCAAGGTCGCCGTTGAAATCGGATTTCCGGTCGTGCTGAAAATTCAGTCGCCGGATATTCTGCACAAGACCGAGGCCGGCGGCGTCGTGCTCGATCTGCGCACCCACGATGCGGTCATCGCGGCGGCGGCGGAACTCGTCGCAGGCGCGAAAGCCGCCTATCCGAATGCGCGCATCGACGGTTTCCTCGTGCAGGAAATGGTATCCGGCGTCGAGGCCATCGTGGGCGCTCGCAGTGACGCGCTATATGGCCCCATGCTGCTCGTAGGTTCTGGCGGCGTTCTGGTGGAATTGCTGGAAGACGTGTCGCTGAAAATGTTACCGCTTAATGCGGCCAAGGTCAGCGCTATGGTCGATGGTCTAAAGCTCGCGAAACTTCTGGCCGGATATCGCGGCAAACCTGCGGCGGATCGCGCTGCTTTCGAAAAGACGGCTGCGGCGCTGGGCCAGTTCTACCTCGACCATCGCGAAAAAATCGCCGATATCGAAATCAATCCGCTCATTGTCCGCCCCGGTGGAAAAGGCGTCGTGGCGGTCGATGTGCGGGTAATCTGGAAAGGGCAGGAGCCGGCAGGTCATTGAGTTGAGCACGGCAAACCCAATGAGGCCAGAAGATTGGGCCGGGCTTTCGTTCAGGCGCAATACCGCTCGGCAAGATACATTGGTCGGGCGGGGACGTTTGAACAATCGATGGTTCGACACGAAATTTGGAGCAAACAATCGATGACCAGCATCGCCGCAACCGGTCAACTGTTGCTGCACGGCAGGCTTGATTTCGCGACTCCGGGCGCTGCTAGGCTGCAGGAGTTTTTGCGTGGCGCAGATGCCTCGATGGGCAATCTCGAAGCGACGGTTGAAAGCCCCGGGGCCTGGCCGACCAAGACCAAGACGCTGCATCTTGCGGCGGCATCTGCGTTGCAGTCTGTTCGCGATCTCGGTTTCGACGTGGCGACCCACGCGAATAATCACGCTTTCGATCTTGGACCGCCCGGGATCGTGTCGACGCGGGCCGCCGCAGAGGCCGCAAGTCTGGCCTTCACCGGTAGCGGCGTAAATATCGATGAAGCCGCGCGCCCGGCCTTTGTCGACGCCAACGGGCATCGCATCGCTGTGCTGGCGGTCGATCTGGGTCCACAGGGCGATATAGTCTATGCGTCGTCGGAGAGGGCCGGCGTCGCCCCTTTGCGGATGCGTCGAACAATCGCCATACCTGATGCTGAATTCGACTCGATGCGGCGCGTGTCGGCTGAGTTAGGCGACGATCTTCGTGAAAGGTCGCGCAGCCGTATGGGTTATCGTCAGGAAGCTCTGGCGCAGGATCAGACGGAAACATTTGGACAGAATATCCGGCGCGGCAAGGGTATTCAGGCTGAATGGTCGCCGCACGCGGATGATTGGGCCGCCTTCGAGGCGCGTCTGACGGAAGTCCGCAAGGCCTCGGATCTGGTCGCTATCTCGGTGCATTCCCATCACTGGGATCCTGACTGGGGGCGCACGCCTCAATGGCTGCACGCGCTCGCCTGCAGCTTCATCGATCTTGGCGCACACATGGTGGTCGGAACCGGATCGCCCGTGTTGCAACCCGTCGCCTTCCATCGCGGACGGCCCATTCTCGGTGGACTTGGCAATCTGATTTTTCACACCCAGCGCAGCGCGACTTACGACCGAGAGGGCGTCGATGTCTGGACCGGCGCTGCATGCCGAGCCGAATTCGACGCAACCGGCCAATGTCACGAATTGTCGATCATGCCCGTCGCGGTCGGGCGGCCCGATGCCGGGCCGAACGGCCTGCCGATGGCGCCGCAAGCGTTGGAGGGCGATGCAGCGCGCGTTGTGTTCAACA
Source organism: Beijerinckiaceae bacterium (assembly GCA_947478455.1). Lineage (GTDB taxonomy): Bacteria > Pseudomonadota > Alphaproteobacteria > Rhizobiales > Beijerinckiaceae > Terripilifer. The sequence continues at coordinate 1,865 of CANJWR010000262.1, read as the reverse complement.
GAATGAGTGCGGGCCTCGGTGCCGAAGCGCGGACCCGCGTGGTTCTTGCAACCTGACTATTTCGCCAGTGAGGCGTCGATGGCTGTCGTGTCTTCGGCCTTCGTTGGTTTGTAGTCGATGGTCGCCTTGCCGGCCCAGTGAACTTTCTGCCAGTAAAGCGGCACAACCGGCACATCGTCGAAGCCGATTTTGGTGGCCTGCTGGAAGAGCTTGATGCGCTTGTCGGTATCGAATTCGGCAAAACCCTCTTTCATCTTCGCATCGAAGGCAGCATTCGAATAGCGCAGACGGTTGAATGCGCCGGTGCCATCCTGTGCGTTAAACGTCATCAGCAGATTCTTGAGGCCCGGCCCACTCGTCGGCGTCGTGTTGCCGAGCGAAAAGATGAAGGTCGAAAACATCTGTTTGCCAGCATTTGTGGCGTATACATTGTAGGGCTGGGCAACCACTTCGTTCACCTTCAGTCCGCCACGCGCCAGCATTTGGCCGATAGCCTGTGCGGTGCCGGAATCGCCCGGAAAGCGATCGTTGGACGTGTGGATGGTGAGGCCAAACCCATTCGGGTATCCAGCTTCCGCCAACAGCTTCTTGGCGCCCTCGGGATCATAGGAAGGCACATTGATCGACGGGTCATGACCTGCCACGCCTTCGGGCACAAGTTGTCCTGCAGCCAACCCGGAGCCATTCAGAATCCTGTCGATGATCAAATCGCGATTGATCATCTTGGAAATCGCCTGACGAACCTTGAGATTTTTCAGCGGGCTCGGTGTCAGCGGCTTGCCGTCGGTAGTGGTGATGAAAGGTGCATCGTTCCGCGTAGTATCAAGGGCCAGATAGATGAGGCGTGCGGAAGCGGTCGAAAACACCTTGTACCCGGGCATCTTGGCGATGCTCGCTGCGTCTTCGGGCGGGACTGCATCAATAAGGTCCACGCTATTTGAGCGCAAGGCCGCGATGCGCGCCGCATCGTTTCCGATGACTCGGATTGTGGCGTTTTCGAAGTCTGGCTTTTTACCCCAGTAATCATTGTTGCGCGTGAGCGTCACACGGTCGCCCTTCGCCCAGGTCTTGAACTTGTAGGGCCCGGACCCGATGGCAGCAGCGCCGCTGTTGAAGTCTTCGAGCTTCTTTCCCTCGGCGGCCTTCCTGGAGACGACGAAGACCGAACCGATCTGTTCGATGAAATCAGGTGTCGGACCTTTGGTGGTGAATTCGATCGTCAAGGGGTCGACGATTTTCATATCGGCGATCGAGGCCACATTGCCGGTAAATGGCGCAGGGCTGTTGGGAATGTTGCCCGCGCGGTTGAGCGAGAAAACCACGTCGTCCGCCGTCAACGGGGTACCGTCATGGAACTTCACATTCGCCCGGACCTTGATGAGCCATTTCGTTGGAGCGGTGTTCGTCCAGGATTCGGCGATGGCCGGATATTGCTGCAGATTGGGATCGATGCCGGCGATCCGGTCGAAAATCTGCATCGCGATGTTCTGGTTGTTGCCAGTGCGCGAGAAATGCGGATCAATCGCGGAAGGTTCGGTCGAACTGGCAATGGTGATGTCGACCGCGAATGCTGGGGATACCGCAAGGCTGAATATGGCCGCTAGGGCAGTTTGGGCTTTCATGGAGGACTCCCGACGGCTGGGTCAAACTGAAGCATGATTGGCCGCGTCGCACGGCAATTGCAAGACGCTTTGCGTATGACCCTTTTCAGGGGGTCGCCAGCAGCATGCCGTGGCCCTGAATGGGCCTCCAGTCATTCAGCTTGTGCATGACGCTCCAGACCATGGACGGCTGGTTGGTGATGACCGGCTTGCCGAACTCCTCCTCAAGCTGGTCGGCCACATTCGTCACCAGCCAGCTTCCGC
>CANJWR010000261.1 GCA_947478455.1 Beijerinckiaceae bacterium | reverse complement strand
GTGGGCAATCTTCTGGATTGTGTCGTCGCCGTCGGTTCTGAAATTGTGCGCATCCAACTGCATCCCATGTCCGCGCCTAAGAAGGGTGACACTATCGAACTGCACCTGCCCGTAGAGCATTGCTTCGGCTTTCCGAATGCCTAAAAGATGGGAAATCAGGCGGACTGCCTGAAACCCGTTCTCCCTAAGAATTCGATGACAATGCGTCCGCGCGCACCTTTGGCTTCCAATCGGCGATGCGCGTCCGCGGCCTGGTTGCGCTGCGCGCCCCGCATTTGACTCAGAATTCGCGTAAGCCCCGCGCGGAGTCCTGGGGTGAGGAGAAGGACGAAAACGCGCCGGTGAGTCTGGGAAGGGCGTAGGGGCTACACTGCCACCTCCATCACCGCCATATACTTTTTGATCGCGCCGCGTCGTTGCCAAGGTCGAGTGGCACCCGGGTGAACTCTACCCCCGTGTCGGATTCATCGTCACCAACCTGTCGCGTCCGGCCGAGTGTGTTGTCGCCTTCTACAATCATCGCGGCACCTGCGAGCAATGGATCAAGGAAGGCAAGAACGCGATGAAATGGATGCGGTTTTACAACCACAAACGCTTTCATTCGACGCTGGGCTACGTCAGCCCGATGACGTTCGAGGCCCGCCACGAGGTCGAAAGAAAGGAGTCTGGCGATGAAGAAAGAAACGCAGCATAATCAACCAGCCAAGGGAGACGTCATACCCGGGCAAGTTCACTACTAAGTTGCCCTCCGATCTGCGCCAAATGTTCTGACGACGGACAGAAGGCTTCGGCCTGATGCACGAAGGCAAGTCGATCCGCAGCGTCGTGGAATTCTGACCGGGAAGGAGTTCGCAGATGCGCATGTTTCGCCAGAACAGGAAGGCGCCTGCGGCTATCGCTGCGATGATTCTCGCCGCGATGTACGGCTATTTCTACTTGTATGAAGGCAACCTTTCCAACGCCATCTTCATGACGGCACTGGCTGGCGCCATAATTTCAGCATTGGCGTTCCTCACGAGACGCGTTCTTTTTCCGACCGTCCTGTTTGCATCCTTTGCGTCGATCGTTGCCGTCACAGCATATGTGAAGTTCGAGGCGCTGACGTTCGCGCTGCACGCATGGGACTTTTTCTACTACGCCCAATCATGGTCCATTGTCGGCGAATGGTGGCAAGGACGACCTGTAGCCATAGCCATTCTTGTCGCAGGCATTCTTTCGTTGACGGTCGGCTCATGGATCGCGTGGCGCATCGAACGGCCGCTGATCCTGCGCCGTTGGGCTTCGGTTTCCTTCGCGCTCATGATAGGTGTCGCATCGCTGTCGTTGTGGGTGCGCGGCGAGCGCATGCACATGCAGTTCAACTTTCCAGACTGGCACGTGACCTCCTTCTTCGTATCGCTTCAGGAGACCGTGGAAGCCTTGCGGCGTGGCAGCCTGATCGAAGCGGCCAAATCGAGCGGCGAAAAGCCCTTCGACCCGAACTGGACCTGCACGCCACAAGGCAAGCCGCCGCACATCATCATGATACATCAGGAGAGCGTCGGACCTCCGCAATTCTTTCCGCAGGTGCAATACGATCCGGTCATCTTGCCGATCTTCAATTCATTTGACGGCAAGCTTCACAAGATGAACGTCGAGACATTCGGCGGCGCCTCATGGCTCACCGAATCCGCAGTACTGCTCGGCCTCTCCAGCCGTTTCTTCGGCAGCATGAAGGATTTCATCCAGTTCTTCATGGCGGGCAAGCTGCAGGAATCCTTACCGCAGGTGCTGGAGAAATGCGGCTACCGTAATGTGATGTTCTACCCATATATTTTCGGTACGTTCGGCAATAAGCGCTTCTTCGAGACGATCGGCCTACGTGAAGTCTTTGACCGCAGGGCACAGGGCGCGCAGGAGGATTACGCACGCGACCGCTTCTACTATGACAGCATGATGAAAGAGTTCTCCCGCCATCTTGGAAAATCGCAAAAGCCGATGTTCGCCTTCCTGCAGACCATGGTGGCACACTGGCCCTATGACGTCGCGATGGAACCGGGCGTCGAAGTTCCCGATGGCGGCGACAAGAATCATCCGGAAATGCGCGAATATCTACGCCGCCTCGCGATGGTCAACATCGACCTGGATTATCTGAAGAAGGAATTGTGGGCTCGCTTTCCGGACGAGCAATTCCTACTCGTGCAATATGGCGATCATCACGCAGTGCCCTTCGGTTATCTATGGGGCTACGACAAGTTCACCGACGTGCAGGACATGGTTCTGCCGAAGGGCTACCCCCTGTACACGACCTATTATTCGGTCGATGGCGTGAATTACACGCCGCCGCGCCTGCCCGCACTCGACAGCGTCGATACCGCATTCGTCGGCGCCATATTCCTCGACGCCGCGCGATTGCCGCTGCCCGAAAGCTGGCGTGAACGCCTGCGGCTCATGCAGCTCTGCGAGGGCAAGGCGTTCGAGTGCAAACAGCGCGACGGGATGCTTAAATTTCACCGCCGCCTGATCGAATCCGGATTGATGACGGAAAAATAGCCGCCCTTACAAGGGCAGCTCGTCCATCACGTCGCGCGCCGCGATGCCCATGCGCTTCATCAGCGTCGCCATGTGGCGGCGACCGATTGAGATCCCGGCGCGATTGAGAAAGTCGCGCATTATCAGGCTTCCGGCGAAGGGACGTTCCAGATGCAGCTCATCGATCATTCGCATGATCGCGAGGTCCCCCGGGGAGCCCGGCCGAGGCATGTAGTAGACCGAGCCCCGGCTGATGTTCAGAACCTTCGCCTGTCGGACCAGCGAGAGTTCGTGATCCCGGTCGATCATCGTTTTACGCTCAGTAAACCCGCTTTGCTGAGCGCGCCTTCCAAAAAATCGTTCTCCAGCGCCAGCTCTCCGATCTTGGCGTGCAGAACCTTCAAATCGACTGGCGGCATGGACGGGTCGCTCCGACCATGATTGAAAACGCCTTCCGCGCCTGCGAGAAGCTGGACCTTCCATTGCGTGATCTGGTTGACGTGAACATCGAATTGTTGGCCAAGTTCGCCGAGCGTCTTCTCGCCCTTAAGAGCGGCCAAAGCCACTTTCGCCTTGAAGGCCGGTGTGTGGTTCCGGCGTATGCGCTTTCCCATTTGCTCTCCTAATACGCGGCCACATTGGCCGCTGTCAGGCGGAAAAGCCACTTATCCCTCTGTTCAAATTCCTCGAGCCAGCTCTTTTCGACATCACGCCTTGCAAGGTCAGTTAAATATTGAACGCGAAGTTGAGACTTCTCCGCGCTTTGTGTCGATACCAAACGAAGCTCCTCCCTGATGCGCATCGCCTCGTTCCGCAGGTGCGGAGATACACTGCTGAAAATCTCATTCACGCTTCCAACCTCAACTTCTGAGGTGTCCAGCAGGGCCAGCGCGGTGCGCATCTCATCGAACAGGCTACGTAGCGCCAAGATCAGTCGCAACTTTATGACTTCGAGTTGGATTTGGTACTCAAGGCTCGTTCCTTCCGGATTTATGCCGAGTTCACGGAGTGAAAGGTCAAATGCCGAAATAAGTGTTTCTGCCTGCCGAAGGCTTTTATTGGCTTCAACCGCTTGGGCAAGCAGCTCCGTCTGCTGAAAAATCTCGTCCTGTATCGAACGCCTGTCGTGTTCCAACTTCTCAAGTTCTGCATCGAAGAGGCGGACTGAGTGCGTAACCTCATCCGCGGACCTTGCGATCGATTCCCGCAACCCATCGAAATTTCCATGATCGTGCCCGCACACCGGGCAGTGAGCATCTCGAATCGGGTCGTTCTCAATAATTTCGATCGCGAGATGGCGCAGATGCTCAATAGGACCCATCGCATTCTTACGGGCAGTTTGAACACGCTTAATGTTGGAATCGATTGAAGTAATCGATTCTTGCTTCTCCGCCCGTTCCTCTGGTTTCGGCGCTGCTGACGTTTGACCGGCCCCCACTGAGTGGTCCGTGTGCAATGTTAGTTCAGGACATGTTTTAGTTCCAGTGCGAGCGCGCCCGACGGAGCTGGTCGGGGTTGTGCAGTCGGGCGCGCGGATGTCAGCACCTCGGGCGCCGGCGGACGATAGCCGAGCGATGAGTGCGGACGGATAGTATTGTAGTGTCGTCGCCATGCCTCTATCACAATCTTGGCCTCCTTCAAGGTGTAAAAGATCTCGCCGTTGAGAAGCTCGTCACGCAGCTTCCCATTAAAACTCTCGCAGTAGCCGTTCTCCCACGGGCTGCCCGGTTCGATGTATGCGGTCTTCGCGCCGACGGCCTCGATCCAATCGCGAAGCGCCTGAGCAACAAACTCCGGCCCGTTGTCGGAACGGATGTAGGCCGGCACCCCACGGAGGATGAACAGGTCCGAGAGAGC
>CANJWR010000260.1 GCA_947478455.1 Beijerinckiaceae bacterium | reverse complement strand
GGCAATGGTGATGTCGACCGCGAATGCTGGGGATACCGCAAGGCTGAATATGGCCGCTAGGGCAGTTTGGGCTTTCATGGAGGACTCCCGACGCCTGGGTCAAACTGAAGCATGATTGGCCGCGTCGCACGGCAATTGCAAGACGCTTTGGGCATGAACCTTTTCAGGGGGTCGCCATCAGCATGCCGTGGCCCTGAATGGGCCGCCAGTCGTTCAGCTTGTGCATGACGCTCCAGACCATGGACGGCTGGTTGGTGATGACCGGCTTGCCGAACTCCTCCTCAAGCTGGTCGGCCACATTCGTCACCAGCCAGCTTCCGCCGCCAATATAGACCGCGTCGCAATCGGGATTTTCCAGAAACGCCCTTTTACCAAGTTCGTAGGCGAGGCGGGAATGGTCGTTGGCGGCGAGCTTCTGGAAATCCGCCGGAGCGATTTCCTTCGTGGCCGAGCCGCAGACAGATACGCCTTCGCGGCCCAGAAACTCGGCCAGGGTATGGTTCATGGCGTCGGACCATTTGTTGACGCAGGCGACCTTTTTCAGCCCCATGTGCCGGCAGGCCCGCGCGACGGCGTCGACCGTCGTGGCGGCGGGTTTGCCGGTGTAGGTCTGCATCTTGTCGAGCAGGCGGTCGTGGGCCTCCACGCCCATCACCAGCGGCAGCGGCACGCCGTTCTGCATGATCGCGTCGATGCCGCGTTCCATCAGCGAATCCATATAGGATTCGAGCGGCGCGAAAATGCGGTCCATCTCGTGCCGCGAGAACTCGCCAAGCCCCAGCGGGATCATCACCAGCAGGTAGTTCTGCGGAAAGAGGTGGTACAGTTCGTAGACCGAGACATCGATCACATTCAGCGGCTGCAGGCTGCCAATGGCGAATTTGGGGTCTTCGAGCATCGTTCCTCCGGGTTTGTCCGTCTGTGCGGCTGCGACTTCATAACATGGAACAGGGCCGGCGTAGATGGAGCGGCGACGTTGACAGAACCGCCCCGCCACCCATTATTCCTGCAACGAAATTTGCAGGAGGACATTCCGGGGATGAACGACAAGGCCGGGGCGCTCAAACACCGTTCTAAGATCGAGAAAATCGACTCGCTTCTCAATCCCCGCAATGTGGTCATCGCCGGAGCAAGCGACAAACCGGGCAACTGGTCGCCGCGAGTCTGGCGCAATCTGAAGCGGTATAATTTTCCCGGCACCATCTACCCCTACAACCCGACCCGCGACGAAATCTGGGATACGCGCTGCTATCGGCGCTTCACGGATCTGCCGGAGCCGCCCGATCACGTGCTTGTGCTTGTGCCTGCCCATCATGTGCCGGGCCTTCTGCGCGAGGCGGCGGCGGCGGGCGCGCGTAGTGCCACGGTCATCACCTCGGGCTTCGGCGAATCGACGGAGCCAGAACGCAAGGCGCTTGGCGAGGAATTGATGCGCGTTGTCGAGGAGACGGGGCTCGCCCTGTCCGGTCCCAATTGCCTCGGGAATTTCAACGCCAGTGCCTCTTTCTTTACCTTGCCTGATGACCGGATGCAGCAATTCGTCCCTGGTCCGGCAGCGATTGTGGCCCAGTCGGGCGGCATCGTGCTGGCTATTAAGCGCGCTCTGGAAGAGCGCGGCATTGCGGCCGGAATGCTCGTCACCAGCGGCAACGAAACCGGGCTGACGGCGGCCGACTACATCGCCTATTACGTCCAGCAGCCAAGTGTGAAAGTGATCGTCGCCTATCTGGAAGCGATCCATGAGCCAGAAGCGTTTATGGCGGCGCTTCGCTCGGCGCGGGCAGCCGGCAAGCCGGTGGTGATTTTCAAGCTCGGCGCATCCGATGAGGGCAGGGCGGCTGCGGCGGCCCATACCGGCGCGCTGGCGGGCTCCGTGGAGGCGTTCGATGCTGTGGCGGGTGCCGCAGGCGCGCTGCGCGTGAAGACCATGGACGATATGGTCGAGACCGTTGAATTCATCGTCCACGCGCCCAAACCGAAGGGCAATCGCCTTGCAGGCATCACCTATTCGGGCGGCATGCGTGGCCTCATTGTCGACGCAGCCTCGGCCAGCGGGCTCAAATATCCGCCGCTATCGGAGAAGAGCCGACTGTCTTTGCAACCGCTTATGCAGCCGGGCGCGGTGGTGAACAATCCGCTCGACGGCGGATTCGGGGCTGCTGGCGGGCTCGATGTGTTCCTGAAATGCGTCGAGACCTATCTGAACGATCCGGGCTTTGACATGCTGTTGCTGCAGGAGGAGTTGCCGCGCGAGGCTGGCACCCGCCGTACCGAGCAGGTGCTGCGCCAAGTCAACGAAATGGCCGGCAAGGCCGGTAAGCCGGCGGCGTTCATCAGCATCCTGTCATACGGGCTCAACGATTATGGCCTTGAGGTGCGGGCCGAACTGCCCAACCTCGCCATTATGCAGGAGCCCGACCGCGCGCTGCGGGCGATCCGCAACGTTACTGACTATTACGCCCGCATGCAGGCGCCCATCGTGCCGCCGCCTGCGCCGAATGTGGATGGAAAACGCATTCTGGCGGAACTGCTGGCGACGCCCGGCCCGGCGACGCTGGATGAAGTCGCCTCCAAGCGCCTGCTGGCAGCCTATGGCATCAACGGTCCGCGTGAGGTTCTTGCGAGAAGCGAAAACGAAGCCGCCGATGCCGCCGACAGCATCGGCTACCCGGTCGTCGCCAAGGTGATGAGCGCGGCGATTCCGCACAAGTCCGACATCGGCGGCGTCCTGCTCAATCTGAAGTCGGCGGATGACGTTCGCGCCGCGTGGCGGAAGATCAATGCCGCCGTCGCGGCACTGCCGGGAAAGCCGGCAATAGATGGAATCCTGATCGCCGAGATGGCCAGCGGCGGCCTAGAACTCGTGCTGGGCGCAGCGCGCGATCCAGAAATGGGGCCGGTGCTCATGTTCGGCGCAGGCGGCGTCGGCATCGAGTTGATGAAGGACGTCGCCTTCGCCGCGCCGCCGCTCGATGAGCGCACGGCGGCCGACCTGATCGCCCGCACGAAGGTCGGCGCGCTGGTGAAAGGTTATCGGGGCAAAGCGCCGCTTGACCACGCAATGCTGGTGCAGGCGCTCATCGGGCTCGCCAGCCTTGTGCACGACGCCGGCGATGCGCTTGAATCCGTTGATGTGAACCCATTTTTGCTGCGGGAGTCGGGTGGCGTGGCGCTCGATGGTCTTGTGGTGGTGAAACGCTGATTGACAGATTGCAACTGGCGCAGACCGCATAAGCGGCCTAAACCTGCTGGAACTTTTTCGGGGGAACCATGAGACTTTTTCAGTGCCCGTGCCACGCTTCGCTTGGCTCATCCTTTCTGGCCTATGCGCCGGCCGATGTTGGCGGCGGATCGCGCCCCGTCCCGACCTCTGCGGGCGCGGTTGATCGGGCGATTCTGGAAGAACTCGCGGCGGCCAGCCGCATTCTGGCCGACCAGGGCGTGGTGGACGCTTTCGGTCACGTGAGCATGCGCCATCCAGTCAATCCGAACCGCTTTCTGATGTCGCGTTCGCTGGCGCCAGCGCTGGTGACCGCCGACGACATCATGGAATTCGATCTCGATTGTGAAGCCTGCGAAGCCAAAGGGCGCAGCGGCTTTCTGGAGCGCTTCATTCACGGTGAGGTTTACAAGCAGCGCGCCGACGTGAACTCCGTTGTCCACAGCCATTCGCAATCGGTGATTCCGTTCGGCCTCGTCGGCGTGCCGATGCGGGCGATGTTCCACAATGCGGCCTTTTTGGCAGAAGGTGCGCCGGTTTTCGACATTCGCGAAAAGTTCGGTGCGACGGACATGCTCGTCGGCAATCACCAGAAAGGCGCCGAACTGGCGCGCGTTCTGGGCAATCGCCCTGTGGCGCTGATGCGCGCCCACGGCAGCGTCGCCACAGGCCCGAGCCTGCCGGTTGCGATCTTCCGTGCGGTCTACACCGAAGTGAATGCGCGCCTGCAATTGCAGGCCACCATGCTGGCTGCCGGCGGGCCCATTGCGGCGCTCGACGCCCAGGAAGGCCCCATGGCAGACGCGGTGAACATCGGGTCCGCCTCGCGCGCCTGGGATATGTGGAAGCGCCGGGTCGGCCAGTAGGTCGACCGGCGACTGCGGCGCATTGCGCTGCGGCATCCTATTTGCACGGCTGCGCGAACATGCCATCATCGATGAAAATCTAGACAGATGCGAGCCGGTCCGTTCCGGAACAGCTCACCATATCAGTCGTCGGACCGAGGGGACAGAGCTATGGTTGAATTTAGGTGACGGCGTGAATCAAGCGGCGAATTTGATCTCTGGCGCGACTTCGATTCCGTCTCTAAACTTTACACCGTTGATGACTTTCGGCAATTGATTTTCGCCTTTCAATCGACGCCAGGTTCTGGATGCT
>CANJWR010000259.1 GCA_947478455.1 Beijerinckiaceae bacterium | reverse complement strand
TCGTTGTTCCGACAGGGATGCATGCTCTACGAGTTGATCCCCAACATGCCAGATGTCCGTTTGCGCCCACTGATCGAGAGATATCGCGATTTCCTCGGCCAGCACCGGACCTTCAATCAGACGTTTGCGGTTGTTTGAAAAATGAGGGGATGGCTGAGGATCGCATGGCAACACTCCTTAAGGTCCTGAATAACCTTGCCGATATCAAATCGGCTGGGGGTGTTGCACTTCAAGTCAGAACTCAGGACCGCCTCGGGCAGCCCAATATTATTCAAATGGATTCATGCGCGTTACTCGTACCCTGTAGCTGAACGTCCTTCGAAATTCGTCCAGGGCCGAAGACAATAATCATCAACAACGCTCCGATCACCTCCATGTCCTTATAGAAGCTCGAAAGTGTGCCGCCGTTCTTCTGGAACCAGTTGTAGAGAATGGAGCCGTAACTTTCAGTGTAGAACCCGGCCCAGCCTGCAACTCCGTGAATCTTGAAGCCGAGGACCAGGGACCAGGCCAGTAGCACCGACGCCGACAGCGTGGTGCGGTAGCCGATCAGCAACATTGTCCCGAAGATCAACTGCCCCACGATCAGCACATAGACAAACACCGGCGCAATGTTCACGGAGGCCAGCAATTCCTGTTGCGGGCCTAAGTGAACGATTTTCTTCCCGGCATCCGCGAGGAAAGGCAACGCCATCAACGCGCGACCGGCTACGAGCAGCCCGTCAATCAGCGAGGCCCTTTTCCAGATCGCGCCGAATATATTCGAAAAAATATCGCCTCCGTCGCGGCCATACTTGGCGTCCAGCGAGTATCGCCCGGGCCCGTATACGAAGAGAAATATAAACCCACCCGCCGTCGCATAATCGCGAGTCAGGTTCTCAAGGTTGTCGATCCAGAAAATTGACGGCGCAATGATGCAGAAGCCAAAAAGCGCAATTGCGGCAAGCCGCGTCTGAAATCCCAGAAAGCAGGCCCAGCCGAAGAAGAACTGCCAAGGGTACACAAGGTAAACGAGTTCACCGGGCAGATGATTTGCGGCGATCAGATTGTAAATGTTTTCGGGATGCAAAAACTTGCGTACTCCATACGTCATGAATTCCGAGGCGAGTAAAAAGCGCGCGAGCACAAGAACAAGCCCCATCATGTCGGCGCGCGTCGTCGCGATGCCGGGCACGCGTTGAGCGTGATCAGTCATGTTAGCCTCCCTGTTCCACCGGTGTGCTTTCCGGGCACTTGACTCTGCGCGTCAGCCCCTCTTCGGGGAGCCTGCGCGTGAAGCTATGACGATCTTCACAAAAAGCAAAATTCAACAGGCCACAGCGGCAACGCCATGCATTTCCGCCCCAACGTGGCTCCCTCGATCGCAGGCGGTCAAAGTCGCTGAAGCGGTCGACACGACGCTCCACTCGCACGCCGAAAGCAATTCGCGCGAGCGCCCACGACGGCGCCACCGTATGGGACATCCGCATCTCAGACCGGGTCGCGACGCCGAAAATCCATCGCGAACAGGCGCGCCGGCGCGGCGGTGCCTGACCGGGCGAAACGTCAGGTCGCCGCGCGTGCGTCCCAGATGGCGCGCCAGACGCGGGCCGGCGTCGCTGGCATCTGGAAATTGTCAACGCCGCAGGGCGCCAGCGCATCGTTGAGGGCGTTCATCACCGCCGCGAGCGCCCCGACCGTGGTGGTCTCGCCCGCGCCCTTCACGCCGAGCGGATTGGTCTTCGTCGGCACGGGATGGCTGCCGATCTCGATGTTGCACATGTCGAGGGCGCGCGGCATGGCGTAGTCCATGAACGAGCCAGTGAGCACCTGTCCGTCGGCGTCGTACACGACCTCCTCCATCATGGCCTGGCCGACCGCCTGCACGATGCCCCCGATGGCCTGGCCGCGCACCAGCTCGGGATTGAGTTCGACGCCGACGTCGATCACCGCCGTGTAGCGCAGAATGTCGGTCACGCCGCTTGCGGGGTCGATCTCCAGTTCGCAGATCTGGAACGAGTTCGGGATGTTGCCGACCGCCGGCTCCCAGTTAGCGACCTCGTAGAGGCCGAATTCCATGCCGGGCGGCAGTTTCGAGGGCTGGAACGCCAGCCGGGCCACATCCTCGAAGCGCATCGTGCGGTCGGTTCCTGCGACCCGGAAGACGCCAGCGTCGAATTCGACATCCTCGACCGCGGTCTCAAACCTATGGGCGGCGATGCGGCGCGCCTTCTCGCGCACCTTTTGGGCAGCCTGCAGGACGACCGTGCCGGACAGCGTGGCGGTGCGCGCCGCACCGGTGCCCGAACCCCAGGCCATCACGCTCGTGTCGCCTTCCACCACCGAGATGCGCGAGACATCGAGCCCGAGCGTCTGCGAAACGATCTGGGTGTAGATGGTGGCGTGGCCCTGGCCGCCGGCGGTGGAGGCCGCCAGAACCGTCGCAGCGCCATCGGGCGAGAAGCGCAATTCGGCGCATTCGGGCACGGGACTGCCGGAGGGATCGACGCTCGCCGAGACGCCGACGCCGTACAACATGCCGCGCGCAGCCGCATCTCCCCGCCGCGCCGCCGCGCCCGCGTAGTCGCCGAGCTTGAGGCATTTGTCCATCACGGCCTCGAACTCGCCGCAGTCGTAGGTCGCGCCATTGGGGAGCTTTATCGGCATGCGGGAGGGGTGAATGAGATTGCGCCGGCGGATCTCCACCGGATCGAGTCCGCAGGAGCGCGCCGCCATATCGACCAGCCGCTCCAGCCCCATCACGGCGGGCACGCCGGACGGGCCGCGATAATTCGCCATCGGGACCGTGTTGGTGAAGACGGCGGTCGAGCGCGCATAACCGGCCCGCACATCGTAGACGCCGCACAGCGCATTGGCTGGAAAGCCGGCCGCCGCCCCAAACCCCGACATGCTCAGAAAGGCGCCGAAATTGACCACCGCTGCGGCCCGCACCGCAAGAATGCGTCCCTCCCGATCAAAGGCGATCTCGCCGTCGATGACGAGATCGCGCGCCTGGTCGTCAGCGATCTGCGCTTCGCTGCGCTCGCACACCCATTTCACCGGACGCTCGATCTTCCGCGCCGCCCAAGCCACGAGCGGTGTTTCGGGCGCCAGGCCGCCCTTCATGCCAAACGAGCCGCCGACGTCGCCCGCCACGACAGTCATCTGGCTCTCAGGGATGCGGAACATGTGCTGCGCCATCATGGTGCGGAATACGAAAGGCCTCTGCTGGCAGGCCCAGACGCGATAATGGCCGCGGCCTGCGTCATAGTCCGCCGCCACCGCGCGCGGCTCCATGGTGTTGGCCGATACGCGCGACACCCGGAAGCGGGCGGCGACCCGGCAGGGCGCGTCGCGAAACGCCGCCTCGGCCCTGGCGGCGTCGCCGCGCTCGGCAATGAAAGCCTCGTTGCGCGTGCAGTCGTCCCAGATCAGCGCCGCGCCTTCGGCGTTGGCCGCAAGGGCGTCGATCTGCGGCGCCTGCGGCTCATAGTCGATCTCGATGCGCTCGGCCGCATCCTTGGCCTCCGCGATGGTTTCGGCGATCGCCATGGCGACGATCTGGCCGACATGCCGGACCCTGTCGAAAGTGATGGCCGGGCGCGGCGGCCGGTAGCCGGGCTTGCCGTCCCGGCGGCTTGGCGGATCGACGCCTGGCACGTCGCCATGCCCGTCGCGGCGCCAGTCCTCGCCGGTGAGCACCGCTAGCACTCCCGGCATAGCACGCGCCGCCGTCGCGTCGATACGGGCGATCGCCGCATTGGCGTGCGGCGAGCGCACGAAGACCGCGTGGACCTCGCCGGCGAAATGATTGTCGTCCGTGAACCGGCCTTTGCCGGTCACCAGCCGCTCGGCCTCGACCATAGAGACGCCCTGGCCGATTGCGTAAAGTCCCATCCCGAATCCTCCTGGCCGTGGCGCTCCCTGCTGCTCTTGCGGCCATCTTACTTCATCGCGGGCCGCTGGCCATGGGCCGGCCGGCGATTTCCGATTTCCGCCGGCTTCTGAATTGTGGTGGAAAATCGGGGAGACGTCATGGAAACGCCCAAGCTGCAGGACACCGACCTGACCCGCAAGATCGCCACCTTCGTGGTGGGAGAAGCCCCAACAGGCCCTCCGCCAATGTGCGCGACTTCACCAAGCGCGTCATCGTCGACACGGTGACGTAACGCCGGTGGGGGCCGAAAAGATCACGCTTCAAAAATGGGGCTGGCTGAGTTCCGATTTGAAGACGCCGCGTCGGATTTTCCGGCGGCTGATCGTCGAGAAGAAGGTATCCGTCCGCTGAAGGCCGCAGGATTTGCAGCCTTGCCTACCAGGGGTAAAGGATACCGTCGGACCTAAGGGTTTCGATTGCCTTCACCAGACTAAGGCCGGAATGAAGGCGGTACCATTGTCCGGTGTGCCGATGCCACTGGATGT
>CANJWR010000258.1 GCA_947478455.1 Beijerinckiaceae bacterium | reverse complement strand
CTTTGGCGGCGCTGCGGGTCGGCGCGCTGGTCACCGCAGAAGTGACACCCCACAACCTGACGCTTGACGCCACCGAGTTGCTGCGCCATGGCCCGGTGGCCAAGGTCGCTCCGCCCCTGCGGCCCGCAAGCGATGTGATGGCGATGCTGGCAGCGCTGCGCGCGGGTACGGTCGATATCGTGGCGACCGACCATGCGCCGCATCTTCCCGCTGAGAAATCACAGGGCGATGCGGACATCTGGAAGGCCCCTGGCGGCTTCGCCGGCCTGCAGACTTTCCTTCCCGTGATGCTAGGGCTGGTCGGCGAAGGCCGGATAACACTGTCCGACCTTGTACGCGCCTGCGCCACCGAGCCGGCGCGCATTTTCGGTCTGCCCGGTAAGGGACGCATCGCAGTCGGCGCCGACGCCGACCTCGTGCTGGTCGACATGAAGCGCAGCACAACTATCCGCAATGAAGACCAACTCAGCAAAGCGGCGCAAACCCCCTTCGCGGGAAGGGTCGTGCAGGGCGCACCGGTTCAGGTGTTCTTGCGCGGCATCGAGATCGCCAGCGAAGGTCGGCCCTGCGCAGGACCCGTGGGTAAATTCCTGAGGCCGCGCTAACGCCATGCCTGCGGTTTCCCCGGTGGTCCATTCGTCCACGTCCATTTGCATGCAGGCCGAGGCGATTGCGCAATTTTTTTCGTTTCATTCAGTGAAACGGCGCGGTGGCCAGAAACACCTACAATTTATAAAGTCTTTTAAAACCTTTCGTCACTGCAAAGCTAATGCGCCTGCTGTCTGAAAAACTCATCGACGAGATCCTGCCGCTCGACCTCGCCATCGACTCGGCTGACGAGGCATTCCGCGCGTACTCCGGCAAGACGGCACAGCTCCCTTTGCGAAGCGAGATCCACCGGGAAAATCCGAAAGGAACGGCACTCATCATGTCCGGGTTGATTGGCAGCGAGGTTCTTGGCATGAAGCTGGTCGGGAGCGTCTTCACTTCGATGCAGCCGCCCCGAAAAAATACCACCTGCATGATGATGATCTGGGACGCGAAGGATCTGCGGATTCGTGGCCTGATCGCGGCCGACCGGTTGAACGAGCATCGGACGGCAGCCGGACTCGCTTGCGCAACGCGGGTGCTGGCCCGCCCGGATGCGCGCACGCATCTCCTGATCGGTGCAGGAAAGCTTGCATTTACCGCGGCGCTCTACATCTCCAGGGTCCGACCGACCAGCAGACTGCTCCTTGCTTCACGCACGCCCGAGAAGGTCACCGCGCTAGCCGCGAGGCTGCGTGCAGATCCCCGCATGAAGGGCACGGAAATCGTGACAGGTGTAGATTTAGGGGATGCGGTGGGAGAGGCCGATATCATCTCCACGCTCACCACCACCGAACACCCAGTCTTCGACGGCCGACGCGTCCGGCCGGGTACACACATCAATCTCGGAGGCGCCGGCCGCAGACACGAGCGCGAGATGGACGATGCAGCCGCTCGCCGAGCCGCGTTCTGGCTCGATTCAAACGAGACCTGCCGTCAGCGCACCGGCGACATCGCCCTGCCGATTGAGTCCGGAGCCATACGAGACGACCAGATTCGCGGCGAGATCGGCGAGCTGCTGCTGGGGCGCATCCTCGGACGGGCGAGCGAATCGGAGATCACGGTCTTCAAGTCGCTAGGCATCGCGAGCCAGGACCTAGTTCTGGGAGCTCGATTGCTGGATCTCGCCGAGGCAAGGAATCTCGGCACCGTGTTTGACGAGAAGGAGGGACTATGAAAGAGAGAATCCTCATCCGGGGTGGCCGAGTGTATGACCACGACGTAGACGTCGATTTTCCCAAAGTGGCGGACCTCGCCATTTCAGGGGGGCGCATCGAATCGGTTGGAGCTGCGCCGACAGGAGTCTGGGATCGCGTCATTGACGCCCGCGGGAAGCTCTTGCTGCCGGGCTTCTTCAATACCCACTATCATGCGCATGACACGCTCCTGAAGAGATGTTTCGAGGCGATATCGCTCGATCTTTGGGCGCTCTCGCGATGCCGCACGCCTACGGTCAGCGCAGCCCTGAAGAGCTTCGGGCGCGCGTTCTTGTGGGAGGTATAGAGTGCCTGCGAACTGGAATCACGACGGTCCAGGACATGCACAGCCTAAACCCGTTTCACGAGGAGGACTTAGACGTTATCCTCTCAGCGTACGAGGAACTGGGCTTGCGCGTTGTGCTCGCGCCGCAGATTGCCGACGTCGGGCGGGTAAAGTCACGCGTCTTTTATTCCGAGCTTCTTTCGGCCGACGAACAGAAGCGTTTGTCCGCCCCAGCGCGCCAGTTTCCCGAAGGAACCGATGTGGTCAGACTGCTCGAATCCTTGATCCGTGCACGGCGCGGTAGCAGTCCGCTCGCTTTCTTCGCGCTCGGACCTTCTAGCCCCGAATCCTGTTCGCCCGCGCTTTGGGAACGCCTCGTGGATCTGTCGGCGCGCGAGGAACTACCGATCTACACGCACATATACGAGAACAAGGGTATGACGCATGTGGCGCGCGAGGGCTGGCGCGAGCATCACGGCTCCCACGTGCACTGGCTGAAGTCCCTCGGCGCTCTCACTCCGCGTATGACGCTCGCGCACAGCGTGTGGATGCGCCAGGACGAGATAGAACTGATCGGCGAAACCGGCGCAAACGTCGGGCTGAACCCTGCGGGCAACCTGAAGACCCGCAGTGGTATTGCGCCGACCCGCGAGTTCCTAAATGCCGGCATCAACATTGGGCTGGGCTGCGACAACTGCAGCTGCAGCGACGTGCAGAACATGTTCCAGGCAATGAAACTCTACGTGACGCTAGCCGCGGTGTGCCACCCGGACGAGGGCCCGCCGAGAGCAGCTGATGCCCTTCGGGCCGCAACTGTGAATGGGGCGAAGACTGCTGGTTTTAGTGACCTTGGGCATCTTCGTGCAGGCATGCGGGCAGACGTGACTATCCTAGATCTTTCCGACATCAGTTATGTCCCGCTTAACAGCGTTGCGCGCCAGGTGGTATTTACCGAGTCGGGCCGTGCGGTTGAAACGGTGATCGTGGACGGCCGGGTCATAATGCAGGACCGGCGTATCCTGACGGTCGACGAGGCAGAGGTGCGCGAGACAGTGGAGCGAGTGTTACCTGGCGTGCAAAAGAGCCTCGCAGAGATACGCGCGCGGATCGCTCCGATCGAAGGTAAGCTGGGCCTTGCCGAAAGTAAGACATGGGCCACGGACCTAGGTGTGAACCGCTACGTTGGCTATTTTCGAGATTAGGGAGAACGTACATGATTGCCTATCGACTCTTGGGAAGTCTATTGCTGATGCTCCTTACAATCGGGCCGGCAACGGTGCTTGCGCAAGCCTATCCAGCCAAGCCTGTCAGGCTCGTCGTTCCGTACCCGCCTGGCGGCTCAACTGACATTCTCGCTCGCTTGCTTGCCGAGAAGATCTCGCTTTCGCTGGGCCAGCAGATGGTGGTGGAAAACCGTGCCGGCGCTACCGGTGTCATCGGCGCGGAAGCGGTCGCGAAGTCGCCGGCTGATGGATACACTCTGCTGATGGGCGTGAACGGCCCGATCACGATTGCGCCTGCGATGCGCCCGGCGATGCCGTACGACTCTCTCAGAGATTTCGCTCCGGTGATCCTAGTTGCGGATGCGCCCAAGCTCCTGGTCATCAACTCTTCGATCCCAGCGACTACGCTCCAGGAGTTCATCACCTGGGCTAAGGCGCAGCCCAAACCGATCAACTTCGCCTCGGCCGGCGTTGGCGCCACCGGGCACCTCGCAAGTGAGATGCTTAGCCAGCGGGCTGGCTTCCCGGCAAATCACGTTCCTTACAAAGGCGGCGGCCCGGCGATCATAGATGTGATCGGTGGGCATGTGCACTTCATGTTCGAGGTTATGCCCCAGCTACTGCCGCACGTGCAGGCCGGCAGGTTGCGCGCGCTAGGAATCTCGAGCGCCGAGCGCACGAAGGCCATTCCCTCGCTGCCCACCGTTGCCGAGCAGGGCTTCTCCGGCTTCCAGTCCTCAACTTGGTTCGGAATCCTTGCGCCGGCAGGTACACCGGATGTGGTGATCAATCGCCTGAATGCCGAATTTTCCAAGGCGCTAGCCGAGCCCGACATGGCCAAGCGGCTCACTGAGCTGGGCGCCGCCTGGTCTCCGAATTCGCCGGCGGACTACGCGAAGTTCTTGCGCGCCGATCTCGAGAAATGGCGAGGGGTCGTGACCAAATGCGGTGCGAAATGCGAATGACGGAGAGATCCGGTTGAGCCGCGCGCTCTACGGCTTTCGCGCCAAGATTGGCCTCGTCATCCCCTCCAACAACACGGTGATAGAGCCAGAGCTTTGGGCGATGCGTCCTCCCGGCGTCACGGTGCACGGTAATCGGATTCTTACGCAGGGCAATACTCCGGAGGGCAT
>CANJWR010000257.1 GCA_947478455.1 Beijerinckiaceae bacterium | reverse complement strand
CATCTATGACGAGATCATCCCCAATGACGCTCGGCAGATGACCGCCATAGATACTCATTACCCAACCGACCGTCCTTTGCCCAAGATATTCATCACCTCTCGTGGTGGGTCGATGAAGGCTGCAACAGAGATTGGGCGCGGCAAATAGCTGGCTGTCATGTCGGCAAGACAAATCTGGTGGGTGGCGGGCCTGTCTGGGGCTGCGCAGAGCATGGTCGGACCGCTTGGCGAAATCCATGATGCGACGACGTCGCAAGGCCAGGCCGCGCTGTTCGGCTTCGTCGGAATCTCCGCTGCACAGCGCGCGAGCATCGGTGATGAGCCCCTCATCCGCGCAGCCATCCAACAGTTGACGCGCTTGTTTGGGCCAGCGGCCGCTCACCCCCGCGCTACGCTTCTGAAGGATTGGACTGCCGATGAGCGGACCTCGACACCCGCAGACGGCTCTGCTTCCGGCCATCCGTCATCCCTTAGGGTGGATTGGGTCAGGGGGCCATGGGCAGAGCGATTGGTGTTGGCTGGAAGTGAAACCAGCCCAACCGAGCCGGGCTATCTTGCGGGCGCTGTAGAGGCGTCAAGTCGGGCAGCAACAACTGTGTGCGCTGCGCTTTTGGCGGCGAAGGCTTGCGACCGGTAAAGGCGCAACGATCCAACATGTTGCTAAGGCCGAGAAGGTGTCAACACAGTTCGTGGGCGCCCCTTCAACAAAGGCCATGAGATTATTAAGGGCGAAGATCTTTTCCAGAAAGCCTGTAGCTGAAACTGGTCGCCCCATTTAGAAAAACCAGCGCCTGCGATCAGCGCTCGTTTTAATCGTTTTCATGGATCATCGAAATGCAGTTGACACGAGAATATCTAAGGATTTAGACGCAAAGTCCGCTTGCACCCTTTATCGCATTGATCATGCCTCTGGCGTCTTGCGATGCTTCAACAGTCAGGCCTGTTATGGTTTTTCGCCATCGCGTCGGGGTTTGGCGTTCGCCATGCGAACAAGCGCGTGCGCTATTTCGCGATCCCGCATAAGCACGGACGCAAATTCAGAAGTGGAATTGCCGATAGACTCATATGCTTGCGGCTCAAGGAACTTCTGACGATAGTCTTCACTCCCAAGCACGACCTTGATGGAATCATGGAACTTTTTCAGAACCGTCGCCTCAATGCCCGGAGGCGCCATGAGCGCAAACCAGCCGCCTTCGTATGGAAAATCCAGCCCAAGCTCACCAAGCGAGGGAGCGTTCGGCAGTAGCGGCGAACGCTTCGCTCCCAAGACGGCGAGGGCCTTGATTTTTCCGGCTTCTATGTGCGGCCGTGCGAAGCCTGTGGTGACATAACTCAGGTCCATCCGACCGGCGGTGGTCTCGTTCATGATGTCTACAGCGCTCTTCATGGGCACATGGTATATGTCGATTTTCTTTTCGGTATTGAGCCATTCGAAGAACAGATGGGGTGCGCTACCCCATCCGAAGCTGGCGTAATTCAGCTTGCCTGGTTGATTAGCGGCGAGCCTGGCCAGATCATCAAGGTTGTTTGCGGGGAGATCAGCCCGAGCATATACAACGCCCTTACTCTGGACGAGTTGGGTTACGGGTTGCAGATCCTTATATTTTTCCCATTGATCCGGCTCCAGCCAAGCGCGGGATGTCACCTGTTCCACGGTAACCGCGCAAAAAGTGTAACCATCGGGGGGCGATTTCAGGCAGGTTTCAAGGCCTATCGTGCCGCCCGCGCCACCCTTGTTTTCCAAAATCACGGACTGGCCTAGGATCGGGCGCAGTCGTTCGGTGACGGCACGAGTGATGCCATCCAGCACCCCGCCCGGGGGGAAGGGAACAATGACGCGGATGATGCGCGAGGGATAGTCCTGCGCCTGTGCAGGCAGTGCTGCGGCGACGATTGCGACGGCGAGCGTATTGATCAAAAATGTCCGCATTGTCTCCTCCCGTTTCTCGCGTGCGCGTGCGAAGGCCGCTAACGCGTTATCTGCATCAAATCTTCTCCAATGATTATTTCACCATTGAAGTCCCGACCTATAATGGAACTTAATTCCTCAGGAACGCTTGCTGGCGTCATATGGGTGGTTACGAGCGTCTTCACCGATGCGTCTTTGGCGATTGCGCCAAGAAATTCCGGAAAAGTATGGATCTCCGCCATGTGCTTCAGCCGGTCCTCCGGCGAAGCGAAAGCAGGTGATGCCGAAAGATTGGATTTGCGCGAGTCCACGCATTCATGAACCAGAATATCTGCGCCATAAGCGTGGCGAATGACGTTTTCGCTGGGCGCAGTATCCCCGGACAGGACTATTTTTTTATCGTGACTCGTAAAACTGAAACCAAATGAACGTCCTTCCGGCAAATGCGGTGTGACGAAGGCGCCAACCTTCATGCCAGCGACTTCCGCAACCGGTCCTTCCTCAAATTCGATAACCGAAACCTCTGGCAAACGCCGGTTGGGTGCCATAACGCCCAGTCTGTTCCGGAAGTCAAAATCATGCATTTCCAGCAATTGATTGACCATCCGCTTCTGCCCTTCGGGCCCGTAGACATTCAGCGGTCGATTGACGCCGATAAGCCATCTTACGAGGATGAAGTAACCCAGATCCAGATAGTGATCGGCATGATGATGGGTGATCATCACATGATCGATCATGCTGGGCATGATGTGCGCTTCGTTCAGCCGATGCACTGCCCCAGGACCACAATCAACGAGCACATGAGCTCCATCAAGACTGATAAGCTGTGACGGTCCTTTGCGCTTGGGATTGGGCATGGGTAAGCCCGTTCCGAGCATGATGAGCTTCATAATGGTCCGCCTCCCTCGCCGCGCTCTAAAACTGGATTATGCGCTCGGTGCAAAGCTGGCAGAAACCCGCTTAGAATGCTCATTTCCTCGCTTGAATGCTGATGCAGGCCAATGACCCGTTCATCGGGTACGAGTTTCAACATATCGGCACGGGAAATGGGATGAGGCATCGGGTCGATTTCGCCCAGCCAAAAACGCGAGCGAACGATGCAGCCTTCCGGTGTGTCATGAACGAGATGGAGGGTGTGGCCGACCCAGAGATCGCGGTCGAGGGGGCCCGTTCGTGCGTACACTGCAGCGCTGACCCCTGCTTCCCTGAAACGCGATGTGTCGAGGATGGCTCCGGGATCGCGAAAATTGATCTTCAGCTTGAAAAGTGTCGGACCACCAGCAAAATATTCATGCACGATATGCGTACCGGCCACATATTCGCCGGTTCCTCGTGGGCCGATCCAGTCACTGAAGACATGATCGCGCGGATGCCACCATTTGTAGTGTTCTGTGGTGTGAACAAAGCTAAACCACCACTCAAACATCTTTCCGGTGACACCAATCATATGCGTTCGGGCGGCGACATGGGCTCGACCATCTGCATGTCTGATCCAGCCGCTTTCCAACGGCAGATACTGTGAGTCGAGCAGACGGTTGGCTTCGTTGAGTTGCATGGGGATCTTTCCAATTCCATACACGTCTGTATGGATAGATCCAAATGAAGTCTGCTGTCAATACACAGGTGTATGGAGGGGCTCGTCAGCGAGTGACGAGCAGATTATGGCGGGCTTTCGCTTTTGCAATCCGCTCCGCCAAAGGCAGGCCGCCGCTTCTTAAAAATTCGCCCTGCACAAGGGCCTGGTAGATATCCCCGCGCACCAAGGCTTCCTGTTCGGAAAAGCCCAATTCTAGAAATTGCCTCACAAAATGCTCCAACCGTTTGCGGTCTTCAATTTCGAGCCGTTGCCGCGCCGTTTCTTTACCGAGCGCCCAAAGACGCAGAGCGACGAACTGGCTATTGTCAACTTGCCGAATAATGCGGTCAGCGATCACCCATAAGCGTTGTGCTGGCTCTGAGATGTCCCGAAGCACAGGCAAGATTGACTGTTCAAGACCGAGGGCGGCAAACCAGCGCTCAAGTATGGCCTCGATGAGATCGTCACGGTCTCGAAAATGCCAATAAAAGCTTCCTCGCGTGACCTTGAGATGGCGCGCGAGGGTTTCAACGCGCACCTGATCCAGGCTTCCCCGGCCGAGCATCTGCCACGCCGCCTCTGTCCAGTCCTCACGGGCTAGGCGGACATCCTTGCTCTTCTTTGCTTTCTTGATCGTCTTCATGATGAAACTTGTAGCGTTGTCTTTGGTGAGTCTCAATTCCAGTGTGAAGGTGGAGCGCCGCGCTTTAACCTGCTGATTGTCTATTTTCGTCAGCCCTGTTTATGCGGCGAGCTTTCTTCTATCGGCTAGTCCTCCTTCCCCAGAGGCTTTACGCGCCGTTTGAATGGGGCCGATAACTGTTGCCTCCGCCGGAATCGCCGTCGATCTGCGTCATCATGGCGTCGGAAGTCTCGTGCGCGAACTTACCACAACCAAGTCCCAGGAGGCCGCCGCTTGAGCAAGGAAAGCGATTCCATTCAAGTCTTCGTCCCGATTGCCTTCAAGCGGAAGAACGGTCGGCCGAAAATTCTGGCGCCGGACGTCGATCCGCATTTTCAGGCTCGTGT
>CANJWR010000256.1 GCA_947478455.1 Beijerinckiaceae bacterium | reverse complement strand
TGCGCCGAAAGCGATTGAGCAGTGCTTGAACAACCCGGCGACCGCTGTTAATGGCGCCGCTCCGGCGAGCCGCTTTAGCTCAGCTGGTAGAGCACATCATTCGTAATGATGGGGTCACAGGTTCGAGTCCTGTAAGCGGCACCATTTCCTTAATCGCTGGCAACCGCCAATGGTTGAAAAAACCCCGAAAATCTGGCACTAATCACACTGGCCTAACCGCCAGTGTTCGCCAATGCGCGCCGACAATCGGACGATATTGGGGGCCACGGTGGGGGCCAGTTGGAACTGGCTAGAAAGGCGCGGCCCCCAAATGGCACTCTCGATCACGACACTCCGCAACGCGAAACCCAAGGCGCAACCCTATAAGCTGGCCGATGAGAAGGGCCTGTTCCTGCTGGTCCAGCCGTCCGGGGGCATGCTCTGGCGGATGAAATATCGAATCGATGGCCGCGACGAAGCGGGCAATCCGAAGCGTATCGAGAAAAAGCTGAGCCTGGGCACCTTCCCCGAAACGGGCCTGAAGGACGCGCGCGAAAAGAGGGACCATGCGCGGCAGCTTCTCGCAAAGGGCATCGATCCGGCGGAGAAAAAGCGTCACGACAAGCACGCCGCCAAGCTGAACGCCGCGAACAGCTTCAGTGCCGTGGCCACGCTCTATATCGAGAAGAATCGGCGCGACGGGCTGGCGGAAGCGACCGTCACCAAGCGCGAATGGTTTCTCCGGCTGGTCGAAAAGGCGATCGGGCACCGGCCCGTGGCGGAAATCCAGCCGTACGAAGTGCTCGAAGCGGTGCGGCCCTATGAGGCGGCGAAGAACGACGAAAAGGCGCATCGGACATTGCAGTTCGTCGGGCAGGTGTACCGCTATGCTGTCGCATGCCAGCTTGCCGCGTCCGATCCGACCCGCGATCTGCGCGGCGCGCTTGCAGCCAGCAAGCCCAAGCATCTTGCCGCCATTCTCGACGCTAAGAAGGCGGGCGAGCTGTTGCGGGCGATCGACGGCTATGAGGGCCATTCGCTGACGCTGATCGCGCTGAAGCTGTCGGCGCTGCTGTTCGTGCGCCCCGGCGAGTTGCGCCGCGCCGAATGGTCCGAAATCGATGTGGACGCCGCCTTGTGGATTATCCCGGCTGCGAAGATGAAAGCGCGGCGCGAGCATGCCGTGCCGCTGTCGGAACAGGCCATCGCGCTGTTCCGCGAAGCGGCGGCGATGACGGCTGGCGGGCAATATGTGTTCCCCTCGATCCGCACGCCAGCGCGGCCCATGTCGGAGAACACCGTCAACGCCGCCTTGCGCCGTCTGGGCTTCACCGGGGACGAAATGACGGCGCACGGCTTCCGGGCGATGGCCAGCACGTTGCTGAACGAATCGGGCAAATGGTCGCCGGATGCGATCGAGCGGGCGTTGGCGCACAAGGACAAGGATGGCATCCGCGCCGCCTATCATCGCGGCGCGCATTGGGCCGAACGGGTCGAGATGGCGCAATGGTGGGCCGATCATCTTGATACGCTACGGAGCGGGGCGGAGATCGTACACCTGAGGCTGAGAAACTCGAATCATTGATCCGTTAGCGCGGTGCATATTCAAAGCTTCTCCGAACTAGCGCGAATCATGCTATCCAGAGGCCGTGAGCCTTATTTCGTCTAAAGCGGCTGTCGATTTCCTTTCACAGGTGGCTCCGCGCCCTTGGGTACACCGCATGCTGTCTTGGATGATTCTCCAAGGCGAACTGGACATGTGGTCGCGGGCCGGCAGGATTCAGGCTCATACCACCTGGCTGATGGCGACAGTCGGCCTCCGCGAAGCTGCGGGGGAGTCCAGCGGGCCAATCATGGATGACGCCATTCGGGGTCACTATTGGCCCGAACTTGCCGAGCAACTCGTCGGAATGTCACAAGACGGACCGGTCCATGATGAAGCGGTGGAGTGGTCGGAGAATGACGATCCGCGTGAAGTTGATTCCGGTTTCCTCTTGTGGGCAGCCGAAATTGATTGGGACGCGGGAATCCTGAAGGCGGACTTCCTTCCTGACACAGTGCTGAAGTCGGACCCGTTCTTTCCGAGCGAAGATTTGTTTTCAACGGGCCTCGATCATCCTGATTTCACGGCTGAACTTCGAGGGTTGAGCTTCCGATCCAACAAGATCGACTTGCTGTTGCCGAACCATCAGCTTCACGTCGGAGATGCCGTTAAAGCCGACGTGGAACCTAAGCGTTCAGTTGGTCGACCGCGCACCTGGGATTGGGAAGGTGCGATGGCCTTTATCGTATCGCAGGCACAGCACCCCGATGGTCTCCCCGTTGGGCCGGGCGCGCAGGCCCGTATAGAGGAAATGATGGCAAATTGGTTTTTGGCGGAGAGCGGCAATTCTCCCGCCCCTAGTCAAGTGCGGCAGCGCGCAGCGATAATAGTCAGAATGCTCGAAAGGCCGAAAACGCCAAAAATCGGTTAGAGACCTTTTCGCCTTTTCCGGCCGTCAGGGAATGTTTCTTCGTCCATTCAATCCCGTGTTCGCTGGTGCACGCCAGCTTCATGGGAGCTTCGACAATGGAACGGCTGACCTATTCGATCAATGAGACGGCACGCACGCTGAGCTTGGGCCGCACCTCAATATATGCCCTAATCCGCGACGGCCGGCTGGACGCGATCAAGCTGGGCCGCCGCACGCTGATCAAGACGGACTCGATCCGCCGGCTGGTGGCGGAGCAGGAATAGGGCGATGGCCGTTCGCCGGCCCAATCCCTATCGCGTGAAGCTGCACCACAGCTACAGCGTGCCGGAGCTGGCCGCCTGTTGCGATGTGCACCGAAACACCGTGCGCCACTGGCAACGGAACGGCCTGAAACCGATCGACAAGGGCCGGCCGATGCTTTTCCATGGCGGCACGGTGCGCGCGTTCCTGATCGCACGCAACGCCGGCCGCAAGCGTCCATGCCCGCCCGGAACGCTCTTTTGCCTCCGCTGTCGGGCGGCACGGCGGCCGGCCTTGGACATGGTCGATTATGTCCCAATCACCCCGGATAGCGGCAATCTGAGCGCCCTGTGCGAAACCTGTGAAGCGCCGATGCATCGCCGGACCCGCAAGGCCGATCTGGCGAAGAACATGCCCGGCTGCGCGGTCGAGATCGCTCGCTCGCCACCGTGACGGGGGGCGGGTCGAATCTCCAGAGGGCGGGCGCGCAGGACCGCCCCCGCCCGCCAATTTTTCGCAAACACAGTTTTTCAGCCGGGCAAAGGCGCTTTGCGCGGTCCAATTCACGGAAGCCCTGCCGCGATTAATTGGGAGGCCTGACCCCTCCCTGAATTGTAACGAAAAAGGAAAGGGCTGATGATGGCGAAACCCAATGCCGCGAACGAACGGATTAAGCGCGAATATTTCAGCTATTTGCGCGATGCGCTCGGACGCGACGAAGCGACGATCGATGCGGCGGCGAAGGCGCTGGCGCGTTTCGAAGAATCGACCGGCGCAAAGGATTTCAAGCGGTTTCATCGTGAGCAGGCCAAGGCGTTCAAGCGGCGGCTGGCGGAGGCGCACGGTAAGCGTTCCGGGGAGAAGCTGAGCAAAGCGACGGTTCATGCGACGCTGCGCAACTTGAAGGCCTTTTTCGAATGGCTGTCGCGCGAGCCGGGCTTCCGCAGTCATATCGCCTGGGCGGACGCGGACTATTTCAATCTGAGCGAGAAGGACGCCACTGTTGCCCGCGCGCGGCGCGAAAAGACGGTGCCGACGCTGGAGCAGGTGCGCCGCGCGCTGGCCGTCATGCCGGCGGGCAGCGTGCTGGAGCGGCGCGACCGGGCGCTGATCGCATTCACGGCCATCACGGGCGCTCGCGTGGGGGCGCTGGCCAGCCTGCAATTGCAGCATATCGATGTGGTAGGGGGCTATGTCGATCAGGATGCCCGCGTCGTCCAGACGAAGTTTGGCAAGACGTTCCGCACTTATTTCATGCCGGCGATCGAGGAAGCCTCGCCGATCGTCGCTGAGTGGATCGATGAACTGGCGCGCGATCATCTTTGGGGGCCAGCCGATCCGCTGTTCCCGGCGACGCGCATGGCGGTCGGCGACAATGGCGGATTTGTGCCGGCGGGGCTGGAGCGTCGCGGCTGGGCGAGCAGTGAGCCAATCCGCGCGGTATTCCGCCGGGCATTCGCGGCGGCGGCGCTGCCCTATTTTAACCCGCACAGCTTCCGCGACATGCTGGTGCATCATGCGATGACGCTGGACCTAACGCCGGAACAGATGAAGGCCTGGTCGCAGAACCTGGGTCATGCCGATGTGCTTACGACCTTCACGAGCTACGGTAATGTGCCAGTGCATCGGCAAGGTGAATTGATCCGGAGCATGGAGGGAGCCAAGCAAGCCGGAGCGCTCGATCCGGCCTGTCCGTCGTCAGAACATTTGGCGCAACTCGCGGGGTAAATTAGCGGAGTGTGGACCTCGTCTGGGGGTTGATGCTAGGCGGCGAGCTTGCGGTGCTGCAAGCGCCGATGTTCGATGGTCTGTCGTTTGATCCTTTCTCGCTGTTTGA
>CANJWR010000255.1 GCA_947478455.1 Beijerinckiaceae bacterium | reverse complement strand
GGCTGATAAACCAAGGCGCGGAAAGCCCGAGCGCCGCCTGAAAAAGATCCGTGTCACGCATGCATCAGAAAATACGCGGAGCCAGCGGAAACCAAAATATTCAACTTGTGGTTGAAACCTCTACCCACACGATTCAGCGAAGAGCCGAAGATTTTGCTTTCCAAAAATACAGTTGGACAAAAAGTCCCACAATTTCGGACTCGCCCAAAGTTTGCACTGCAGCAATCAGAGCAAATTGTCGCAGACGTTTCACATATCCAACCAGCATCGCAATTCGTCATCTCAGAAGTGCGTGGTCCTAATTGACGATTTCATACCGGAATGTAAAACTGAGAGATGCGCGCTTTGCGCATTCGCGCGCCCTGCATCATTGCCGGACGCTATCGGGGGAAACGATGAACATGATTTCACGTACCAGTACGCTTGCAAGCGTACTGCTTATGGCAACCGCACTGTCTTCGGCAAATGCTGCCGACATGACACAGGATCGCGCCCTCAAGGCCGATGCCGAACCGCAGAACTGGATCCTTCATCATCAGAACTATGAAGGTCATCGCTTCTCGCGTCTGAAGGAAATCACAACCGAGAACGTAAAGAATCTCAAGGTCGCCTACACGGTCGCTCTTGGCGGTTACCAGAGCGGCGGTCGTTACGCCCACGGCAACCTCGAAGGCACGCCGATCATCGACGACGGAATGGCCTATGTCACCGACGGCTGGGGTTCGGTCTATGCGATCGATCTGAAGCCCGGCAAGCGTGGCAGCCGCATTACCTGGAAGATGGACCCCGGCACCGACCGCGCATGGGCTGGCGACGTGGCTTGTTGCGGCGTCAACAATCGCGGCGTTGCGCTGTGGAAGGACAAGGTCGTCTCGATCGCCCTCGACGGTCGTATCTTCCTGATCAACAAGACCACTGGCGAAATGATCTGGGAAGCCAAGATTGCCGAACCGGCAGTCGGCGAAACCCTCACGCTCGCTCCGCTCGTGATCCGCGATACTGCCGTCACCGGCTCGGCGGGTGGCGAATTCGGTATTCGTGGCTACATCGAAGGCACGAACCTGAACACCGGCAAGCAGGCCTGGCGCACATTCACCATTCCGGGCAAGGGCGAGCCGGGCAACGAGACCTGGAAGGATGGCAAGGATCGCTGGAAGCACGGCGGCGCCTCGCTTTGGGTCACCCCGACCTATGATCACCAGCTCGACCTGCTCTATATGGGCATCGGCAACGCTGGCCCCGACTGGGATCCGGATTTCCGTCCGGGCGACAACAAGTGGGCTGCCTCGGTTCTGGCGCTTGCGCCGGATGACGGCAAGATCAAGTGGGGCTTCCAGTACACCCCGAACGATCCGTATGACTTCGACGAAATCTCGGAGCATCCGATTGTCCGCGCCAAGATCAACGGTCAGGACCGCACGCTTGTCACCCATGGCGCTCGTAACGGCTTCTACTATGTCCTCGACGCCGCCAACGGCTCGTTCGTTCAGGGCAAGCAGTATGTCGACAAGGTCACCTGGACGACAGGCCTCGACCCGAAGACCGGCCTGCCGCTCGAATACGATCCCAAAAGGGACACGCAGCTCTACGTGGCCAGCATGACGCCGTCGCGCGCCCGTCCGACTACGGACGTCAAGTGCCCGACCACGACAGGCGGCAAGAACTGGGAACCGTCGGCCTATAACCCCGACCTGAACCTCATGTACATCCCGTCGGCCGAAGGCTGTAACAAGCTGACGCTCGTCGTTCAGGATGACTTCGTGGATCAGGGCGGCAAGGTGAAGCCCCGTGACCGGTTCACCGGTGGTGGCGGCGTCGGCGTCGGTCGTCTGCGCGGCTCGATCAAGGCTCTCGACCCGATCACTGGCGAGCAGAAGGCGGCTGTCGCCCTCGACTATCCGAACTGGGCCGGCAACCTCGCAACCGCTGGCGGTCTCGTGTTCTCCGGTTCTCCGGACGGCGAGTTCTCTGCCTACGACGGCAAGACCCTCAAGGAAGTGTTCAACTACAGCTCCGGCTGTGGCATCAATGCTCCCCCGGTCACTTACTCGATCGGCGGCAAGCAGTACGTGGCTGTTCTGATCGGTTCGATCCAGAAGGCCGCCATCCTGCAGGAAGCTCCGGAATTGAAAAATTCCGCAACCTGCTCGATGCTCTACGTCTTCACGCTCTAAGCGTTAGACCCGACTTTGCCGGCGCGACCTCTCGGTCGCGCCGGTTCAGTTTCAAAATGCAAGGGAGGCCGTTGCGCTTAATTGCGTAGGGCTTCAAGAAACAGAACAGACCGCATCGAACCTGCTTCGACGGCACAGGCGCTGGGAACACAGAGGCTCTCGGAACATGAACAAAATCACTGGTTTTCTTTTTGCGGCCTTCGCCGCACTGACGATTGCTGGGGCTTCGCCCGCAGCCGCGCAGCAACCCGCCACTGAATCTCCAGCGGACCTGCGTGAGATCGAGTATGGCAAGGATATCTTCAAGACAAAGGCCACCTGCCAGTTCTGCCACAAATGGGACGGATCGGGCGATCAGGGCTATGGCGGCAACGCATTGTCTCTGCGTGTGACCGAACTTACGCAAGAGCAGTTTATCGAAGTCGTGAAGTGCGGCCGCATCGGCACGGGCATGCCATATCACGACAAGTTCGCTTATACCGACAAGCGTTGCTTCGATACGACCCGCGAAGAGCTCGGCAACGATACTCCTCCGATCGCAAACGAATATCTCCAGCCTCGCGAAATCACCGCTGTGATGAAGTATGTTTTCGCCCGTATGAAGGGTCACGGAGAAAAGGGCAGCTACGACGATTGCCTTGATTTCTGGGGCAAAGAAACCAAGCAGTGCGACCAGTTCAAGCCATGAACATGAAGCTCGCCGAAATGTTTCGATCCATTTCGCTCGTATCCCTGATGCTTGTTGGGTTGGCGTTCATGACGCCGGCATTGGCCCAGACTGCAGCTGATGACGACGACAAGGGCGAATTGCGCGGACTCCGTCTGGGCATGAACGCCAATGAAATGGACCTGGACGGTTTCGGCGAGTTTGCCTGCGGCAGCAACGGGGGGCCTCCGCGCGCTCTTCTTGAGGACTGGCGGGATTTCAAGAAGTGCCGTCCCGAGCCTAACGGCTTGTACGAAGTCTATGTTCGCTTTGACGACCAGACTGAATATCTCGGCAAGGCGCTCGAAGATCCGACGATTTCGACGAACAAGCGCGGGACGACTATAGCTGGTCACCCGATCGTTCTGACAACATTGTTTGATTCTGACGGCGTGCTCCGCATGATGCGCTTCGTGACCGATCCACGTGGCGACACGATGGCCCGCCGCATGGCCCATCTGTTGCGGCTAATCGTTATCAATCGTTACGATCCTGCCAACTGGGAGTGCGAGGACATCCCACCCGGGCCAGGCGAGACACCTGTGGGCGGCATTTTCCATCACTCGAAATGTATCAAGAACTTCCCGGCGAAGAAGATTTTCGTTGAGGGAAAATTCTTCCGCAAACCAGGTCAGTCGGACGTCGATCCGAACACGCGCGAATATACGTCGGGATATTTCGAGAGTTCGACACGGGTGGAAATCTACGATCCTACGCTTAAGATCGTTCGCTGACTTTGCTCGACAAGATCAGTTTCGTCCGGACAGACTGGTTTCTCAAAAAGCCGGCGCTATATTTTCTCTCTGTTGATGCGGCTCAAGCCCACACAAAACGGGAGTCAAGAGCATGAAGACACTTCTGATCGCCTCTGCCCTGTTGGGCGGCGCACTATTCTATTCCACGCCCAGCTTGGCGAATGGGTGCATCAACTGCCTCGTGCAAAGCAAGACCCCTTCATCAAGCGCACCTGGAAAGTTTGAATTCCGCGTCGTCTGCATAGAACTGTTGAGCGGCGATGAAATCTCGTCCCTCATCACCGCTTCTTCAGAGGAAGAAGCCTTGAACCAGATGAATGAAACGAAGTGTAAATAAAACAGTTACGGTCGTGACGCCAATTACTCGTTTCGGCGGCCGTCAGGCATGATTGCCGCATCGAAGTTGGCGCCTTCTGTCTGAGCATCGGTGAGGATTGCGCGCTCAAGATTGGCGCCCTCAAAGTCAACGCCGCGCAAGTCCGCTCCATTGAAGTTTGCGCCGAAAAGATTCACTCCTGCCAGTTTGGCGCCTTGCAGATTCGCTCCCCGGAAATCGGCCTCGATCATGTCTGACATGCTGAAATCAATTCCGGCGAGATCCATGCCACGCAAATTCTGACGATCGAGTCTGACGGCCCTCATGTCCGCACCCTTAAGCTTTGCTCCAGCCAGTCGGGCTTCACGGAGATCGGCCGACGTCATATTGGCGCCCTCGAGATTAGCACCATTCAACCGCGCCTTCATCAATTTGACGCCCTGAAGGTTAGCCCCCTGCAGATTGGAACTACTGAGGTCCGCTTCAAACATAAGCGAATTTGAAAAATTGGCCCCGGAAAAATCGGCCCATTTTCCATCGAGGCGATTCAGATCAGAATCCGACAAATCCGCCTTGGAAAGATTACCACGCTGAATGACGCTCCGAAACAAGATCGCTCC
>CANJWR010000254.1 GCA_947478455.1 Beijerinckiaceae bacterium | reverse complement strand
GCCATGCCGATGTTGCCCAAGCACATTCACGGCGATCCGGCAAAGCGGACGGAATTCGGCATCAAGACGCCAGTCGGCACCGGCCCCTTCAAGGCCGATTATGTCGACATCAATCGTGGCATAGGCCTGACGAAGAACGCCAATTATCCTCAAGGAAGTTCGTGCAAGCAGGCCGCGCAGATCGGCAAGGTTCTTGTCTCGCCGATTCCCGACCAGCAGACGCAAATAGCGCAGTTCACCGTCGGCAATCTCGATGCCCTTCGCATCCACGAAAAGGATCAGGCCGATATGCTCGGCGCAGATCCGCGCGTCGAGGTCACCGGCCTGCAGGGCATCGGCTTCAGCTTCATCGCCTTCGACGCCAGTGGTCGCTCGAACACCAAACCGCTGCTCGACCTGCGCGTGCGTCAGGCGTTGATGCGCTCCATCGATCGCGACCTGATTACCCGCAGCGTCATCGCCGGTGGCAATGCGAAAGTGTTCGACGAACTCTGCTTCAAGAACCAGATCGCCTGCGACCAGACCTCGAAGCCACTGAGCTTCGACCGCAACGCCGCCAAGGCGTTGTTGACCGAGGCCGGATATGCAGACGGTTTCGATGTGGAACTACTCGCCACGCCAAGCGTCTTCGGTCTGGCCGAAGCGCTCGCCGGCGAGCTTCGCAAAGTGGGCGTGCGTGCAAAGGTGGATCGCGCCACCTTCGCGGCCTATCGCGACAAGCAGCGGCTCGGCAAGCAGCAGATTCTCGTCAACGAATGGAGCTCGGGCGGACTGCCGGATTCCTACGCGACCTCGGAATATTTCTTCTCTCCTGGTCCGCGCGACTATTGGCAGGACAAGGAACTGCAGGAACTTTCCAAGCAGGGCGCAGCAACGCTCGACGAGAACAAGCGCCGTGAAATCTATCGCAAGATTTTCAATACCGCGATCGACAAGGCCTATGTGTTGCCGATTTCCACCAAGCCCGCCGTCTTCGTTCACACGAAGGAAGTGCAGTTCACGCCCGGCGCCATCGGCACCTACGGGGCGGAACTTTACCAGATCAGGTGGAAATAGGACGCGCGTCCTGACCAACCAGAACAACCGGGAGTAACCCCATGGCAAAAATCGTTCTCGCAATGGCCACCACGCACGGGCCGCAACTTCACACGACGCCCGAGCAATGGCTGCTGCGCCTGCCGGCGGACCAGAAGGCCATGCATCCGTTCCGCGACGGCGTCTATTCGTTCGACCAGTTGACGAAGATGCGCGCCAGCGAAGGCCTCGCTGAAAAATCCTCCATGAAGGGCATCGAATCCTCCCACCATCGTTGCCACGTGGCGATGGAAACCCTCGCGGACAAATGGGAAGAAATTGGCGCCGATGTCGCCGTCATCCTCGGCAACGACCAGCGCGAGGTTTTCAACGACGAGTTCAACCCGGCTTTCATGATCTATTACGGGGACAAGCTGCCGAACTATCCGCAGACCGAGGAACGTCGTGCACAGCTGCCTCCCGGCATTCGCGAATCCGAATTCGGCCATGCGACCGAGACCTATACGGAATATGATGCGCTGCCGTCGCTTGCCGAACACATGATCGAACATATGTCGGCGAACGAATTCGATGTGGCCGCCTCGAAAGTCTGGCCGAAGCAGGCCCGCAACGGCGTCGGCCACGCGTTCGGCCACATCTACCGTCAGGTGATGCGCGACAAGGTCGTGCCGAACGTGCCGGTCTTGCAGAACACGTTCTTCCCGCCCAACCAGCCCAGCGCCAAACGCGCCTACGAATTCGGCCGTCAGGTGAAGAAGGCCATCGACAGCTGGGATTCGAACCTCAAGGTCGCGATCTTCGCCTCGGGCGGCATGAGCCATTTCGTCATCGACGAGGATTTCGACCGTCGTTTTGTGTCGGCCCTGCGCAACAAGGACCGCGACTATCTGACGAAAATTCCGCTCAAGCATCTCCAGTCTGGCACGTCCGAACTCAAGTCGTGGATCTCATTGGGCGGCGTGATGGAAGACATGAACGTCGAAATGCACGAAATCGACTATGTGCCCTGCTATCGGTCGACAGCCGGCACCGGCACCGCGAACGGCTTCTACTGGTGGGATGTGAAGTAGAAACTGCT
This sequence comes from Beijerinckiaceae bacterium, assembly GCA_947478455.1. Classification (GTDB taxonomy): domain Bacteria; phylum Pseudomonadota; class Alphaproteobacteria; order Rhizobiales; family Beijerinckiaceae; genus Terripilifer. The sequence continues at coordinate 2,468 of CANJWR010000254.1, read as the reverse complement.
CTATTCATTCGGATCAAGCCGCAGGCCCGCGCCTGCGGCTTTTTCATTTGCGGCTCTGCTTGACTCACGCCCGAAAGCATTCAAATTTCGCGTCCCCGTCGCGGTCATCGCGCGACGAACGGCGTCGTCCCGATGCCTGTACCCGAAGGCGTCGCCATGTCGAAACCCGGCCCAAATCTCCAGCATGTCGCAGACCTCCATATACAGGTCGCAACGCCCATCGAGATCGGCGAAACGGGCCTCGGCGCAAGACGCGTGATTCCCATCACCGGCGGACGCGTGGTTGGCCCGAAACTCAATGGCGTGATCCTCAACGCCGGCGCTGACTTCCAGATCATCAGGCCCGATGGCCTCACCGAACTCGAAGCCAAATATGTCATCGAAGTCGAGGGCGGCGGGCGTGTTTACATCGATAATTTCGGCCTGCGTTTCGGATCGCCCGAAGCCATCGACAGACTGAAGCGCGGCCTTCCGGTCGACCCGGCGCAGATCTATTTCCGCTGCACGCCACGTTTCGAAACTTCGGTAGATTCGCTTCGCTGGCTCACACGCACCATTTTCGTCGGGTCCGGGGCGCGCTATCCCGACCGCGTCGAAATCGGAATCTGGCAGGTCGAGTAATCAGGCAAGCTTCAGCAGTCCCGAAGGATGTCATCCACATGCACAAATATCTGAATCCCGCGAGCGTCCAGAAGAGCAACAATTTCAGCCACGGCGTCGAGGTTCAGTCGCCGTTCCGCTGGCTCTCGGTCGCCGGACAGGTGGCGCGCGACGTCAACGGCGTCATGCCGGACGGCATCGAGGCGCAAGCCGATCTCGCCTGGGGCAACGCCTTCGCGGTGCTGAAAGAAGCCGGCATGGGCGCGGAAGATATTGTCGAGGTCAACGTCTACCTCATCAACCGCGCCGACAATGCGGGTTTCGACAAGGTGCGCAACAAATGGCTCGGCGCGGCCAAGCCAGCGTCCACGAAGGTTTACGTGTCCGGCCTTTCCGATCCGAAGCTGCTTTGTGAAGTTCAGGTCCGCGCAGCCAAAGCAAGTTAGCCCTGCTAATTCTCCGGGTTGCCAGACGCGCAATCCGTGAGAAAAAGGACGGATGAGACTTTTCACGTCGCCCTGGCTGGCTGGAGCAGCAGCGCCCGGCCTCACGCTTCTGGTGATCACAACCGTCTTCGGCACATTGAGCATGCACGTCGTCGTGCCTGTTCTGCCCGCCGTCGCGCGCGAATTTGACGTCTCCGCCGGATCGATCCAGCTTACGATTTCGCTCTATCTGGTCGGCGTCGCCATTGGCCAGCTGATTTACGGGCCCCTGTCGGACCGTTTCGGCAGGCGGCCGATCCTGATCGTCGGGCTGGCGATCTACAGCATCTCGATGACGGCAGCAGCGTTTGCGCCCGGTCTCGGCACTCTGCTGGTCGCTCGCGCCTGCCAGGCGCTCGGTGGCAGTTGCGCCCTCGTGATGGGCCGCGCCATGGTGCGCGATGGAGCGGAATCCTCGCAGGCCGCCGTTCGGATGGCTACGCTCGGCATAGCGCTTTCCATTACGCCCGCCGTCGCTCCGCTGGTTGGCGCTTACGTCTCCGCCTGGTTCGGCTGGCGGATGATCTTCGGATTGCTCGCCATCGCGACCGCAATTCTGTTTGCAATTGTGCTGGCGACGTTGCCCGAGACAAACCGCAACAAGACGCCGCTGCCGGGCCTCGGCCCGATGCTGGCGAGTTATGCTTCGCTGACGCGCTCGCGCCGCTTTGTCGGATACGCCATCGGGGGAGCCAGTTCGACAAGCTTCTATGCATTCCTGTCGGCCTCGCCATTCATCTTTTCCAGCGTGCTTGGCCGTTCCCCGCAGGAAACCGGCATCCTCTATCTGCTGACGCTGGTCGGCTTCACTGTGGGCAGCATCGTCGCCATGCGACTGGCCACCAAATTCCGCGGCCGCAGACTGGCCCAGACCGGCAACCAGATCACCATCTGCGGCCCGGTGCTGATGCTGTGGGCCTATACGGCAAACAACCTGAACATCTGGACCTTCATGCTGCCGATGATGCTGTTCACAATCGGCGCAGGCCTCGCGGGCCCCTTTGCGCAAGCCGGCGCGGTTGGCGCTGACCCGAAGCGCATCGGCGCCGCCTCCGGCCTGTATGGCTTCACCCAGATGGCCATCGGAGCCACGTGTTCTCTGATCGTCGGCGCTTTCGACGCGGCTCCCGTGCTGCCGATGATTCTCATCATGCTGGTCGCCAGCCTCATTGGACAGACGGCCTACAGAGCCATCGGAGCGGAACAGGGCTGATCACTGAGGGTTGGCGCTTTGTGGAGCTATGGTTGAATTTAGGTGACGGCGTGAATCAAGCGGCGAATTTGATCTCTGGCGCGACTTCGATTCCGTCTCTAAACTTTACACCGTTGATGACTTTCGGCAATTGATTTTCGCCTTTCAATCGACGCCAGGTTCTGGATGCT
>CANJWR010000253.1 GCA_947478455.1 Beijerinckiaceae bacterium | reverse complement strand
TGACAATCCGCCAACATCGATGAACTCGGATGGCATCAGCCTGTAATATTTATCCTCTGTGCTCTTCGACTGCTCGGCATATGGCTGCGTCATGACCTCCTGCAGCTCCCGAACCAGGGAGTAGTTACCTGCGGCGGCTTGCTGATATGCAGGCGCAACGAGCCACTCTCGCAGGCTGTACTTCGGGTTGACGCGTTTCATCTGCGCGGAAATCTCCTCGCGTGAGCGGGGTGGAGCAGCCTTCTCGTCGTCAGTGCCGGGGCTGAGGATGAGTGATTTCCATTTGGCGAACCACTCTGACCAGCGCTTGTCGATCCCGTCAGACTCTGTCTCATGCGTCGGGTGCACGGAATGGGTCGCGCGCTCCCTCTCCTTGTAGAAGCTCTTTTTGATCGGGCCGATGTCGTCAGGGACCATCGAGAGCTCACGGAAGAAGATCGTGTAATCGACAGGCGTTTGCACCATGAGCGTTTCGAGATCGCGGAACAATGACGAGTCAAACGCGCGAAGACCGAGTTTCGCGGCCCACATTGTCTCCAGCTCCGCTTGCATGACTTTGGGAAAGTCATTTCGAATCTCGTCCATCTGCCGAAGATAGTCCGGCTGCGCCATGAGCAACGGCCGGAACGCCGCGCAGAACATGTGGAAGTTGCGTTCCGCTGCCACGGGCTGGTTCAGGAACGAGAAGTGATGTCCGCCACCTGTCCATGGCTGATAATACGGGTTGAAAACATCGCAGAATCCGAACGGGCCATAGTCGAGGGTGAACCCGCCGGCCGCGCAATTGTCGCTGTTGAAATTGCCCTGGCAGTAGCCGACGCGAATCCAGTTCGCGACAAGCGAGGTAAGGCGGCCACGGAACGCGCGCGCCAGCAACACGGCTTTTTCGGCGGTACTCAGTTCCTGGTCGATGACGTCGCCATACTCACGATCGATCAGGTGCAGCACGATCTTCTCGAGCTCTTCCATCGCCGCGGGGTGCTCCTGCTTGCGGGCACGGCGACCGAAGAGCTCGAGCTGGCCGACCCGAATGAACGACGGCGCGACGCGCGTCGAAATGGCGACCGGCTCCGATACAAGCATGTCGGGATCCTGCGAGCGCGAGCGCTCCGAGTACCACGGCCGCTTCACCCTTTCGGTTTTCGAAACATACAAGCTCAGAGACCGTGACGTTGGCACGCCCAGCGCGTGCATATGGTCCTGTGCCAGGAACTCGCGCACGCTCGACCGCAGAACTGCGCGACCATCCGCGCCGCGGCAATAGGGCGTCCTGCCGCCACCTTTCAGCTGCATTTCCCAGCGGCGACCGTTGATGACCGCCTCAAGCACGGAAACGGCGCGACCGTCGCCATATCCGTTACCGGTCTGGAACGGGCACTGCTGGTAATATTCAGTGCCGAAGATGGAAAGGGCGTATCCGCACGCCCACCCGACCCTGCGCATCGGCTCCGGAACGGATGACAGGTCACCGGAGAACATGCGGATGAAGTCGGCCGACTGTGCCATGCTGTCGGCAAAGCCAAGTTCGCGAAAAAACGCGTTGCTGTGCGCGACATATTCAGGGTCTTTGATCGGGGTGGGGCTGACGGGGACATAATGGCCCGTGAAGACTTCTCGCGGCGCGTGGTTGTCTCCGTTCGCATCCGCGTCAGGATCGCAGCTGAGCGTGTCCATGAGCGAGTAGTTTGCCAGTTTTGCGAGATCGTCGAGCGTCGCGACGATTGCGGAGGGTAAGGGAAACGGTCTGCTTGTCATGGCTCTGCTCATATTGTCATGGCTTCGCTTATGGCACGATCAGGATGGCTGCGTCCCGCTGCGTGGTTCGTACTGTCCAGATTTCGCCGCTGCCGGCCGATGGGCCTCGTGCGGCTCATCGGCTGTCCTGGCGACAACGGCCGAGTTTCTGGCACCGTTCCGCTGACAGGGCCTGACCTGCCTTTCATCCCAAAGGCCGATGGTAGCGCAATTCGGTGATAGTGCATCTCATTCGTCATCTGAGAAACAAGTGCGCTGTCACCGAGTTTGCCCACCGAGTTTACCCGTCGGATTGGAGCATTCTGAACGGAAGCTTCGCGCCCAATTTCGGGCATCCAGGCATGTCCGCCGCGATCTCGAAAGCCGCCGTTCGTGCAGCATCCATAACATTCCATCGCGAACGGCCGAGATTAGGACAAAGCCGTCTTTACCAAGGGTGACACTGAACGTCGGCATACGCTGAAACACGACGTTGCTGACCTTTAAGGTCCCCCGATTGTCGCCGGATATTTATTGGGCCAAGCTCTTTAGGATTTCGGTTTGGGGGATTGGATGGTTGAGGAAGAAAGCGACGAGTTCAACCGGCTCATGATGGCCCTTGGTAGCGTGGTCGTCATGTGGGGCATGGTTGAAGACATGGTTCGTCACTTCCTCCGTGACCTGGTCATGGAGGATGCCAACGCGCCTGAGATTGAACAGATTGTCCTCAGCGAAACGTCGTTCAGGAGTCAGTTGGATATCCTGCGCAAAGTCGCGCATGTCCGTTGGCCGAACAGCGATTGGTTTAATGCCGTCAACGATCAGGTTCGTGCGCTAAAGGGCGAGCTTCAACAAAAGCGCAACAGGTTCATCCACGACCTATGGGAGAAGAATGAGGCCGGTCAGATGGTCAAATTTATCAGGGGTAAGGACGAGGCTGCTGTTCAGAAAAAGGAAGGCCAATGGCAACTAAAACTGACTGGCCAAAAGGCCGTCCCTGCCGCCGAGGTCGATGCTTTCTTTGAGGAAATTGCCAACACCTATGAGGTGCTTCTGGGTCTGAAATCTCAGTTCGTTCAATGGCGGCATCAGCAGAAGGACGCTGCCATTAAGGGCAATTTGTTTCGCGATTTGTATGAGAAGGGTGGTCGAATTCCCTTTTCCAAACTGGCAAGCGGCAAGCCGATTGAGGACGCCAAATGATCCATTGGGACTGCTTTTTCGATTGGCTCAACAAGTGGCAGACCCTCATCGCGGGCATTCTCGCGTTGGCTGCTGCTATCTGGGCATTGCGTCCTGTCTACAAGCAGCTTGCGCTTGCTCGCGCGCAGAATGATGCCGTCCCCCGCGAGAAAGTCGGCGAAATGATCCTACAATTGGATTCTCATGCGGCTGAGGTGTTCTCGATCATGTCCAAGCGCATGGTCGATCTGAACAATAACCTCGGCTGGTATGAGGTCCACGAGAAGGACTACAAATTCGATGAATGGTGTGGAGAGCAGCAGCAGGAATTCATGCACGCTGGAATGGAACTTAAAACCGCTTTCGCTCGCAGCCATGACGTTGAAGTCGTCGAAGCCCGTAAGGCAGATTTGCTGGCGGCGGTTGAGGCGCTGAACGGCGTTCTCTGGGAGATCCATGCGCCTGAGTATTTCAGCCGTTTCGAGGAAGAATGTTCATGGACGGACGAAGAGCGACAGGCTGCTAATGCTCGCTCCAACCAGGCCGCTGGGGAGGTCGAGGACTATGCCACGAAGACCTCTGCTGCGTTCAGGCATCTTAATGAGGCATTCGCAGAGCAGCGTCGCAGCTTGGTAAGCCGCCTGCGGGTCATTGATGATCGGCTGTTAGCTTAAACTGCCATCGTTAGCTTGATCGTCGCACCACGCCGCTAAAAACCGGGATTACGGTGCCAGTTTACTAAATCGCCTGAATTGGCACACTTAACCGCGGCGCGCTGGCGGCTCAGAGAAATCGGTATTTAGTAAACTGGCACCGTAATTCCAAAGCAGGCATTCAATTGAGCATTGTGTCTCGATTGATTTCCACAATAAGCTCGACCTAGGAGGCGGGACCGGGCTAGATTTCTGACGCTGTGATCCCCATTTTCTCAGCCTCCTGGACGGGCGAAGATCGACTTCATAACGGGAATTTGTTACGCTCGTCGAACTTAACACTCGAAGAACAACGTTCGCGAGACAAAATCTATGCGACTAACGGTTCCTGACATGGGATGGAGGGCCTGGGTATTCATTCCATCATTCATCGCTGGATTTGTCGGAACGTTCCGTCATGGAATCGGCGCCGGAATCGGCTTGGCCTTTTTTTATGTGATGTTCATCGCGTTTATTATTTTCGTGTCCGACCGCCAACGAGACAATATAGCAGCGAGCGTAGAGTATCGAGTGAAAAAGGGTCTCCCTCCAGTTCGCCCATGGCGATGGAGGCTAGTCGCAATTACGGTGGTATTTTGGGTATTTGCCCAGAATTACATTGGGTGGAGTGCTGCGATCTTATTGTCTTTTGTACCGATTGTTTACGGTGGTGTCCTTGCTTCCGTGTGGAAAGACGCTGCATCCTCCAATCAGAGATTACGTACGGTAATCATCCCGACCCTCATCATGTGGGCGATAATAACTCTAGTGGCCGTGCTCAGCAGTGGTGGTTCGGACGATCCAAGCGCTTATCCATGCTATGGTCTTCGATATACTGACTGTTAGCAATTACGGTGACGTGGCGTAATTGAGGTAGCCACCCTCCTGGATGTGCGGAGTCGTCTATGTAGGCGCTCCAAGCAGGAGGATGGCCGATGAAGATTTTCGCAGCTTTGGATGTCGGAGACAAGGCCACGCATGTGTGCGTGGTCGATGG
>CANJWR010000252.1 GCA_947478455.1 Beijerinckiaceae bacterium | reverse complement strand
GGCACAGCGCCGATGAGATGCTATCGCATCTCGAGAGTGCGGGCCTGTCGCGCTACGACATGCCTGAATTCTACGTCGAGCTCGAAAGTTTTCCGCTCACGGCGAGCGGCAAGATTCTGAAAAGAGCCCTTGTGGACCTGGTGAAGGGCGGATCGATTGCTCCGCAACCGGTCCGCTGGCAGCCGTCTGGGCAGTGAAAACGCTTGGCAATATCTGAACGCAATTGTCAGTCATCTAACGCTAGAGAATACAACGGGAGTATGTGATGAAAGCTGCGGTAATCGAAAAGCAAGGCGGCATTGAGAATATCGTTTACCGAGACTTCCCCGATCCGGTTGTCGGCGCCGATGACGTGCTGATCAACGTCAAGGCGTGCGGCCTGAACTATTTCGACATCTTCGTTCGCCGGGGAATGCCCGGTCTGCCGGTGCCGATGCCGTGGATCTCGGGCGCGGATGTCGCCGGCATGGTCGCTGGCGTAGGCGTCAACGTCAAGAGATTCAAGGTCGGCGATCGCGTCATGATCGACCCACTGACCAACGAGGGCATGATGGGCGAGGAAGTGCAGGGCGGTCTGGCCGAACTGTGTCGCGTGCCGCAGGAATACGTTATCCCGCTCGATCCCCGGTTGACTTTCGAACAGGCCGCGACGATCGCCGCTAATTACGGCACGACCTACCGTATGCTTTTCACCAATGGCGACATGCAGAAGGGCGATCTCGTGCTGATTCTCGGCGCCAGCGGCGGCGTCGGCACCGCCTGCGTGCAGGTCGCCAAGGCGCATGGTTGCAAGGTCATCGCCTGCGCCGGCACCGACGAGAAATGCGCGCGGCTAAAGGAACTCGGCGCCGATGAGACGATCAACTATTCGACCGCAGATTTCTCCCGCGAAGCCTGGCGGCTCAGCGGCAAGAAGGGCGTCGACATTTGCGTCAACTTCACCGGCGGCGACACATGGCAGTCATCAATCCGCACGCTCAAGCAGCATGGCAAGCTTCTGACTTGTGGCGCCACCGCGGGTTACGATGCCAAGACCGACATACGTTTCGTCTGGCAGCGCGAAGTCAAGCTGATCGGCTCGAACGGCTATACCATCGCCGACGTCACACGCGGCATGGTGGATATGGCCGAGGGCCGTATAAAGGTGCCGGAGTACAAGACTTACCCGCTATCAAAGCTCGGCGAGGCGGAAGCCGCGATGGAATCGCGCGACTTCTTCGGGAAGATCGTTCTCATCCCGTAATAGCTAACGTCTTTCTCACGATTGGGAGAAAGACGTATTCCTTTGAACTTTGGCTCGGACACGGGGTTGACGACATGACGGAATCCACATTCGACTTTATCCGCAACAACATGGCCGTTACGCCGTTCCATCAATGGCTGCAGCCAGAACTCATCGCCGTCAACGACGAGGAGAGCTCGGTGACGGTCCGTCTGGTCATCCGGGCGGATCTGGGCAACTCGGTCGAGAGAACGGACCTGCATGGCGGCATCGTCGCCGCGCTGATCGATATTGCCGGACATGCGGCGGCTGCGGCGAAAGTCCGCCACAGCGTGCCCACCATCGATATGCGCGTCGATTATCTCCGCCCGGCGAACGGAACGGAGATCATCGCGGTTGGCACCGTCGTCAAACTTGGCCGGACTATCAGCCTTGTCGACATCCGTCTCACCAACGACCAGAATAAACTCGTCGCCGTTGGCCGTGCCTCTTACGTGACCAGCTAAGCCGGCCGCCGCATTGGACGGCAACGCCGTGGCCCCTTGCTTAAGAGGCCCAAATAAACCTAGAGTTGGTGCAGGCTGGAAGCAGCGACTGAACCATAATCCTCACTATGGGCAGCAACATAACAATCCGGGACGTGGCCAAGGAAGCAGGGGTCGCGATCGGCACTGCTTCGAGGGTGCTCAACGGGCATAAATCCGTCAGCGAAGACGTCCGCAAACGGGTGCTGAAGGCCGTTAAGAAGCTGCGTTACGAGCCGGACCGGCTTGCCCAGAGCATGCGACTGGGCTTTACACACACTGTCGCTTGCGTGACGCGCGACATCTCAATTGCCGGTTTCGGCAGCGTTGTGCATGCGGCGGAAGATTTGCTGCGCGACGCGGGCTATACGCTCATATTTGCTGTGACTGACGAGCGCAAGGAGCGTGAACTCGAATTGTTGCGCATCCTGTCGCAGCGCCGCGTCGATGCGATCATCATCGCTACGAGTAGCGAAGAAGACAAAGAGCTCAATCGCCGCCTCCTTAAGCTCGATATTCCTCTTGTCCTATTAGACCGCGAGTTTCCGGCCGAGATCGACGCGGTCATGATCGATCATCGCCGCGGCACCAAGTTGGCCACCGAGCATCTTCTTGGCTACGGCCACACCGACATTGCACTGTTGACCGGGCTGGAGTCGACGCGACCCGGCAAGGAGCGGATTGCCGGATTCAAGGAAGCCATGGCGGTGGCGGGCCACACAAATCCGGTCGTCCGGGCTGGCGGCTTCTCCGCAGAATTCGGGTTTCGCGAAACGTCATCACTGTTGGCGGGCAAGGGCGCGCCGACGGCAATCATTGCGGGCGGTATGGCCATGCTTGCCGGCGTGCTTCAGGCCATTCGCGTGCACGGCCTGAACATTCCCGGAGACATCTCGGTTGTAGCGGGCGCCGACACGGAACTGGCCGCTCTTGCCACGCCGTCGGTGACTGTCATCCGCTGGAGCGGTGTCGATCAGGGCCGGATCGCGGTCCAGTTGCTGCTCAACCGGCTCAATGGCAACCGGCCCGGCCCGGCGCAGCGGGTTCTGCTGTCGACCGAATTGATCAAGCGCGAATCCTCCGGCCCGGTTCGCCGCAGCGCCCTGGCCACCGGCTGAAAAGCGCTTCGGCTTGGAAACGTTTCATTGACATTGAAATTGCGTTACTGTAAAGTGACGGTTAATTATCACATCGTCAGGGCAGCCTATGAAATCGCTAGAAATGCAAGCAAAGCCCCGCCAAGTCCGCTCCTGGATGTTTGTGCCCGGTAACCGCGACCGTTTTGTCCAGAAGGCCAAGACTTCCACCGCCGATGGAATCCTGCTCGACTTGGAAGATGGGGTCTTGCCCTCGGAAAAGGCCGAGGCTCGCCTCGCCGTTGCGGTTGCGCTGTCAGAGGACTGGGTCGGGCCTGCGCGTTATGTGCGCGTGAACGCGCTGTCCACGCCATGGCTCAGCGCGGATCTCGAAGCTGTCGTCATTCCCGGCATTGAAGGTATTTGTCTCACCAAGGTTCTGACCGCCGACGATATCCGCAACGTGTCGGCGCAGATTGACGCGCTGGAGCGCAAGCGCGGCATAAAGTCGGGCACCGTGAAAATCCTCGCGGCAATCGAAAGCGCATTGGGCCTCATCAACGCCTACGCTATTGCCACTGCCGATCCTCGTCTGGCCGGCCTGATTTTCGGTGCCGAGGACTATGCGCTGGATCTCGGCCTCGGCGCGCGCCGCGAAAAGGAAGCGGCCGAATTGATCTACGCCCGGTCAAGCATGGTGGTCGCAGCGACCGCCGCGCAGATCCTCAGCGTCGATGGCGTTTTCCCCGATCTCAATAACCCGGATGGCCTGCTTGAGGATGTGCGCCAGGCGCGCCGTCTCGGCTTCACGTCGAAGTCGACATTCAATCCCCGGCAGATTGATCTGATCAATGAGGAGTTCGCGCCGAAGCCGGAAGAAGTCGAATACGCCCGCAAGATTGCCGCCGGCTTTCGCGAGGCGGAAGCGCGCGGCGACGCGTCGGTTGCGGTTGGCGGGCAGCTTGTGGACAGACCTATAGTCCTTCGCGCGTTGCGGATGCTCGAAGCCGTCGGTGAAGCATAGGAGACGGCGATGGCGGTAAAAGAAGGTTGGGTCGGTCGCTTCTTTGAAGACTTTGAAGTCGGCGATATTTATCGTTCCCGGCTCGGCCGCACGATCACGGAAACGGACAACATCCAGTTCACCCTTATCACCAACAATACCAACCAGATTCATTTCAATGCGGATTATGCGAGCCGGACGGTGTTCAAGAAGCCGCTGGTAAACAGCGCGCTAACACTATCGGTGGTCGCTGGTCTCGGCGTTGCGGACATCAGCGAGAACGGCTTCGCACTAGGGTGGGATTACATCAAACTACCGAATCCTGTTTTCCCTGGCGACACACTTTACTCGGAATCCGAAGTCATCACCGTCCGCAAGTCCGGCTCTCGCCCGGAACAGGGGATCGTCAAGGTGCACACGCGCGGCGTGAACCAGGACGGAAAGGTGGTCATCGAATACGAGCGCTCGGTCATGGTCTGGAAAAGGGCACATGCGCCGCTCCAGTCGCTCTTCCCCGAGCCGGTCAAGGACTACTCGATAGATGAGAAGGTTGTCTTCAGAGAGTCAGGGAAGCGTTAACCAATGTCGGGATATTTGCCTCTTGCCGGCGTTACTGTCATCGAACTGGGTCACAGCGTTGCGGCGCCTTATGCTTGTGAAATTCTGGCTGATCTAGGCGCCGACGTCATCAAGGTCGAGAAGGTCGAGGGTGACGACGCTCGCAAGTGGGCGCCGCCGTATCTCGGAGACATGTCGGCCACGTTCCAGAGCCTCAATCGGAACAAGCGTTCCGTTGTCGTCAATCTGCGGAACAAGGACGAATTACTGGCGCTG
>CANJWR010000251.1 GCA_947478455.1 Beijerinckiaceae bacterium | reverse complement strand
TGTCGCCAGCCATTGGGAGTCGAAGGTGTAGTTCACGCTGGCGGTCGCGCCGACGGAGTTCAGGCCGCTCGACGCATTGTAGGGAGCGACGCGTCCGTTCGCGACGGATTCTGCCGGCGTCACCCCGAACCATGCTTTCGCAAAGGTCTGGTCGCCATAGACAATGCGCGGACCGACCGAGAAGGTCCATGCGCCGGAAGTTTCGACAAAATCCACGCCCGCATCGGCCACGAAACCCTTGTGGCCGTTCACCGCCTTGCGCAGGTCGAGCCGTGCGCGGACTTTTTCCAGTGGCCAGAATTCGGCGAAGGCGCCCAGTTCCAGCGTCCAGTCCACATCGTGGATGCCGGTGAGTTCGCGATGGTCCTTGGCCTTACGGGCTGAGATGAAGCGCCCGGACGGTCCGGCCTTCAACCAGCCGTTGTCGTAGAGCGCGAAACTGATCTGGTCGTCGGGGGCGGTGAACGTCTGCTTCGTGCTGGCGCGGCGGAATGAAAAGCTCGGATAGGCAGTGAAACCGAAATTCTTCGCGCCCGGATAGGCCGGTTGCAGCCGTGCATTGGCCCGAATGGTGACGATCCAGTCGTCCGGGCTCGCGGTTTGCGCCGCAAGCGGGCCGGTGGTTGCAAGCAGGATCGCAAGAACAGGAAGAATGTGACGCGCCAACGCTTCGCTCCGGCTGAATAGGACTCTGGCCCTATATAGTCGAAAAGAGTTCGGCGGGAAGCGGTAGGGTTGGTCTTTGCGGGGCTGCAGAGCACTGCAATGCTGGCAAGCAGCCGCCCGGTGAGCGGGCGACTTCTGGTTTCTGTGACGCGTGCCGCGTTCAAAAGCGAGGGGCGGTTGCGGATTGATCGTTCCGTGGCCGCACGCAGCGGCTCAACGGCGTCCGCCAGATCAATCCACCGGCTTGCTGTGGGACAGGCGCTCAGCCAGAATATTGGCGAATAGCTGATGTCCCTTGGTGTTCCAGTGCCCATCACGACGCAGAAACTCCTCGGCCGTGAAAGCAGATCGAGGGTCGACCACGTCAATATTGAGGGCGCGCAGGCGTTTCAGCAATTGGTCGCCGATTTCCGCACCCGAGATTTTATCTGATGAGGTCAGCTCAACCTTGGTCGGAACAAACGCCACCAGAAATCGCCCAGGACCAAGAGCCGCATCGACCTTTTGTTTCATCTGACGCAACAGGTCCGCTTCGAGATCGAACGCTAGCTGTTTTTGTTCGCGTTGCGCCGAAGTTAGAAACTCATCGCGGCCATAGAGGTTGTCGTCGCCGATGGTGAAAGCGGTTTTGAAGCGTTCCGCCCTGGTTTCGGTTGGTTCGCCGGCGAGTTTCTGCTCCACCATGTTGTAAAGATAAAGGAGCCGGATCCCCGAATCCGCGCCGATCAACGTTGGCCCCATGGCCTTGACGTTCAGCAGCGGATAGCCGGTGACTTCGGCCGAGCCGTTGGCGCCGCGTCGTGCGAATGGCTTGTTATACCCTTGGCGAAAGGGGCTGACAGATTCCATGACATCGTTGGACAGACACAACGCCACCACGACCTGATCGGGCTTCTGTTGCAACACCGAATCCAGCAGCACGAGTTCCTGGGTCGTGCCGAAGCCAGAGACTCCGTAATTCAGCGCATCTGTCCCGGGCATTTGTTTCTCGAGCAATTCGGTGAAGCGCTCGCCATATTCGACGCCCACGCCCCAAACAAAGCTATCGCCCAGAACGGCCACGCGGCGCTGGCTGGCGTTCGGCGGCAAAGGCTCGCGATCTCGCATGCCTTGAGAGTTGATATCGATCTTGATCCGGTATTCGGCGCGCGCAAAGTATCCCGTGGTGTCCGGATTGTTGTACCAACCCAGCTTTTCGTCGAAACGAAAAAAGACGAACTGATTGCCCATCGCCAATACGTCATCGCCGAAGAGTCGGAGCGCGAACTCCATTCCCAGCAGCGAAATCACGCACGCAATGAATGTCACTACTATGTTTCCCAGGCGGTCTTTCATGTTCTTCTCTGACAGGTTGAGTGTCGCCCTGAATCATTCGGGGACCTAATAGCCGCTTGATATTTACCGGGACATGCCGTGATCGTTCGCAATTTGAGCCGCCATGCGCAAGCAATGGTTCAAATCACAATGGATGACTTCGAGAGCCTTTGAGACACGAAATGGCGCTTCAGATTTCACGTCGTTTTCATTCCGAAGTTTCGCCGCAAGGCAACATCGCGGGCTGGCCGCCTGCCTGACTCATCAACAACTGCAATGACGCTCTGGAGAGAGCGTTGCGGAGCCATTTGACGGACAGTTGCATTGTCGGGGGAGTGCTGCTGCGGCAGTCGTAAAATACAAAATAAAAATCAATCAAGCTCAAAGGTGTCCTTGTAGTCAATGGCCAGTTTCATGTCTTGTTTCTCTTTGGCAAGGTAGCAGTTGCCCACCACGAGTACTTCGATGTCCGCCCCCATGAAGCAGCGGAATGCGTCTTCAGGCGTACACACGATTGGTTCGCTGCGGACATTGAAGCTTGTGTTGACTAACACCGGGCAGCCGGTGGTCGCTTTGAACTGCTTCAGGAGTTTGTAAAAGCGTGGATTGCATTCAGCCGTAACGGTCTGAACGCGCGCCGAATAATCGACATGGGTGACCGCCGGGATGGTTGAGCGCGGCACATTCAGTTTCTCGATCCCGAACAATTGCTCATCAGCGGCATTCATGCGGCGCTGGTGCTTGCCGGCGACATCGGCGACCAGCAGCATGTATGGACTATCATAATCAAGCTCGAACCAGTCCGCCACGTCCTCGCGCAGCACAGCCGGCGCGAACGGTCGAAAGCTCTCACGATATTTGACGCGGAGATTGAGCGTGCGTTGCATTTCCGGGCTGCGCGGATCGCCAAGAATTGAGCGATTTCCAAGCGCCCGAGGGCCAAATTCCATCTTGCCCTGATGCCAGCCAACGGCCTTCTGGGCAACCAGAGCCTCGCTCGTCAGCGCCACTAGCTTTTCTTCATCAACCCGCTCAAAGCGGGCGCCGGTGGCGCTCAGGCGCGCACAAACCTCGTCGTCGGAGAAAGCGGGGCCCAGATAGGCGCCCTTCATTGCGTCGCCTCCGCCGGCTGGCAGTCGCCGAGGCTGGCCGCAACCCTGGTGATAGGCCGCCAATGCCGCCCCAATGGCGCCGCCAGCGTCGCCCGAAGCCGGCTGAATCCAGATGTTCTCGAAAGCGCCGTCCCGCAACACTTTGCCGTTAGCGACACAGTTAAGGGCGACGCCGCCTGCAAGGCACAAATTCCTTTCGCCTGTTGAGCGAGCCAGATGACGAGTTATCTTAAGGATGCACTCTTCCGTCACCTGCTGGATTGAGGCTGCCAGGTCCATATGGTCCTGGGTCAGGAGTTCCTCAGGCTGGCGGGGCGGCATGCCGAACAGCCTGGAGAAGTTGGCGTTCGTCATGGTCAGGCCGACCGTATAATCGAAATGCGCCTGGCTGAGGCGAAACGAACCATCCTCCTTAATATCTATCAGTTGCTCGCGGATCAGGCTGGCGAAGCGTGGCTTGCCATAGGGGGCCAACCCCATGAGCTTATACTCGCCAGAATTGACCTTGAAGCCAAGGTGATAGGCAAAAGCCGAATAGAGCAGGCCGAGCGAATGGGGGAAGCTGATCTGGTTCAATGGACGAACGCTATGTCCGGCCCCAACTGCGGTTGAAGTCGTCGCCCACTCGCCCACGCCGTCCATCGTGAGAATTGCAGCCCGTTCGAAAGGCGAGGGGTAGAAAGCTGATGCCGCGTGGCTCTGATGGTGCCCGGAAAAAAGCAGTTGGTCCGGACGGATCCCCCCGGGGGCTATTTGGCCAAGAGCCTTGAGCAACAAATCCTTCTGGAAAACCTTCTCCTTGAGCCACAACGGAACGGCCATCCGGAAAGAATTAAAGCCGCGCGGGGCATTGGCGAAATACGATTCCAGAATGCGTTCGAATTTAACAAACGGCTTCTCGTAAAAAACTACATAGTCGACATCCGCAAGTGAGCAGCCGGCGTCAACCAGGCAGCTGGAGATGGCTTGAGCCGGAAACGTCGAATCCTGTTTGATTCGGGTAAACCGCTCCTCCTGGCTGGCCGCAAGAATTTCGCCATCGCGAATAAGAGCCGCCGCACTATCGTGATAGTAGGCGGAGATACCGAGCAGGAGCACAGTCAATTCCTAGAAAAGCGTGTAGATGAATGGCGCGAGAACCGATCCCTGAACAGCCAGGAACAATCCCCCGAACACAATCAGCATGAACACAATAGGGATCATCCAGAATTTTTTTCTGGCGACCAAAAAGTGGAACATTTCATTTAATGCGGCGACCATGTGCTACCTTAAAATTGCCGTTTCAGGCTTTCGAGAGTAACGGGCTCCGTTGCGCACGGCTCCCAATATGACGATTTCTGTCGCTCCCACGATCGCCTGAGGGGATCATGTCGAAGGAGCTTGAAGACAATCCGCACTGGAACGAACAGGAAGGTAAAAATCACCAACATGAAGACGGGTGATACAAATTTCTGAAGCAGATTGCCAAACGCGAACCACAGGCGGTTGAAGACATGCAGCCAGGGACTTTTGAAAGTCGCCACAAGTGTCAAAGTCACAACAGCCGCCAGCCAATAAGGCCACAACTGAGACCCGACAATAAATCC
>CANJWR010000250.1 GCA_947478455.1 Beijerinckiaceae bacterium | reverse complement strand
TGTGCATCCTCCAGGTCGAAGCCATACTGCCGGCCACGATGGGTGAAGCGGTTGATGCGCATCACGCTCTCGGCCAGCACGTCATCCAGTACAACGTTGCGCAGTCGGTCACCACGCAGGGCCAGCCCCTGAGTTTGCGACACGGGCTTGAAGCCCAGCGCGACCAACATTTGCAGGGCCGGGATCTGCGACTGATGCTTTTCGGCGGCATCAAATGTCATTGCCGTGCCTCGCAGGCTTGGCTTGCAGCCCACGCTCCCTGACGCTATATGTGTGAACAAGGATTGGGAATTTCCTGGTCGACAAGAGGGTCCTGGGTCTACCGGGGCCCTTTTGTTTTTTCCATGAAACACAATAACTTACGGGAAGCACTTCTTCCCTCCCAGCTTGGGCTGGATGATTTCATAAGCCCTGTT
Organism: Beijerinckiaceae bacterium; assembly: GCA_947478455.1. Classification (GTDB taxonomy): domain Bacteria; phylum Pseudomonadota; class Alphaproteobacteria; order Rhizobiales; family Beijerinckiaceae; genus Terripilifer. Next base: position 4,326 of record CANJWR010000250.1, on the reverse strand, counting down.
TGGCTGGCCCGGCCGAAGGTGGGACAGCGCTATCGGACGCGCCGTGAGGTCGGCAAGTTGCAGCCCAGCCGCGTTGCTTGCTTTAGGCACGAACACGGGCTGGAAGTCCAAGCGACTGAAGTCCACGCGCCGGTAGCCCCAGTGGCCATCATTGCCGGCGATACGGCGGAATTCGAGCTCTAGCTCGGCATCCTCCTTTTTGCCGCGGCTTTCAAAGACCACATGGACAGTCCTTCCCTCCTGTCCATCGCGTAGGAGCATGCCATGCAAGCGCTCCATGCAGAACAGCAAAGCGATCTCGTATGGGTTCCATGGTTGCGCATATTTGTCGCGCAACGCCTTCTTGTCGATGACAGAGGCGAAAATTGTCATTGGTGCCTCCTCGATGAGCCGGTTGAGCTGTTCGTAGAACCGCTCGCGGAGCGCACGGTCGGTCATAAGGATGGCAAACGGCCCTTTGCTCTTGCGTATCTCGTGTTCGTGCAGCACGACCGCGTCGTGGCCCCAGATGTCGAACTTGAACGCCTGCATCGCTGGGGTCAGTGCACCGGAATAGTCCACCTTGCGTAGTACGCAGAACGTGAGCGCGAAGACCGGGTAATCGGGATCGATGGTGACCAGGCCGTGGTCTCCGCTTTCATCGGCGAAGACGATGAAGTCGGAGAACTCAGCCATACGCGCCGACGCGCCACTCGCCAGTTAGCAGCTTTTGCATCAGGCCGCGCTTTTGGCGCGTAAGCATACCTGCCTGTTCCTCCATTAATCGGATTTCGCGGCGCCCTGCATTTAACACGTCCGCGATGCGGAGCTGCTTTTCGCGTGGCGGCAAGGGAATGGAAATCGATGCGAGATCGCTAAAGCTTACACTATCGCGCACACTGCCCTGCGCCGAACTTGATATGCGCTTTCGCGCCTCTGCTGAGTGCAGCCAGTGGTCAAAAAAATCGGGGGCGAGGCCGCTGTCTAGCTCAAAAACCACATACATCGGGCTCAGCGCTCCGACGTCCCACATATCTAGGCGCGCAATAGAACCCACGTTGATACGGGAAGGATTATAGGCATATTGGCGGCGACGCACGATCTTGTAGTTAGAAATATCGACTGAAGCCACACGATGTGCAAATTGTTCGTCAGCAAGAACGAAGCCGGCTGAGTTTGTTACGCTGAGGATGCGATTAACCTGCTGGCCACGATTGCGCTCGGACACCTCGATGACATGCTCACGAAGAGGTCGTGTCTGATAGCCGCCATTATAAATCAACTTTGCGGAGCGGGCTTCATGGAGGCGTTTTTTTGATGAAACGAGCGCTTTCAGCTTCTCGATGGCCTCGTCCCAGGTTCGCACCATAGCCGCAATCGCTTTCTGGGAGGTAATATTTGGAACGGCGATTTCCAAATCTCCAAGGGCCTTGATGCTTACGTTGGTCTGAGTTCCTGTTCCGCCGATGGACAAATCAAAAAAATTATCGAGAAAATTTTCTGACGTAATGACGCAATAAAGATAAAAAGGGTCTACGCGGCTCTGATCTGGACGAACAATGCAGACGCGCTGATTTACAAGCAAATTCTCCTGTCGATCGATTATACATGCATTTCCATAATCTCGTTTTCCAATTGTTCCCGTTAGAGTAATGAGGATATCATTCGGGCGCGCGAGTACTTTTAAGGAATTTTTTTCGATATTATCAATAAAAGAAGGATTTCGGCTAAGATCGAGGCGTCCTCCATAAAGATTTCCCATCTTTATGATTTGGTATCTCTCAGGGGTAGAAACCATTGAGTGGCTCGAGAATGCGTGACCGCCGATCAAATTGCAGACATCGCGAAGCGGGTAGATCGTGCAGCGATCAGACATTTACGCCAAGCTCCCGCAGATATCCGCACATCTTCGCTCGCACGTCTGCCAGTTCCAGCTCTATGCGGTTGATGTCGCGCTGGAGCGCGGCGACATCGATCTCATCCTCAGCCTCGAAGGTTTCGACGTAGCGCGTAATATTCAGATTGAAGTCGTTCTTGGCAATTTCGGCCACGTCCGCCCGGTGTGAATAGCGCTCGATCGCGGCCCGCTGCGCGTAGGTGTCCAACACCCGCGCAACGTGGTCGTCGTCCATCACATTCTGCGTCTTGCCCGGCGTGAAGTCCTTGCTGGCATCGATGAACAGCACATCCTTCCGTGCTTCATTCGCGCCACCCTGCTCGCGCGAACGATCAAAGATCAGGATGGCAACGGGAATGCCGGTGGTGGTGAACAGGTTCGCGGGCAGCCCCACCACTGCGTCCAGCAGGTTCTCCTCGATCAACGCCTTGCGGATGCTGCCTTCCGCGCCGCCGCGGAAAAGCACGCCGTGCGGCACGATGACGGCCACACGGCCGCTCTGCCGTTTAGCGATCTCGATCATGTGGGTGAGGAAGCCATAATCGCCCTTGGACTTCGGCGGGACGCCACGCCAGAACCGGTTGTACTGGTCAGATGCCGCGTTTTCGGAACCCCATTTGTCCAGGCTGAAGGGCGGATTGGCGACGACCACGTCGAAGCGCATCAGGTGGTCGCCCTCAATCAGCGTGGGGCTGTTCAGCGTGTCACACCACTCAATCCGCGCAGCGTCCTTGGAGTGCAGGAACATGTTCATCCGCGCCAGCGCCCAGGTGGCACCGTTCACCTCTTGGCCGTAGAGCGCGAAGTTCTCCGAGCCGACCTCCTCCGCAGCCCGGATCAGCAGCGAGCCCGAGCCACAGGCCGGATCGCAGATGGTGTTGCCCGGTTTGGGCGCAGCCAGCTTGGCCAGCAGGCGGGAGACGGCTGTGGGCGTGTAGAATTCGCCGGCCTTCTTGCCTGCATCCGACGCAAAGCGGGAGATCAGGTAGATGTAGCATTCGCCAATGATGTCTTCGGTCACGCGGGAGGGCCGCAGGTCCAGCGCTGGCTTGGCGAAATCCTCCAGCATGTTTTTGAGGCGGCGGTTGCGGTCCTTCGGGCGGCCCAGATTGGCCTCCGAGTTGAAGTCGATGTTGCGAAATACGCCTTCCAGCTTGGCGCGGTTCTGGTCCTCGATCTTCTCCAGCGCGACGTTGATCAGCTCGCCGATGTTGGGCTCGTTCCGCGCTTCGTAGAGGTCATAGAAGCTGGTGCCTTCGGGCAGGACGAAGCGTTCGCGCTCCAGCCGGCGGCGGATGCGCGCATCGTCACCGCCGAACTGCTTGCGGTATGTCTCGACGTGGTCGTTCCAGAGGTCCGAGATGTACTTCACGAACAACATCGCCAGGATGTAGTCCTTGTACTGCGCGGGATCGACGGCGCCCCGGAAGGTGTCGCAGGCTGCCCAGGCAGCCTGATTGACCTGCTGCTGCGTGATCTGGTCGCTCATGCTTGGCTCTCCCTTGTGGATGTCGCGGATCGCTTGCCTTTGGCACGCTCCGCCAGCAGTTGGTTGATGAGGTCGCGTTTGGTGTCTGCCAGGAGGTGCGTCAGCGCATGCTCCCGAGCGGCAAGGGCGTCGACCATGACGATGCGCCGCTGTGTCCCCAGGTCCGGTACGTCGATGTCCAGGTCGTCCAGGCTGGCCTTGGGCACCATGCGGATGCTGGTTCCGCGCGCAGCGGTGTCGAAATGCCGCTGGGCCTCGGGCTGATTGATTGCCCAGGCGAGGTACTGAGGCATGACAGCTGATGGGTCGGGGCGCAGCAGCATCAGCGGCGAAACCGCGACAGCCGGCTCGACGAAGCGCGCATCAAGGGCGACGGCAGTATTTCGCTCACCACGAGACCGGAACAGCACGTCGCCGGCCTGGACGAGGTAGCGGTCAACCCGCTCCTTGATCTGCACGCGGGCGAGCTGGGTGATATCCACACCATCCTCCGCGATGTCGCGGAGCTGGATCGACAGCACGCCGTCAGCGGCAGGCTCAAATTTTACCCGAGCAGTGTAGCCAACCTGAATGGAGCAGATGTCTGGGACGCGCATAAGAATCTCTGTAGTGCCGATACAGCAGATAGGCTCGCACGCGCGATGCGTCAAGGATATCTTTTTACTGTAGCGTCGCTACAGCGAGAATGTCTGCGATGGCGTGCGTTAAGCACACCTCTGGCCCCGTCATGTTGGTGACGCTACCGCATCATTCGGATTGGCGGCACCGTGCAGGCCGGGCCGGCTTTTGACTGCCAGCCGACGCCAGGAAGGGCGCCGGCCCTGACATTCGCTCATCGCTGAACGATGTCCTGCGGCCTCACATGATCTGCCAATTCAGTCGCAGGGAATAGGCTGGTCTGTACGACGTCAGCTGGCGGAGCCATTGCCGGCGTGTTCCCGAGCATCCAGCCACAAGACTG
>CANJWR010000249.1 GCA_947478455.1 Beijerinckiaceae bacterium | reverse complement strand
TGGCACATCATGTCGGTGGCTTACGACATACAGTTGATCTTGCCGACGCCTCTCGCGGTCCTGCGCCGCGTCGCTGGCATGTTGACGCTGGATAGCAATCGGTGGCTTTATGGGCCGAATGTTTATGTGCATCTGGCCGTCAGTTTCCAGCGAGCCATGATCGGTTTCGGCATAGCGGCAATTCTGGCGATACCGCTGGGGCTTCTGGTCGGACGCATGACCAGCGTGCGCGAGTATATCGGCCCGGTGATCACAGCGTTCTATCCGGTTCCCGGAATCGCATGGATTCCACTGGCGATCCTCTGGTTTGGCCTGTCGGACAAAGCGGTTATTTTCGTCGTCTTTATGACGGCATTTTTCCCGCTCTATTTCAGCACCGAAGCCGGGGCGCGTCAGATCAATCCCATACTGATCGACGCCGGTCGCTGCTTCGGGGCGAATGGCCTGTCGATGTTCTATCACGTCGTTCTGCCTGCAACAGTGCCTTACATCACGACCGGCATGCGGATTGGCCTCGGAGGCGCCTGGCGCATGATCGTTGCGGGTGAAATGCTCGCGTCTGCGGAAGGCATCGGCTATATGCTGATGGAAGCGCGTTTCCACTTCCGGGCGGTCGACTTGATGACCGCGATGATTCTGATCAGCATCATCGGCTATCTCACTGAACTTTTGATCGTTCGCCTGATCGAGAAGCGAACAACCGAAAAATGGGAAGTCAAGACGACCTGACTTTCAAACTACAAACAGAGAGGGAGTATCCCGTGAACCTTTTCAGATCGGCAGCGCTTTCCGCTTGCCTCGCGATCGCCGCAGTCGCTCACGCATCAGCGCAAGAGGCCATTCCGGTTCGGATTGGCTGGCTGAAAGCGAGCCTGACCACGATAGCCCAGCCGATCGCCGAACAGGAGGGACTTTACGCAAAGAGAGGACTGGCGCCGAAAGTCACGGCAGTCACATCCGGCAATAACGCAACCGGCATCGAATCCCTGTTGCGCGGCGACTACGACATCTATTTCGGTGCGATGTCGGAATTGGCCCGGCTAAATGCAGTGGCGGTTGAACAGGGCGCCAAGCCCCCGCTGGCGGCAGTGGCGGTTGGAACACCCGGAGCCACTCATCTGGTGGTTCGCACCGACGTTCCCTTCAAGGATGTCGAGGACCTTCGCGGCAAGACGCTTGGCGTCAGTTCGCTTGGCTCGATCCATGTGGTCATGTTTCGACATTATCTGGCGAGCCGTGGACTGACCACCGAGAAGCTCGGCCTGAGATTGCTACGCGTGGCAGGGGGCGACATGCCTCCGGCTCTCCTGACCAAGCAGATCGACGGATTCCTGCATTCACAGCCTACGCCGAGCATAGCAGTCAGTGTGGGCGCCGGACGCATAGCGCTTGCGCCCAAGGATATGGGTGAAGTGGGCCAATCCCCGACTTCGGCTATTATGGTTCGTCGCGACTGGGCGACCAAAAATCCGGAAGCCGTGAAACGCGTTATCTCCGCATTCCGCGACGCCAGCGACCTCTTCACCGCCATGCCGAAAGAGCGGCTTTTGCAGATTGCACAAAGCGCGACCGGGAGCGACTTGAAGGAACTGGAAGCGGCGTTGCCCTATATAGACCCTCGATTGGTCGACAATTTTCAGGGAGGCGTTGACATTTATTGGCGTACCGAAATTTCGGCGATGAAGGAACGCGGCGAAGTTGTCGACAAATTCAGTCAAGCCGACATGTTCGACTTAACCTATGCGGCGGCGCGCTGACCCGGGGAGACGTTCGATGACTTACAAAATGCTTTTCACTGGACGAAGCTTCGTGGCTGCGGCGGCCTTTCTTGCGCTGGGCAGTGGAGGAGCGCTCGCGCAGGATCTCACCAAGGTGAAAACGGGCTGGCTTCGGTCCAGCCTGTCCCTGGTTCTCCACCCGATTGCTCTGGATGAGGGCTTTTACAAGAAGCGCGGCGTAGAGCCGGTGACCAAAGTCATCCGGTCTGGCGATGGGGCCATCGGCCCACAGTCGGTCATGTCCGGAGAACTTGAAGTCTATATCGGCGTCATCAGCGACGTTGCGAAGATCAACTCCGAAGCGCTCGAAATCGGTCAACAGCCACCCCTGGCGGTTGTGGCGATCGGCTCGCCGGGAGCCACAAATCTGGTCCTCAAGAAAACTCTGCCCTTCAATGGCCTCGACGACATAAAGGGCTTGCGGATCGGCGTGAGTTCGCTGGGCTCGGCTCACCTTGTCACCTTCAGGCAGTTCCTTGCGGAAAAGAACACGACCGTCGAAAAGCTGGGTCTGCGGCTTGTTGCGTTGGGCGGCGGCGACATGCCGCCCGCGCTGGTATCCGGACAGATCGACGGATTCCTTCACTCGCAGCCGACGCCGTCGATCGCGATCGCGACCGGACAGGCGAAACTCGTTCTTGCGCCGAGTCAGATGGGCGTTGCGGGCACATCCCCGAATGTCGGAATTATTGTCTCCCGCAAATGGGCGGTTGCGAACAAGGCTGCGTTGACAAAGTTCGTCGCAGGATTGCGGGACGCCAGCGACGCCTATGCGTCGATTCCAAAAGACCGCATCGTCAAGATCGCCGCGAGTCATCTTGGCGGTGAGCCTGAATTGATTGCCGCGTCTTACGATTCCGTCGATCCACGACTGGTAGCTGGTCAACAAGGTGCTGACACATATTGGTCTGTGGAAATGTCCGCAATGAAGGAGCGGGGCGAAGTGGGCAAGAACTTCCAACAGAAGGATCTGTTCGACTTTCGGTTGATTGAATAGAGTCAATACGCATGTCCGAAACGCGTCTGCTGGCGCGCTTTGCCGCGGAAACATCTGCCGCCAGTGTCCCCGGATACGTGCTGGACGCCGCACGTATGAGTCTGGCGGACGCGGTCGCCGTGATGCTGGCGGCGAGCGGAATTGGCGAGGGATGTGCTGCCTTCGCGGAGGTTGCGCGCGTCTCCGGCTCCGGCCCATGCGTCGTCATAGGCCACGGCTTTACAACCTCTGCACCGATGGCGGCCTTTGCAAATGGCGCTATGGCGCATGCCATGGACTTCGAAGACACTCACGATCACGCCATTGCGCATCCGCATGCGGCCGCCATAGCGGCGGTGCTGGCGGTTGCCGACACGCTGGACAACGTCAGTGGCGAAGAAGTGTTGGCGGCGATTGCAATTGCGGGCGATCTTGTGTGTCGCATTGCTGGCGCGTTCGAGGTCAACCCGGACAACTTCGGCTGGCACACGACGCCCTGGCTCGGCGTATTCGGCGCTGCTACAGCGGCGGGGCGATTGTTGAACCTCAATCCCGAACAAATGACCGATGCATGGTCGTTGGCTATGAGTCAGATGGGATCGTTTGGCGAACTCAAGAACTCGCCGGCAACACATATCCGGGCTGTGCGCGACGCGTTCGCGGCGCAGGCGGGTGTGTTGGGCGCAATGCTGGCGGCGCGCGGAGTGAAGGGCTACGGCGAGCCTCTCCAGGGGAGTGCGGGCTTTTTCGCAGCCGTCGTACGGGGAGAATATGTCGCCGCCCGGTTGATTGGGAATCTTGGCGAACGCTGGATGGGTTCCGAAGTCAGCTTCAAGCCATGGCCCTGTTGTCGTGGCACGCACGCTTATGTCGATGCAGCCCTGCGCCTCGCGTCGCGTCTGCAGATCGACCCCTTTCACATCGACAAAATCGACGTCGTGATAAATGAAAAAAATCGCATGCTCTGTGAGCCTCGCGCGCTGAAAATTCGCCCCGACACGGCAATCAGCGCCAAATTCAGCATTCCGTTCACCACCGCTACAGCACTTCTGCGTCGCACAGTTAGCATAGATACATTTGACGCCGAGTCTTTGCAGGACAGTACCGTTCTAGGCCTCGCGGCGAAAGTCCATTACATCGTCGATGAGTCTATTCCGTTGCGCGATGTAACCCGAGGTAGCGTGACGCTTCATATGGCTGCAGGCAGCGAGACCGAGCATATCATTCACGCTCGCGGTCACCCGCTATGTCCGTTGACACGAGAGCAGTTTCGCGAGAAATTCGACGACTGCGTAAAGCATTCTGGAATTGGCTTGAACAAAAAAAAGAAAAGCGAAATCTGGTTTGCATTAGAAAAATTCAAGGTGTGTAACGACGCCCGGCAATTGACGAGTTTGTTACAAGCCTCGTGCAAATAGGTCTGATCGACCAGTAATGACGATATCGTCGAATTCCAAGAAATCGTCTCGTATTGCGTGACGTTCGGAGGAAAGAGAAAGCCTTCTGGCTCAGGCGCGTCGTCAATCGACAGCGCCAGCTTCCTTCCTGGGATACAATCTTGATGAAATTGCCCCCTGCGGCCCAGGACTACAAAAAGATAGTGGTCTTGCCTGACGAAAGTGCTTCTCTCTGAGTTATGGCTTTGTAGCCCGCTCGATGACAACGAGATGCCGAGCGGGACCGGTACGCTTTTGCGCCGCCTTCAAAGAGGCAAATTATGCCGGCTCGATGGCACGCCTTGCGCCCGCCCTCTACAGGTCCCATAGCGCATCCTTCCTGTCTGAAGAAAGGATTGCGCCATCAAACACCGGGATCAAACAACGAGGCGGGCGAAACTCTTCAACATCCCAGCCTTGATTTATCAGACGGGTGTAACCAGCATACCGTCGGGCAGTGGGTCGGGCTTCTTGGCAGCCTTGTTCTTTTTCGTATCTTTGAAAGGCATGTCTCCCTTTACGTACCACCTCGCACGGCCAATCTTTTCGATCTCTATCTCCAATGTATTTCCAACATTGAT
>CANJWR010000248.1 GCA_947478455.1 Beijerinckiaceae bacterium | reverse complement strand
CGGTTCAAGGGCAAGGATGCGATCCTGTCCGGCCCTGCTGGCGGAGTTGTCGGTCTCGCCGAGACCGGCCGCAGCGCGGGGTTTCCCAAAATTATCGGCTTCGACATGGGCGGCACATCGACGGATGTTGCGCATTTCGACGGCGAGTACGAACGAACATTCGAAACCGAAGTCGCCGGCGTGCGTATGCGGGCTCCGATGATGTTAATTCATACCGTCGCGGCGGGTGGCGGTTCGATCCTGCATTTTGACGGATCGCGATTTCGCGTTGGACCCGACTCCGCCGGCGCAGATCCCGGACCAAAATGCTACAGACACGGCGGTCCACTCACAGTCACAGATGCTAATGTTATGTTGGGCAAGCTCTCGCCTGAACTTTTTCCAGCCATATTTGGTCCACAGCAGAACGAACCTCTTGATGTGGCTGCTGTACGCGAAGCATTTGGCGAACTCGCGAGCCGCGTCGGTGATGGACGCACTGCGGAGAACGTTGCGGACGGCTTCGTGCAGATTGCCGTGGCCTCGATGGCTGAGGCGATCAAGAAGATCTCTGTGCAGCGCGGTTACAACATCACGCGCTATGCATTGAACGCATTTGGCGGGGCGGGCGGACAGCACGCTTGTCTGGTGGCTGATGCCTTGGGGATTAGAAAAATACTGCTGCATCCAATGTCCGGTTTACTGTCCGCATACGGCATGGGTCTTGCGGAATTGCGGGCCGGGCGACAGAAGTCGATTGGGTTGAGTTTTGGTCCGTCTCTTCTCGTTGAAACGGCGCTCACCGTGGAGGATTTGAGCAAGCAGGCGCGGGCCGAGTTGGCGGAGCAGGGTGTGCGGGCGTCCGAAATGGTCCTGCAGATACGCGCGCATGTGCGATACGCGGGCTCCGATACGGCGTTGCGCGTAGTATATGCGACTGTAGAGCAGATGACAGAAAGTTTCGAGGCGGAGCATCGGAAGCGCTTCGGATTTGTCGATTCTTCCAAGTCGCTTGTGCTCGACGCGATCGAGGTTGAAGCCATCGCGGGTGGCGCGAGTTTCGAAGAAGCGATGGCAGAGACGACCCAAGAGACAACGGCGGCGCCGCACCGGGAAACCAGATTTTTTTCACAGGGACAATGGTGCCATGGCCACGTGTATATCCGCGAACAACTTCGTGTCTGCCAACGACTTGCTGGGCCCGCAGTGATCGTCGAGGCCAATCAGACCATTGTTGTCGAGGACGGCTGGGACGCGATTGTTACTCCGCGCAACCACATCGTTCTTTCACGCACGCGACCTGTGGAGCGCATCGCCGTGACGGGCGCCGCAGGCGCCGATCCGGTGATGCTGGAGATCTTCAACAATCTCTTCATGTCTATCGCCGAACAGATGGGTACGACGCTGCAGAACACGGCGTCATCGGTGAATATCAAGGAGCGGCTGGATTTTTCCTGCGCGTTATTCGACGTCGGTGGCAATCTCATCGCCAATGCGCCGCATATGCCGGTGCATCTGGGTTCTATGGATCAATCCGTCGCCACGATCATTAGCTCAAATGACGCGATTCAACCGGGCGATGTGTTTATGCTGAATGCGCCCTACAACGGCGGGACGCATTTGCCGGACATTACGGTTTGCACGCCTGTCTTCGATGAAGGCGGCAGTCATATTTTGTTCTGGGTGGCGAGCCGGGGGCATCACGCAGACATTGGGGGCGTTGCGCCGGGCTCAATGTCGCCGCGCGCGACAAATATTGAGGAAGAGGGAGTCTATATCGACAATTTCAAACTGGTCGATCGCGGCCAGTTCCGCGAAGAGGCGACGTTTGCGTTGCTTACAGGCGCGCGCTATCCGGCACGCGCGCCACAACAAAACGTCAACGATCTGAAGGCGCAGATCGCCGCCAACGAAGCCGGCGCAAGGCAATTGCGAAAGATGATCGATACATTCGGCCTTGCAACTGTTGAGGCCTATATGGGCTACGTGCAGGACAATGCAGATGAGAGCGTGCGCCGGGTGCTGGATCGGTTGCGCGATTGTGAGTTTGTCTATCCTATGGATCAGGGTTGCGAGATCAAGGTTCGCATCTCCATCGACCACAAGGCACGCGAGGCTGTGGTTGATTTCACCGGCACTTCACAGCAGAGACCCGACAATTTCAACGCGCCTGCTCCGGTGACGCGCGCTGCCGTGCTTTATGTTTTTCGCGTGATGGTTGATAGCGACATTCCAATGAACGCGGGTTGCCTGCGCGCCATCAAGATCGTCGCGCCAGAGGGCACGATGTTGTCGCCGCACTTTCCAGCGGCGGTTGTGGCTGGAAATGTTGAAGTCAGTCAGGCCGTCACGAATTGTCTGTTTGGCGCACTCGGAGCGCTTGCCGCCGCACAGGGCTCGATGAACAATCTCACTTTCGGGGATGATGTTCACCAGTATTACGAAACCATTTGTTCCGGGGCGCCTGCTGGGCCGGGTTTCGACGGGGCTTCCGGCGTTCACGTGCACATGACAAATTCTCGCCTCACGGACCCGGAGATCCTTGAAACAAGGTTCCCGGTTGTGCTCGAAGACTTCCATATTCGAGCTGGATCGGGCGGAGCAGGACGCTGGCGTTCGGGGGATGGAACCAGCCGTACAATTCGTTTTCTGAGGCCTATGGAATGCGCAATCCTCTCGAGCCACCGCAAGGTTCGTCCGTTTGGGCTGGCTGGTGGCGAACCTGGCGAATGTGGTCTGAATACTGTGCGTCGGTTGGACGGCAGCATCGAACAACTCGGAGGCTGCGACCATACTCAGCTCGCTGCCTATGAAGCGATTACTATCGTCACACCGACTGGCGGAGGCTACGGCAAAAAGCTCTGATTTTCTGTGTATGCCATGAAACGGTTTTTGATGGAGAGGCGGGGCCGTTCATTGATGGCAACAACGTGTAGTATTTTTGAGGTTGTCGACGCGGCGGAAGGTATGCGAGGGGCTGCTGACGCCTGGTTAAAAGCGATCTCCGCTGCGCCATAGTGGTTTCATTCGGCTCATAAGTTGCGCCTACAGACGAATCCCGAGCCGTTCTCGACGCATTTTATGGCTCTGCGTAATAGTGCGTTCACTATCAGCACAGATGCACGGTAGTTTGCCACCTGATCAGGATGTCGCCATGTCGATGGGTGGTTCATGAAGTTGTGGCGTAATTGCAAATATTTAGCAGTTCGACCTCAGCATTGATGCCCAAATATTACGGATCGCAACGATCCTGCCCGTCGACGTATGCCGTTGCGTTCCGCAGGCGCGATTCCTACGAGAAAGCTCTTTTCAGCCTGCGGATTTTGGTCAATGGGTACGATTGCTATCAATACGAATGCCAACTTCGACGATGCGTTGCAGTTGGACTCGTTTGCGATGCCGGCATCGGGCTTCACTTTCGACATTCAGATAGGGCTGCCGTCCAACTGGGTGGTGGTGGCGGCAGCCGTTCCTATTGTCCAGTACGGCGCTCAATCCGCGCACACGAACGCGGATTTCTCGATCAGTACATGGTCGGATTTTCTGGACGTCTACATCGGCGGTACGCGCTTCGACACCACGATTCCTGTGTCGGCGCTGATCGGATCAACGCATCGCGTTACCATCACATGGGATGGGGCGTCGGCACGCGCCTACATGGACGGCGTGGCGAAGGGCGCCCAGACGCTGACGCCCGCGCATGCGATCACGTCCGGAGGTCTTCTTGTGTTGGGGGCAGGCAATTCGAACAATACGGTGCCGGCATTCAGCTTCGGCGATGTGAATATTTACAGTGACGTCAATATCACTCCCGGGAGCACGACGGGCCTCGTCGGCTCCTGGACGGCAAGCGGCGGTACGCTCGTCAGCACGATCGGCGGCGCCCCGTTTGCGCTCGATCATCATGCTTTCACGGATAATCTAGGTTCACTCTCGATCGGCTCCACGTCGAGCCATAGCATCGAACGGGCGGGGGATCATGATCGCTATACAGTCGACCTCGTTTCCGGGCAGACGTACACCTTCGCGATGGTTGGCGTCGGCGCTACACACTTGCGCGATCCTTTCCTGAATTTGTACGCGCCTGACGGCACGACGCTGCTCGCGGGCAACAACGATGCAGCTCCGAATCTTAACGCGTGGTTCACCTACACGCCGACGACCTCCGGCGCGTTTTATCTCGATGCCTTCAGTGCGGGCTCGAAGACCGGCCAGTATGGAGTTTCGGCTACACTCGGAACCCAGGCGAAATTCGATGATCCGATGGGCGCCGGGATCATCGACAGCGGCTACGCGTGGCCGGGGATTCGCGGCAATGGTGTGACGATTACCTTCGGCTTCCAGGCCACCGACCCCGGCGAGCGCGCGAATTTCGTTGTCTTCAACGATGTGATGCAGGCGGCAACAAGGGAAATCCTGCGGCTCTATTCTGACATCACGGGTGTGACGTTCATCGACAAAGGCGTCACGGACAACGCCGATATGCGTTTCTCCGCCTATGATCAAAGCGACGGCTCGGGCGGCCATGCGCATTACCCGAGCTCGACCGACAATTCCGGATCGAGCGGCGATGTGCACCTCAACTATGGCAATAGGACTTCGATCGATCTCGGTAGTTACACCTGGATGACCTTGCTGCACGAGATCGGCCATGCGCTCGGCCTCTCTCATCCGGGTGACTATGGGACGGGTGGACTCGGCAACCTATTCCTGAATGATTCCATTCATACCCTGTTCACGCCATAATCCGGAATTCTTTCGGATCAATGACCCTGAAATTGTCGGTTATGGCGCTGCGAAACCGCGGCCAGTTTCGAGGTACTTTTTCGCGCAGGAATTCGAGGGTCGCGTCGGCGAACTCCGCGCACGTGGCGTAGGTT
>CANJWR010000247.1 GCA_947478455.1 Beijerinckiaceae bacterium | reverse complement strand
AAGGCGCTGCTCCGCGCCGCCGAAGCGCGCACCATGCCCGACCTTTGGCAGGCCATCGCCGATGCCCTGAAACGCTTCACGCCAAACGAATGCCGCAACTACCTCGTCGCCGCAGGATACGATGCTACATGATCGGAAAACGCTCTAGCAGGGAATTCCAGCCGCAGACGGGTTTCGGAACAATGTGTCGTCAGCCAAGCATATCGTTGCGACCAGACAATTCTGAGCAGGCGTGCAAAGGCCCGCGTGAGCGGGGCCTTTTGCAAATGCCATTTGGAGTCCAAGCTTTCCGAATTGCTTGAAGTCCCCGCAAAGGCGATCACGGGATCAAACGCGTCCGGTTCCAGTTCATCGGGTTCGAGTTACTCACCCACAAACGGAGCCTGCGGCAATGTTCCCCAAAATAACATGACCACATATGATCCGAATTTTGGATCGAATGTTGGAGTCTTCTGGCAGGATACGCGCTTCGGCACACAAACTGGCACTATTGGCGAGGAATAACTTTCTCACCGCCAAGTGCGCTTTTGGCGACGCGCGACGATCCAAGATAGTCACCCGCGCCTTCTCAAACCGGCGATTACCCAGAAAATGACCAGCAGCGCATCGAGCATCGGGGTTAGAATTCCAGATTTCGCGCGGGCGCGCCAGTCTGGTTGAATTTCCGGTAGTGACAGGCGCTGTACTAACGAAAATATTGCCGGAAAATTGCGAGCCAATCGGGAGTTTTCTCGACGAGTTCTTCCGGCGAAAAAAAGTGTCCGCGAAAGCGGCTGCCATCGGGAAATGCCTCGGGGTCTTTTGCTTTCACGCGCGTGCTGGCCGGGATGTAGTAGTTATCCCGGAAGATGGTTTGTCCCTGATCAGAGAGCAGAAATTCAACGTAAAGTTTGGCTGCGTTGGGATGGGGCGCATTCTTGGCGACAGAGGTTGAAACAATACTAAGTGCGGCAGGTGATACGGGGATATACTTGATAGGGGCGCCTTCGCTCGCGCTGAACAGAACCTGATGTACAGAACTCATGATGCTGAGTTCATACTCCCCTGCGATGACCTGATCGAGGATCTGTCTCGTCGCAGAAGGCACGCTGACGACATTCTGGCTGGCAAGCTCGGACAGATATGCGCGTCCCCTGTCGGGACCCAGTTCGCGAAGCGCCAGCGCCACGAAGCCAACGGAACCGGTGCTCGCAGTGCCACCACTCCAAATCATCTTACCTTTCCAGCGCGGCTGCAGCAGATCTTGCCAGGATTTCGGTTCGTCGGCCGCCTTGACGAGCTGGGTATTCACAGCAGGCGTCGAAACCAGAACATACATTGCAAACCAGTGGCCTTGGGCGTCGACGAAGTCCTTCGGCAGATTGGCTGCATTTTCGGGTGTCCATTTCAGGACGAGGTCCTGTGCGGCGAGGGCCGGAGCCGTTGTGGTGCCATCGAAAACATCGCCCTCGAATCGACCGGCCTTTGCTTCTGCTGTTACCCGTCGGACAATTTCGGCCGGATCGGCTCTTACAGGATTGACCTTAACGCCGTAACGGGCCTGAAAGGCGTCGGCCATTGGACGCACCAGCTGGTTTATAACCAGCGTGGTATAGACTGTGACCGAACCTTCACGCTTCGCCGCGGCAATCATTGCAGCGTCTTCGGCGAGCGCAGGGCCGACGAAAATTGAAAACATGACGACGAGTTGCAGCGCGCGATTTCGCATGGCTACCATTTCCTCCCGGGGCTTTCGCTTGACGCGAATTATCCCTCAATCATCGCTGACTGCATCACGGAGTCAATTGGTCATCTGCCGCAGTGAATTCTGCAAGATGTCTAGACGCGATTACCGCAAGCGGCGCGCGTGAAAATGCCCCATTATGCCGCAAAAATAGCGATTTTTTCCCGCATTTAAAAAAGACGGTGCCGCCCGTTAGGGCGAGGTTTCGGTGCTGTCTCGCAGAGTGTTGGAATTCAGGTTGGCTTAGTCTCCGGAATGCTCAACCCAGGTGGCTCCAACGTTGGAGCGCTGGAAAGGAGACTACGCCGTGAGGAGGACTATCCCCGAATTGCCGCCGAATCGCTTGTCCCTATCGGAAATTGGTCTTGCCCCTAAAATATGACCCTCGCTGAAGTATGGCTTAATGGCCCGATGAAGTGGCCGGCCCCCATGGGGTGATCCACTTTGATGTTGATGCATTGCCGGTCTTTGACGCGCCTGGGATCGGTGGTCCACTTTGATCGATAGTTTTCGGCGACCGTTTTGCTCTGCGCTTATGGCGAAGAACTTGCCAGCAAAAGATATTCCTCAGGCGATTTGTTGCCAAGAGCCACATGTGGACGGCTCTCGCTGTATTCGATCCTCCAGGCCTCGATCAGCCGCTGCGCCTCGGCGATGGTTTCGGACCAGTGGATATTCAGGCATTCGTCGCGCAGCGACCCATTGAAGGTCTCGACAAACGCGTTGTCGGTAGGTTTTCCGGTGTGACTTCAGTCGTGTTCGTGAGCGCTCAAAAGCCCAAGGGGTTTCATTCTCCGTTTCGGCGTCACAAGTTTGAAGCGGTAGCCCGAGGAACGAACACGCCAATCGAATCCTCGGCCATCTCCTCGCACAAAAAGTATCGCTGGATCGCGAAGACGTGTCCTCAGGTTTGGCCTGCTGATGCTTGTCAGCCAATTCCCGAACTGTTCAATTGATACGCCGTTCGCCGGCTTGCAGCGTATTCTTGGAAACTTGGGATGAAGACAGGCGCCGACATTTTGGCCGAGGCTCTTCGCGCAGCGGGAGCGACGCGAGCGTTTGGAATTCCCGGAGGCGAGGTGCTCGCGCTGTTGGCAGGGCTGGAGCGGGCAGGTATCCGTTTTACGCTCGCGAAGCATGAGAACTCCGCTGGCTTCATGTCCGAGGGCTTTTGGCACGCAAACGGCTCGCTGCCCGTTCTGGTAGCCACGCTGGGGCCAGGCGTCGCCAATGCAGTCAACGTTGTGGCCAACGCGATGCAAGATCGCGTGCCGTTGATCTTTATCACAGGCTGCGTCGACGCGGCGCTGGCCGAAAGCTACACCCATCAGGTCTTTGACCATCAGGCCGTGCTGCGTCCGATCGTGAAGGCGAGCTTTCGCGCGACGTCCGAGACCCAGGCCCTTGTCGTTGAGAAGGCTGTCGCCATCGCGCTAGCCGGGCGGCCCGGTCCCGTCCATATTGATCTTCCGATTTCCGTTGCTGAAATGACGGTCGATGATGGGACGAGGGTTTCCATTTTGCCGTCGGTTGTCGCTGGCGTCGGTGATATTTCAGCGGCCGTGGGCCTGCTTGCAAGTGCGCGCCGGCCACTCGTCATTGCCGGTCTTGATATCATGATCGAAGGATGCGCAAGCCAGCTCGAGGAGCTTGTTCGCAAGATCAACGCGCCCTTGCTCACGACCTACAAGGCCAAGGGCGTCATTCCTGAGGATGACTTGGCCGTTATCGGCGCGGTCGGCCTATCGCCGAAGGCTGACGCAATCGTGCGCCCATTAATTGATGAGGCCGACGTCATCGTACTGGCGGGCTACGACCCTATTGAAATGCGCCAAGGCTGGCGGCAGCCCTGGCCAGCGGACAAGATTGTCATTGATATAGTCGCTCAGCGTCTGCCGCACGGAATGCATACTTCCAGTTTGATCGTCGAAGGACCTGTGGGGTCTGCGTTGTCTGCGCTGTCTGCTTGCCTGACTCCGCGATCTTCATGGCCCGATGGCCAGCCGGCTCGTGTGCGCGCTGAGCTGCGCGAAGCCTTCGCACCGGATGAGAAGTGGGGACCGGCGGCCGTCTTCGATGCAATGCGGTCGATTACGCCAAGAGGCGCCATTGCGACTGCAGATTCCGGCGCCCATCGCATTTTACTCAGTCAAATGTGGACCTGCTATACACCACGGTCCCTGCTGCAATCTTCCGGACTTTGCACCATGGGCTGCGCCCTGCCGTTGGCGATTGGCGCGGCGTTAGCAACGGGCGAGCACGCGCTATGCTTTGTCGGAGACGCTGGCCTCGAAATGGTGCTTGGCGAACTGGCCACGGCGCGAGATCTGGGGGCTCCAGTTGTGGTAGTGGTGCTGGTCGACGCCAGTCTCTCGTTGATCGAGCTCAAACAGCGCCAGTTGCAACTGGCGAACGGGGGCGTCGACTTCGGCATCACGGATTTCGCCAACGTCGCACGCGCGATGGGCGGCTATGGCGCATCGATAGATGGTCGAGACCAGTTGGAGGCCGAGGCTCGCGCTGCGTTCGCGCGAGAAGGCCTGACCGTGCTTGCGTGCAGCATTCCAAGGCGCTCCTATGACGGGATGTTCTGATCCAGAACCCTGAATGCTTCGCGTCGAGCACACTTCCGGGCTTGTGGCAGCAGGCAAAGTCACCCTGAAAAGCAACACGATGGATTATCAGCGGCTTCTGCGATCAATGATCAGCTTTGCCTTGAGTTCCTTGATAAACTGAAATGTGCTCGCCGTGTAGATATAAGGAATTCCGAAGCCGCACTCGGCGGGCCAGTTTTGTCAGGCAGTATCGGCCAAAAGCCCTGTGAGGCCAGACATGGTCCGCGTCGGAGCCAAATCCGAATATTCTTCAGGTTGTCCGGTGCGGTTGATCCAGACGGCACTGAAGCCGAACTTCACCGCGCCAGCAATGTCCCAGCGATTGGACGACTGGAACGAGATCTCAGCAGGGGGGAGGCCCCAGCGCTTACCAACAATGCCATAGGAGCTATGGTTGAATTTAGGTGACGGCGTGAATCAAGCGGCGAATTTGATCTCTGGCGCGACTTCGATTCCGTCTCTAAACTTTACACCGTTGATGACTTTCGGCAATTGATTTTCGCCTTTCAATCGACGCCAGGTT
>CANJWR010000246.1 GCA_947478455.1 Beijerinckiaceae bacterium | reverse complement strand
CGGACTTCTGGAGGCCATCAACGGAAACGTCCAGGCCGCCAAACGCAAGGCAAAAGGCTATCGCAGCAAGCGCAACCTCAAGTTGATGGTCTACCTCATCGCCGGAGGGGTGCTGGACACGCTACCCACATGAAACAGCGACGAGCCCTCTACGTGCTCTCCATTGGTCTGCTTGCGCACCTGAATGGAGAAGCATTTCTGGTCGCTACGGCGAGCGCTTGTGCCGATCATAATGTCGATGCGACCATCGTCGAGACGAGGCTCCATGTCGACGCCCGGATAGTGCAATTGTTCCGCACTGAGCGAGAAGCGCACGCGCGCGGTCTTGCCCGGCTCGATGAAGGCCTTGGTGAAGTCCTTGATCTCCAGCGCCGGGCGCGTCACCAGCGCAACCGGATCGCTGATAAACATAAACACGGTCGCCTCGCCGGCAATCGCCGAGGCATTTGTCACATCGACCGCCAGGCTCACAATGCCGCGTTCATCGATAACCGACTGATCGGCGTCAACTTCGCTTAGTTCAAACCGCGAATAGGACAGACCGTCGCCAAATCCCCAGCGCGGCTCGATCGTGCTGTCGAGGAACTTGGTGGAAAAACCATTGTTGGGGTCATGCGGGCGGCCCGTGCTGCGTAAGCTGTAATGGACAGGAATTTGTCCGATCCGAGTGGGAAAGGACACGCAAAGCCGGCCGGATGGATTGTAGTCGCCCGAAATGGCATCCGCGATCGCGTGCCCAGCCTCCGTACCGCCAAACAGCGCGACCAGCACGGCGGTCGATTGATCGGCTAGCCAGTCCGGCAAGATCCATGGACGGCTTGTGGCCATAACCAGAACGACCGGCGTGCCAGCCGCCACGATGGCTCGCGCCAGATGCATCTGCGATGGCGGCGGACGCGGCATGGTGCGGCTCGCGGCCTCGCCACAATGCTGGCGCTCTTCGCCTAGACAGAGGAAGACAATGTCGCTCGATTTTGCCGCCGCAACCGCAGCCTCGACCTGACCGTTATCTATGGGGCCGTCGTTGACGCATCCTTTGACGTGGCTGATCTCGCTGGACGGAAAACTCTCGCGCAGACCCTGCAGAATGCCGATCGCTTCGCGCTCGTCGCCCGCCATGCACCATGGCCCCATCATCTCGCTCTGCGCATCGGCGAGCGGGCCTATGGCGGCGATGCGCTTCGTGCTGCGCGCCAGCGGCAAAAGGCTATTTTCGTTTTTCACAAGAACCAGAGAGCGCCGCGCCGCATCGCGAGCCGAGACGCGATGTTCCGGGATACTATCCGGTCCGGGCGATTGCTGTTCAAGTCCACGTAGCGGATTTTCGAACAGCCCCAGTGCATGCTTCATGCGCAACACCCGCAGCACGGAACGGTCGATCTGCTCCATGGTCACCAGACCGCGTTCGAGCGCGACCGGCAGCCCCTGCTCGTAAGCGCCAGCCATCATGTCGATATCGACGCCAGCGTTCAGCGCCTGTGCGGCGGCTTCCGCCAGATCCTGTGCAACACCGTGATTGATGAGTTCCGCAATCGCATTGTAGTCGCTGATGATAACGCCATCGAAGCCCCATTTCACACGCAGCAGATCGTGCAGGAGCGCCCTGTGGGCCGTCATGGCAACGCCGGAGATGTCCGTGAAGGACGGCATGATGCCCGCGACGCCAGCCTCCACTGCAGCCTTGAACGGCGGCAGGTAAATCTCGTGCAGCGCGCGGCGGGAGACGTCGACCTCGGCATATTCACGTCCGGCCTTCACGGCCCCGTAGCCGACAAAATGCTTGGCGACGGCAATCAGCCGGCGCGCGGGATCGTCGTTGCCATACTGGAAGCCATGCACCTTGGCGCGGGCATATTCGGCGTTGATGAAACCGTCCTCGCCGGCGCACTCGGATATGCGGCCCCAACGCGGATCGCGACAGACGTCGAGCATTGGCGCGAATGTCATGTGGATTCCGTCGCGGGTCGATTCGTCAGCGGCTTCCCGCGCGGTGCGCAGCCACAGATCGCGGTCGAACGCGCAGGCCTCACCCAGCGGAATCGGGAAAACGGTGCGGTGGCCGTGCAACACATCGACGGCGAAATAGAGAGGGATTTTCAGCCGCGTCTCTTCCAGCGCGACACGCTGGGCCTCGCGGATTTCCTCGTAACCCCATGTATTGAGAATGCCGCCAACGCGCCCGGCGCGCACCATTGTGGCCGGATTGTCGGGGCCAGGCGGTCCGGTGACGACCAGCGAGGCCGCCAGCATGGTCAACTGACCCAGTTTCTCGGCCAGCGTCATCTCGCCCAGAAGCCGTTCAAACCTGCCAGCCGCCATCCCGCCGTGCATCTTGCTCTCCGCCCCTGCCCGGATAGATTATGACAGCCTTGTGACATAAAGGCTCGCTATTGCAAGCGCCTTGCCCTCAATGTCGTTAAGGGAGGACTGTCGGGCATAAGAATGGAACAAGGTCGGCCAATGGGAACGTTCAGGCTATCGCGGACCGCCTCGTCAGCCCTGGCGGCCTTGCTCTTCGTTGCCTTGTGCTACTACTTCTACTGGACCGAAGGTCTGCTCTGGAACACGATTTTCATCATGGCGCTCGGCGGCGCCATCGTGGCGGCGCTGGTGGCGCTGACGCGCCGTCCCCTGTTCGCGACGGTGGCCTTCGGGTCTTTCGTGGCGGTTGTCGCCGTCACCGCCTATGTGAAATTCCAGTCCCTCACTTTCGCCCTGCACGCATGGGACTTCATCTATTACGCCCGATCCTGGGCGGCGGTCGCAGAATGGTGGGAGGGCCGGCCAGAAGCGGTCGCGATTCTCGTCGCCGGGCTGATCTCGCTCACATTTGGAAGCTGGTTCGCCTGGCATATCGAAACGCCTTTCGTTCCGCGCCGCTGGGCGACTTTGTCCTGCATTGTCCTGAGCGTCTTCGCCTGGGGCGCGGTGCGGGAGCGCGGCGAGCGCATGCACATGCAGTTCAACTTCGAGGACTGGCATGTCACCTCCTTCATCACCTCGCTGGTGGAAACGACCGAAGCTGTGCGGCGCGGCGGCATTCTGGAGGCCGCCAATAGCAGCGGCGCACCGCCTTTCGATCCGAACTGGACCTGCGCGCCGGCCCGGACAAAACGCCCGCATATCATCATGATCCATCAGGAATCGGTCGGGCCGCCGGTCTTTTTTCCGGGCGTAACCTACGATCCCATCATCGAGCCGCTGTTCAATTCCTTCGACGGCAAGCTCCACAAGATGAATGTGGAGACTTTCGGGGGCGCCTCATGGATTTCGGAATCGGCAATCCTGCTCGGCCTGTCGAGCCGCTATTTCGGCGGCATGAAGGACTTCATCCAGTTCTTTCTGACCGGCCGCGTGAAGGAGTCCCTGCCGCAGGTTCTGGAGAAATGCGGCTACCGCAACACGATGTTCTACCCCTATATTTTCGGCACTTTCGGCAACAGGAAGTTCTTCGAATCCATCGGAATCCGCGAGGTCTACGACCGCAAGTCGCAAAATACCGATTCAGACTATGCGCGGGACAGGGTCTATTACGGCAATGCGCTTAATGAGATCGGCCGCCACGTCGCCAGTTCGGACAAGCCGCTGTTCACCTACATCATGACCATGTCGGCGCACTGGCCCTATCGTTACACATTCGAACCGGAAACGAATGTGCCGACCGGCGGCCCCAACAACGACCCGGAAATGAACGAATATCTGCGCCGTCTGGCGATGGTGAAGATGGATCTCGACTATCTGAAACAGGAATTGCGCACGCGTTTTCCCAACGAGCAATTCCTCCTCGTCCAGTATGGCGATCACCACGCCCTGCCCGCCGCCTATCTTTGGGGTTACAATTATGAAACCGGCGTGCAGGACATGAATCTGCCGGAGGGCTTCCCGCTCTACACGACCTATTATTCGGTCGAGGGCGTCAATTATACGCCGCCCAGACTGCCTGCGCTGGACTCTGTCGATATCGCCTTCGTGAGCGGCATTTTCCTTGACGCGGCACGCATTCCACTGCCGGAAAGCTGGCGCGAGCGTCTCCGCCTCATGCAATTGTGCGAAGGTCTTTCGTGGCAGTGCAAGCAGCGCGACGAAATCCTCAAATTTCACCGCAGGCTGATCGACTCGAACCTGATGCAAACGCAATAGACGCAAAAAAGGCCAGCCCTGGGGCTGGCCTTTTGAATTCGGGGTCGGAGCCTACAGCTTCTTGTGTGCGGCTTCGGCAACCTTGTCGGCAGCATCTTTCAGGGCGTCCTTGGCCTTGCCGATTCCTTCCTGCAGGTGGCCCTTGCCCTCCTGAATAGCGCCCTCGGCGCGCAGGTCGTCGTTCCCGATGGCTTTGCCGATGCCCTGCTTGGCTTTTCCGGCGAGTTCATTGGCCTTGCCGGTCAGCTTGTCGGTTGTGCTGTTCATGATGAAACTCCTTTTGGGAATACCATGAACAACACGCGGGCCTCGGGATTGTTCCGTCGGACCCTATCGACGTCCCGACCGCGCCGCCGCCAACTGGGCCGCGATCGTAGGTGCCTCAGACGACCGAACGTAGATGTACCCTTTGGTATTCATGCAGGATTCGGATTCGCTGGTGACTTCAGTCGCATCTCCGATGCATGCGCGCTTGTCGCTGTTGAACTGCGCAAGCAGAACCGGCGAAGACGAGGCGCGCTGGCCGTCGCGGCGCAGCCAGACATAATCCTGGGACTGAGGCTGGGCCACAACGGCCGGAATTGCCGCAGGTCTTGTGCTGCTCTGGCATCCGCCAAGAGCCAGACTGACGATCAAAATAGCTTTCTTCATAATACTCCCGGCTCTTCGCTGAATCGTGTGGGTAGAGGTTTCAACCACAAGTTGAATATTTTGGTTTCCGCTGGCTCCGCGTATTTTCTGATGCATGCGTGACACGGATCTTTTTCAGGCGGCGCTCGGGCTTTCCGCGCCTTGGTTTATCAGCCGG
>CANJWR010000245.1 GCA_947478455.1 Beijerinckiaceae bacterium | reverse complement strand
GCGTCGAGACAGGCGGCTCGAACGTGCAGTTTGCCGTCAATCCAGTCGACGGCCGCATGATCGTCATCGAGATGAACCCGCGCGTGTCGCGTTCGTCCGCTCTGGCCTCCAAGGCCACCGGCTTCCCGATTGCAAAAGTCGCCGCCAAACTCGCGGTCGGCTACACGCTCGACGAAATCGCCAACGACATCACCGGCGGCGCAACCCCGGCCTCGTTCGAGCCGACAATCGATTACGTCGTCACCAAGATCCCGCGCTTTGCGTTCGAGAAATTCCCCGGCGCTGAACCCATCCTCACCACCGCCATGAAATCGGTCGGCGAGGCGATGGCCATCGGCCGCACCTTTGCGGAATCGCTCCAGAAGGCCCTGCGCTCACTCGAAACCGGCCTCTCCGGCGTCGATGAAATCGAGATTGACGGCATCGGCCGCGGCGACGACGACAACGCCATTCGGGCGGCGCTCGGCACGCCAACGCCGGATCGCCTGCTGGTGGTCGCGCAAGCGCTCCGCATGGGCATGTCGCCGAAGGAAATCTACGATGCTTGCCACATCGAAATGTGGTTCATTGAGCGACTGAAAGAGATCGTCGATCTCGAAAAGAAGGTGCGCACCTTCGGACTCCCGCAGGACGCCGACAATCTGCGCATGCTGAAGGCCGCCGGCTTCTCGGACGTGCGTCTGGCGACACTCGCCAACAAGACCGAATCCGAAGTGCGCACGCTCCGTCGTTCGCTGGACGTGCGCCCGGTGTTCAAGCGCATCGATACCTGCGCGGCGGAATTCGCCTCGCCCACCGCCTATATGTATTCGACGTACGAGACGCCGTTTGCGGGCGAACTTGCCTGCGAATCGCGCCCCACCGACGCCAGCAAGATCGTCATTCTGGGCGGCGGCCCGAACCGCATCGGCCAGGGCATCGAATTCGACTACTGCTGTTGCCACGCCTGTTTCGCCCTGAGCGAAGCCGGCTACGAAACCATCATGATCAACTGCAACCCCGAGACCGTGTCGACCGATTACGACACCTCGGACCGTCTCTATTTCGAGCCCCTCACGGTCGAGGACGTGCTGGAAATTCTGACGAAGGAGCAGGAGAACGGAACCCTCAAGGGCGTCATTGTCCAGTTCGGCGGCCAGACCCCGCTTAAACTCGCTAATGCGCTGGAAGAAGCCGGCATCCCGATCCTCGGCACTTCGGTCGATTCCATCGACCTTGCTGAAGACCGCGACCGTTTCAAGCGACTGCTGGACAAGCTGGGCCTCAAGCAGCCCAAGAACGGCATCGCCTATTCGGTCGAACAATCGCGCCTTGTGGCGGCCGAGCTCGGCCTGCCGCTGGTGGTGCGCCCGTCCTACGTGCTGGGCGGCCGCGCCATGGCGATCATCCGCGACCAGCAGACCCTGGACGATTACCTGCTCGACACGTTGCCGGGCCTCGTGCCGTCAGACGTGAAGGCCCGCTATCCCAACGACAAGACGGGCCAGATCAACACGGTTCTGGGCAAGAACCCGCTGCTGTTCGACCGCTATCTGTCCGACGCGGTGGAAGTGGACGTTGATTGCCTCTGCGACGGCAAGACGGCCTTCATTGCCGGCATCATGGAGCATATCGAGGAAGCCGGCATCCATTCGGGCGATTCGGCCTGCTCGCTGCCGCCACGTTCGCTGTCGCCCGAGATGATCCAGACCCTTGAGGACCAGACGCGCAAGATGGCGCTGGCGCTCAATGTGGGCGGGCTGATGAACGTCCAGTACGCGCTCAAGGATGGCGACGTTTACGTGCTTGAGGTGAACCCGCGCGCCTCCCGCACGGTGCCGTTCGTCGCCAAGGTCATCGGAAAACCGATCGCCAAGATCGCCTCGCGCATCATGGCGGGCGAGAGCCTCGACAGTTTCGGCCTGAAGAACGAGCCGCTCGACCACGTGGGCGTCAAGGAAGCCGTGTTCCCGTTCGCCCGTTTCCCGGGCGTCGATACGGTTCTCGGCCCCGAAATGCGCTCGACCGGCGAAGTCATGGGGCTCGACCGCAAGTTCGACATCGCCTTCGCCAAGAGCCAGCTCGGCAGCGGCACCAAGGTTCCCACAAGCGGCACGGTGTTTGTCTCGGTGCGCGACGGCGACAAGGACCGGGTGCTGGAAACCATGCAATTGCTGTCCGGCATCGGCTTCAAGATTGTCGCCACCGGCGGCACGCAGCGCTTCCTGGAAGCCAACGGGGTTCCGTCGCAGAGGATCAACAAGGTGTCGGAAGGCCGGCCCCACGTGGTCGACGCGATCAAGAACGGGTCGATCCAGCTGGTCTTCAACACCACCGAGGGCGCGCAGGCTTTGGCGGATTCCCGATCGCTGCGCCGCGCCGCCCTCTTGCATAAGGTGCCGTACTACACCACTCTGGCGGGGGCGATTGCGGCCGCGCAGGGGATCAGCGCCTATCGGGGCGGCGATCTCGAGGTCCGGGCGCTGCAGGATTACTTCGCCCAGGCCTGAGGGATCGCGAGCCGGAGAGACCGGGCGGTTTGAGTTTCGCCACAATTTCCACCCAGAGTGGGAGTCGTGGAAATAATGTGAATGCGCTTCGACGCGCCGGATAAGACTCCGGCGGTTCGGAGCTTTTGTCCGTCGCGCCGGTTTAGCGCGATGTTTGTGGTGGATCGTTCCAAGAAGAGACCATGATGGATAAGATACCGATGACCGCGGGCGGCTATGCGGCCCTCGAAGCCGAATTGAAGCGGCGTCAGCAGGAAGAGCGTCCGCGCATCATTCAGGCGATTGCGGAAGCACGCTCCCACGGCGATCTGTCCGAAAACGCCGAATATCATGCGGCCAAGGAAAACCAGTCGCTGAACGAAGGCCGGATTGCCGAGCTTGAGGACAAGCTCTCCCGCGCCGAAGTCATCGATGTGTCCAAACTCTCTGGCAATACGGTCAAGTTTGGCGCGACCGTCACGTTGATGGACGAAGACACCGAGGAAGAGAAAAAATACCAGATCGTCGGCGAATCCGAGGCGGACGTGAAGCTCGGCAAGGTGTCGATCACCTCCCCGATCGCCCGCGCCCTGATCTCCAAGAAGGTCGGCGATACGGTCGAGGTGAATACGCCCGGCGGCGGCAAGTCCTACGAAATCCTCAAGATCGCTTTCCATTGATCCGGCGGACCTGACGGGAGCGGCGCATGGCCGATTCCCTGCTTCCAGCCGGAACCACCGGCTGGATTTTCTGCTCCGGCAAGATCGGCCACGAGGCCAATTGCCGGGGGGTCGCGGCCGCGCTGGGCCTTGCCACGCAGGATCGTCCCGTCCGCCCCCGCAAGCTTTTCGATCTTCTGGCTCCGTGGGGACCGGTCGATCCGCGCGATGCGCCGGAGCGACCGGGCTCGCTCCTCGCCCCACCCTTTCCGGACATCGCCATTGCGGCGGGCCGCGTCACCGTTCCGTATCTGCGACGACTGAAAAAGGCATCCGACGGCAAGACCTTTACGGTCTTTCTGCAAGACCCCCGCACAGGCTGCCGCGCCGCTGATATCATCTGGGTTCCGGAGCATGATCGCCTACGGGGCGAAAACGTCATCGTCACCCTCACGTCGCCGCATCCTCTGCGGCCCCATGTGCTGGCCGAAGCCCGTTTCGCACCCGATCCGCGCATTTCCCGCCTGATCGCGCCCCGGACCGCCATAGTGCTGGGCGGCCCGAGCGGGACCTACCGGTTCGACGAAAAGGACCGCGAGGCGCTGGCCGCCATTGCCCGACAGATTGTCCGTGACGGCCATAGCGTGATGGTGACGCCCTCCCGCCGCACGCCGCCGGATGTCGTGGAGGCAATACGCGCCGGTCTCGCCGCAGACGGCGCAGGCCCCGACCGGGCCTTTGTGTGGGACGGGACCGGCCCCAACCCCTATGCGCAGATGCTCGCCCATGCGCAGAGAATTCTGGTGACGGCCGACAGCGTCAATATGGTCGGCGAAGCCGCAGCCTCGGGCGCGCCGGTGCACGTTTACGAGCCGACCGGCGGCCCGTCGAAAACCACCGGCTTCGTGGATCGCCTGATTGCCGACGGCTTGGCGCGGCGCTGGACAGGCCGTTTCGAGGACTGGAGTTACGAGCCGCTCGACGCGACGGGATTTATCGCGCGGGAGATTGCTAAGAGGTTTGGGGAGTTCAGGCGCGGGCTGTGAAGCGCGGGCAACTCACTCCTCAATCCTGAACCTGATTAAAGCATGGAAAAAATCCAGAACGCTGTCCATTAGCTATGTGCAGGCGCGGTAGCCGAACTTGCTAATGATGTCGCGGCCAGAAATGTCGTGATAAGCAAACGTCTGAACGTAACCACCTGACACCAGATAGTTCCTGAGTTTGGCATTGTAGGATTTTAGCATAGCCGCCTGCCGGTCCGCCGGAGGCGTCATCTGTCCCTTGGCGACTTCATTCATGAACAGCGCGGCATGGAAGCGTAGCGTCGCGTTCGGATCGACGCATGAGTTCTTTATGGCCAGCAGCATTGTGCACGAAGACCGGCAGGTGCCTTCGATGCGGAACCGCTCTCCTGACTGATTGTATTTCTTTATGATGGCTCCGGGCTGGATGCGCCCGCCATCACTGTAAGGAAGGGACGTTCCCTCAGCCCACGCTGAGGAACCTTGAATCAGGATTCCGACCGCGACTGTGGCAAGCGCCAGCATCAAGAACAAGGTCTTCGCAAGACAATATTGGCGCATCCACTGTTCCCCAGCTTTGTCCGTTGTCCGACCGTGTTGGTAGCAACCTCCTCCGGATGTAAGGTCTTTAATTAAAAAAATAAATGAAATTCAATGTTTTAACAATTCCAGCGGCTCGTCGCTGTTTCATGTGGGTAGCGTGTCCAGCACCCCTCCGGCGATGAGGTAGACCATCAACTTGAGGTTGCGCTTGCTGCGATAGCCTTTTGCCTTGCGTTTGGCGGCCTGGACGTTTCCGTTGATGGCCTCCAGAAGTCCG
>CANJWR010000244.1 GCA_947478455.1 Beijerinckiaceae bacterium | reverse complement strand
GGCTGATAAACCAAGGCGCGGAAAGCCCGAGCGCCGCCTGAAAAAGATCCGTGTCACGCATGCATCAGAAAATACGCGGAGCCAGCGGAAACCAAAATATTCAACTTGTGGTTGAAACCTCTACCCACACGATTCAGCGAAGAGCCTTATTTTTGCGATGCTACGCCATCTGACTCAAGCTACCAGCGAGTATCGAGGCGGCAGTAAGGCATTGTTGGAGTTTAATCATGCCCAGCAGCACAGCAACAACGCCATCACCCTATACCTTCGCGGCCTCACCCATCTCGAGCAGGCAATCATTCATTGCGACCTCGCAGTCGGCTTGAGTCACGCGATCGCGTGTTGCCTTGTTCGCGACACGCCAAAGGATCATTTCAAATTTGGCGAGAATACACCAGAGGAGCGATTGCGGTTTCTCTCCAACGCGATCAAGCATTTCAATCGTACCGTTGTTGAGGGTAAGCTGACTGACTGCACCTTACCTGTTTGGATGGTGACGGAAGGGCTGAAAAGTATCTTTGAGCCAAAGAAAGGGGAGACTCCGATTGTGAAGGTGCTGCAGTTCAGAGAATTGGCGGATATTCTTGGAGAACTTGCAAGTAATGCAAAATTTTTCGCCGAGGACGTTTACCGCATCGCATCCGAACGGTAAGCGGTTGGATTGGCAGGAGGCGCTATACAACCAAGCAGTGACGCATCTGCCAATCCATCATGATGCAGTTAGTCTCAATCGCTTTGGTACCTATGTGGTGCGCCGCACGGAAGACGTGAGCGAATCGAGTGGCGTAACTCTTCATCTGAGGATAGCTACCGAGCGGCACGTCTCGAAGGATGCGGCGTCCACTGAGCACTTATTGGCGTGGCCCGCCCTCGTGCTTCGAGACGGCGCTTCGCGCCTCCTCAGCATGAAGGCTAGAGATCGTCATCGCGAGGAAGCGCAGCAACGAAGCGATCCAGCACACGCCGATGGATTGCTTCGCGCGGCCTTCGGCCCGCTCGCAATGACGGTGTTAGACCCCCTTCCGCCCCAGCGCTCCCGCGATCTCATCCAGAATCGCCGGGTCATCAATCGTCGCCGGCATGGCCCATTCGTCGTGGTCGGCGATCTTCTTCATCGTGCCGCGCAGGATTTTTCCTGAACGCGTCTTCGGCAACCGATCAATCGTGATCGCCAGTTTGAACGCCGCTACCGGGCCGATCTTGTCGCGCACAAGCGCCACGATTTCCTTCTCGATCTGGTCGTGCGGCTTGGTGACGCCCGCCTTCAGCACGATGAACCCGCAGGGCTGTTCGCCCTTGAGATCGTCCTTGATGCCGATGACGGCGCATTCGGCCACATCGGGATGCGACGATAGCACTTCTTCCATGCCGCCCGTCGACAGGCGATGGCCGGCGACGTTGATGATGTCGTCGGTGCGGCCCATGATGTAGAGATAGCCGTCCTTATCCTTGAAGCCCGCATCGGCGGTTTTGTAATAGCTCGGGAACTCCGACAGGTAGCTGTCGGCCATGCGGTCGTCGTTCTGCCACAGCGTCGGCAGGCAGCCCGGCGGCAGCGGCAGTTTCACCACGATGGAACCCATCTTGCCGTCCTCGACAGGCTTTGCGGCCTCATCGACGATCCGTACATCGTAGCCCGGCATCGGCACGGTCGGCGATCCATGCTTGATGGGCAATGCGCCCAGCCCGACCGGATTGCCCACGATGCACCAGCCGGTTTCGGTCTGCCACCAGTGATCGACAATCGGCACGCCCAGAATGCGCTCGGCCCACGCCACCGTGTCGGGATCGGCCCGCTCGCCCGCCAGAAACAACGTGCGCAGCGAACTGGTGTTGTACTTCTTCAGATGCTCGGCGTTCGGGTCTTCCTTCTTGATCGCCCGGAAGGCCGTCGGCGCGGTGAAAAGGGCCGAGATCTTGTATTCCTCGATCATGCGCCAGAACGCGCCCGCATCCGGCGTCCCGATGGGCTTGCCCTCGTAGATCACTGTTGTCGCACCGTGCAGCAACGGCGCATAGACGATGTAGGAATGCCCCACCACCCAGCCGACATCGGACGCCGCCCAGTAGGTCTCTCCCGGTTCGATGCCGTAGAGATTTTTCATCGACCATTTCAGCGCCACCATATGGCCGCCGTTGTCGCGCACGACGCCCTTCGGAATGCCCGTCGTGCCGGATGTGTAGAGCACATAAAGCGGATCGGTGGCTGCCAGCTCGACGCAATCGGCTGTCTTGCCGGCGGCTTTCGCAGCAGCCATCGTGGCGGCCCAGTCGTGATCGCGCCCGGCGATCATGCTCGCCTGCGACTGCGGACGCTGCAGCAGCAGGACGTTCGAGGGCTTCTCGGTCGAGAGCTCAATCGCCAGATCGAGCAGCGGCTTGTAATGCACCACGCGGCCCGGCTCGATGCCGCAGGAGGCGGTGAGCACCAGTTTCGGTTTGGCGTCGTCGATGCGCGTCGCAAGTTCCTTCGCGGCGAAACCGCCGAACACCACCGAATGAATGGCCCCGATGCGCGCGCAGGCCAGCATACCGATCAGAGCTTCGGGGATCATCGGCATATAGACGATGACGCGGTCGCCTTTTCCCACGCCCAGATCGCCCAGCACGGCGGCGAGCGCCGCAACTTCGTCGCGCAACTCCCGATAGGAGATTTTGCGCTTCTGCTGAGTGACGGGACTATCGTAGATCACCGCGGTCTGGTCGGCGCGCCCGCCCGCCACATGGCGGTCGACGGCGTTCCAGCAGGTGTTGCAGGTGGCGTCCGGGAACCAGCGGCCATAGACGCCGGCGTCGGCGTCGAAAATCTTCGTCGGCTTGCGGATCCAGTCGATCTCGCGCGCGGCCTCGGCCCAGAAACCTTCCGGATTTGTCTGCCAGGACTTGTAGACCTCTGCGTAGCGGCTCGACATGGCTTCCTCCAGCATTTCCCTGCGCCTCCATGGGGCAAGTTCCCCGCGGGCGAAATTGGCTTTTCGGCCTAGGTCGAATGTGCGCTCCGGCGGCCGCTGCACCAAATCTTAAAGCCTTGCGGCCATGGTTGTGAGCAGTTTTTGTGAGTTGCGTAAGCGTATGATCGAGTCTCTTCGGAACGGCCTTTGGCTGACGCGCGAGCGCATGCGCCTCGTGAGCGCGATTCTGCTCGTTTTTTACGCGCTCTCGACAGGTTTCCTGTTCGCCACGTCCGACGGGCGACTTGACCGGTTCGACCGCCCCCTAGGGACCGACTTCTCGGGCGTCTGGACAGCGGGCGTCTCGGTTCTCGAGGGCCATCCGGAATCGCCCTTCGATCCCCAATCCCATGCGGCGAAGCAACGCAGCCTGTTTGGCGATCCCGACGCCTTCTTCCCATGGAGCTATCCGCCGTTCTTTCTGGCTCTGGCGGCGGCGCTGGCGCTGCTTCCCTACGCGCTGGCGCTGATTGCCTGGCAAGGGGCGACGCTGGCTCTCTATCTCGGGCTGGTGCGCCGGATCCTGCCGGGGCGGGACGCCCTGCTTCTTGCTGCGGCCTTTCCGGCTGTGTTCATCAACATCGGCCACGGACAGAACGGCTTTTTGAGTGCGGCGCTGCTCGGCGGCGGGTTGGTGCTTCTCGACCGGCGTCCATGGGTCGCCGGGGTGCTGATCGGGCTTCTGGCCTACAAGCCGCAATTCGGCTTGCTGATCCCCATAGCGCTGATCGCCGGCTTCTACTGGCGGACCATCGTCGCTGCGGCGCTCACGGTGGTCGCCATGTCGCTGGCCACTTTCGAGGCATTCGGCTGGTCGACGTGGCAGGCGTTTTTCGATTGTCTCGATTTCTCCCGCCGGGTGAACATCGAGGGCGGGGCGACCGGCTGGGAGAAAATCCAGACCGTTTTCGCCGCTGTGCGCATGTGGGGCGGCTCGGTCGAACTCGCCTATGCGGTCCAGACTGTTTCCGCAGCGTCCTGCGCGGCTGCGCTCTTGGTCATCTGGGGCGGCAGGGCCGACTGGCGGCTGCGCGGCGCGGCCCTGATGGTCGCGGCGCTTCTGGCGACGCCCTATGCGCTCGATTACGACATGATGCTGCTCGGCCCGGCCATCGCGATGGTCGCCTCTTACGGGATGCAGCGCGGGTTCCTTCCGTGGGAGAAATCCATTCTGGCGATCACGTGGATCGTCCCGATTCTGGCGCGCAACATTGCCGGCGTGACGCTGGTTCCGGTCGGCCTGCTCTCCATGCTGGCTTTTGCGGCGTTGATCCTCTGGCGCGCCTGCCTCGATATGGGGCTGGTGGGCTGGTGCGTGAAATTCGCCGAAAAACACGCGGCGCTGGTCGCCCAGATGCGCGCCTTTCTAGTGGTGGGCGTCATCGGCTTCGTGGTCGACGCCGGCCTCACCATGTTGCTCTCCAGCGCCGGTGGCCTTTCGCCCTATGCGGCGCGCATTCCGGCAGTGCTGTGCGCAGCCACCACAACATGGCTGCTCAACCGCCGTCATACGTTCCGCTCGCAGGATGTGCAGCGGGCGCGCGAATTCGTCCGCTACCTGTCGGTCAGCGTCGTCGGCACGACACTCAACTACACGGTCTACAGCCTCGTGCTGATGGGTATCGCCCGCATGGGGCTGACGTTCGTCACCCAGAACATGGCCATCGTGGCGGCGGTGACGTGCGGCTCGTTGGTTTCGATGAGCCTGACGTTTACGGGCTTCCGGCTGTTTGCGTTTCAGCGGGAACGGGCACGCCACGCGGCCTGAGGTGGCGCGCGGAGCCGTTTCTTTCGCTGAGGACGTTGAATGAGCAACCCCGTTGCACAAGGTCAAAAGAACCGGAAGGGCCGGTTTGGCGCTGGCATGAAGGTTTTTGTTGCTCTGTCGCTTGGCCTTTTGGGGTAACCGGGGCAAATTTCCGGGCGGCGGGGGAGTCACGGTGGAGAAAACATGATTCAAGCTTTGGATGGCTCCACCCGACCCTGATTCGCTGGAACGTTTGACGTCTGCCGAACTGATC
>CANJWR010000243.1 GCA_947478455.1 Beijerinckiaceae bacterium | reverse complement strand
CATGAAGGCCATGTATGGCGTAGACGCCATGGGCGAGACCGCCGAAAACCTCGCCGAGGACAAGCACATTGCCCGCTCGGATCAGGATGCTTTTGCGTTCCGCAGCCAGAAGCGCGCCGCTCAGGCGCAAGCCAGTGGTCGCCTTGCGAAGGAAATCGCCGCCTATGAGATCAAGGATCGCAAGGGCAATGTCACAAGCGTTTCGCGCGACGAACATCCACGTGAAACAACCGTCGAAAAGCTGGGCGCCCTGTCGCCCATTTTCCGCAAGGGTGGTTCGGTCACCGCCGGCAATGCCTCCGGACTGAACGACGGGGCAGGCGCGATTCTGCTGGCCTCTCGCGCTGCTGCCGACCGTTATGGTTTGACGCCCATGGCGCGCATCTCCGGTCTGGCGACGGCGGGCTGCCCCCCGCGCATCATGGGTATCGGGCCGGTTCCGGCGACACGCAAGCTCATGGAGCGACTCGGGCTGAAGATCGGCGATTTCGACATCGTGGAACTCAACGAGGCTTTTGCGGCGCAGGCGCTTGCCTGTACCCGCGAGCTGGGCCTTGCGGATGATGCGGAACACGTCAACCCGAACGGCGGCGCGATCGCCATTGGTCATCCGCTTGGCATGTCTGGCGTGCGTCTCGCTCTGTCGGTGGCTATCGAAATGCAGGAGCGCGGCGCGCGGCGCGCGCTTGCAACCATGTGCATCGGCGTTGGCCAGGGCATAGCGCTGGGACTCGAACGTATTTGAGACGATTTCGTTGAAGTTGCACGAAGCCGAATGGATCAAAGCATGAAAGTTGCGCTCATTCAGATGAATTCCGGCAGCGACAAGGCGGCCAATATCGCCGCCGCGTCCGCCCTCATCGAAAAGGCGATCGTCGAGGAAAGGCCCGACTGGATCTGCCTTCCAGAGGTATTTGATTTCATGGGCGGATCGCGCGCCGAGAAATTTGCTGCGGCTGAAGATTTCCCGGGCGGTCCCGCATATTCCGCCATGCAATCGCTCGCCCGGAAGCATGGCGTCTTCATTCACGCAGGCTCGATTCTTGAAAGGATCGAAGGCGATCCGCGCATCGGCAACACGACCGTTGTGTTCAATCGCAAGGGCGACGAAGTGGCTCGCTATCGTAAGATGCACATGTTCGACATCACTGGGCCGGATGGCCAGCAATATAACGAAAGCGCCTCGATGAAGCCGGGCGACGCCGTCGTGACCTACGATTGCGAGGGTGTCACGGTCGGCTGCGCGATTTGCTACGACATTCGCTTTCCCCTTCTCTTTCAGGCCTTGATGGACAAGGGTGCCGACATGATCGCATTGCCGGCGGCCTTCACCTTGCAGACCGGCAAGGATCATTGGGAGGTGCTCGGTCGCGCCCGTGCGATTGAAACCGAGACCTATTTCTGCGCCTCCGCCCAGACCGGAACATTTACGCAGGGCAATGAGGTGCGGGCCACCTATGGGCATTCACTCGTTGTGGATCCGTGGGGACTGGTCGTCGCCAAGGCGTCCGATGGTCCGGGCTACGTGGCGTCGCGGATCGATCCGCAGCGGATCAGGAAGGTGCGCTCCATGATACCGGTCGCACAGCACAAGATAGCATTGTAAAACGGGAACTATTGCGGGGCCCCATGCAACGTTCAAAAGTCGGCAGCATAGATCTCCATTTTTTGCTTTCGTCAGAGGCAAAACGCTCGGACGAGATGGAAAGGCTTTTCGACTGGCTCACCGAGCAGGACAAGGGCCAGCCCGATCTCTCGACGCTGTCGATGCCGGAGGCGCGCGCGCTTCGGGCGAAGCAGGCCTTGCGGACGAATGCCGAATTGCCGGATGTCGAAAGCGTCACCCGGCACTCGATTCCGGGCATCGGCAGAGCCCCGGCAATCGAATGCGATCTGATTGTGCCGAAAGACGCCTTGCCGGGATGTATCGTCTATTTTCACGGCGGCGGATGGGCCTTTGGCGATCTTGCCTCTCACGCCCGATTGGCGCGAATTCTGGCAAACCAGACTCGTAGTCGCGTACTCTATGTCGACTATCGGCTTGCGCCCGAAAATCCCTATCCGGCAGCGCACGACGATGCAGTCGCGGCCTGGAGATGGGCGATGGCCCGCAGTGCCGAAGATGCAGGTTTTCGTGGGCCGCTGACAGTCGCGGGCGATAGCGCCGGAGCAAATCTGGCGATTGGGACCGTATTGCGCGAGATGGACGCGGGGCGACCGTCCCCGCACGGAGCCCTGCTTTTTTACGGTGTTCTGTCCGATGACGTGAACAGCCCGTCCTATCTGCGTTTTGCCAAAGGCTACGGTCTGAATCGGGCCGGCATGGCGAAGTTCTGGGATCTCTATGTGCCCGAAAGCGAAGGTCCCGAAAGTCCGCGCGATGAGCCCTACGTGTGCCCCGTAAAGGCCAGTG
The DNA here is from genome assembly GCA_947478455.1 of Beijerinckiaceae bacterium. Taxonomy (GTDB): domain Bacteria; phylum Pseudomonadota; class Alphaproteobacteria; order Rhizobiales; family Beijerinckiaceae; genus Terripilifer. The sequence continues at coordinate 2,619 of CANJWR010000243.1, read as the reverse complement.
AAGCGACACTTGCCAAATTACCGCCCATCTTTCTGAATGCGGCCGGTCTTGATCCGCTTCTATGCGATACGCTTGAATTTGCTGCGCGCCTAGAAGAGGCGGGTGGAAATTTTGATCTGCATGTACATGAAGGAGTTCAGCACGCCTTCATGCAACAGACCGCGCATCTGGCGGAAGCTCGGCGAGCTTTCGAACTCGTGGGCGATTTCTACCGTCGTGCGTTTCGCTGAGTCGTTTCGCGCGAGTAGCGCCGATTTTTCTGTGGTCCGCCGAAGAAGTCCAGAAAGGCGCGCAGTTTCGGCGCGGTGTAGAGGCTGCGCGGATAATAGGCCCAGAGCTCGCGGCCTTGCAGGCTCTCTTGCGGCAGCAGCCATTCCAGCGCGCCTGACTCAAAATGCCGTTCGACCATATAGAGTGGACTGTAGGCAATTCCTGCACCTTGCAGAGCCGCTTCGACCAGCATTTCGTAATTATTCGCCACGAGATTGCCGTTCACCTTGATGCGGGTGACAGCCCCGGAGGCCCCGAACTCCCAAACGTCGCGCATCTTCGGATTTCGGTGCACGAGACAATTGTGTTCGACAAGATCTTCGGTCGCGCGCGGCTGGCCGCGTCGCGCTAGATAGTCAGGCGAAGCGCATAACACGAACGGATCCGTACGGAGCAGTTCGCGCTGCAGGAAGCTGTCGACGAGCCTGAGGCGACGGATCACCACATCACAATCATCGATATAATAATTCAGATCTCGCGAACTCATCGAGACTTCAAGACTCATGTCCGGGTAGGTCGCTAGGAACTCGCCAATGTGCGGCGAAATGCAGACGCGACCAAATGTCTCCGGCGTGTTGACCTTGAGCAGCCCGCGCGGCGCGCTTGCTAGCGACGTGACGGCCAATTGCGCTTCGTCGAGCGCCGAGAGCGCCTGAGCCGCATGTTCGAAAAATCGGCTGCCGGCCTCCGTAAGCCGCAGTGAGCGTGTAGAGCGCTGGATGAGCTGGGCGCCAACGCGTTCTTCCAGCTTGACGATCCGCTTGCTCACGGCGGACCGCGACAGGTGCACGCTTTTCGCCGCAGCCGATAAGCTGCCAAGCTTCACCGTCAGGGCGAAAACGCGGACATCTTCAAGATTGTTCAGGGCCATGCGAATTGACTCCACCCTGGCGCAGTTAACGACAGCCCCGCGCGCCGACGTTCACCATACTTGCTCGGCGACAATGTTTCCAGACTGGAACCAATGAGGTGAGAAAATGTCGTTTGTCTAGACGCAGCAGTTCGGCTAGAAAAGCCTTGGATGCAAGGTCTGGAATTGTGCCTTGTTGCGCTAGGGATGAAACAAGAAGCAGGGTGCAGGACGTTACAGATCATGTCAGGGGCGATGCGATAGCATCATCTTGATCTTGGCAAGAACGCGTTGCTGCTTTGCAGGGAGGGACTTTGAGCATGATCGTTGGCATGATCGGCGTGGGCGAAATGGGCGTGCTGATGGCAGGCCATATCGCCAGCAAAGGCATAGAGGTTTACGCCAACGATGTTGTTTCCGGTCGCATCGCCGACGCGGTCGCCAGGGGCGCGAAAGCAGCCGAAAAGATTTCCGATCTCGCATCTGTGTGCGATGTCTTCATCGTCATGGTTCGCACCGACGATCAGGTTCGGCAGGTTACTGGCGAAATTCTGAAAGGCGCCCGCGCCGGTTCCGTAATCGCCATCGCCGGAACACACCATCCAGACTCGATGAAGGCGCTCGGCGCGATCGCAGCCGAAAAGAAGGTCGGCTATGTCGATTGCCCTGTTGTATATGGCATGGACGGCGCCCGCGACGGCAAGCTACTCTCACTCTGCGGCGGAAAGGCTGAGGATGTCGAAAAGGCCCGCCCGGCTTTGATTTGCTATAGCCGTGACGTCCTGCACGTGGGGCCGCTGGGGTCCGGCGAAATCGCCAAGACCTGCAATAACCTGCTGCACTGGGTCCATTCGGTCAGCAATTACGAGGCTCTGCTGATTGCAAAGCGCTACGGTATCGACGCGCAGCGCATGCGCGAAGTCCTCCTGCAGGCTCCAGCCTACAACAACACACTTGATCGCTGGGACCACACGAAGTTCACCTGGCAGGAAAAGGATATGGATGTCGCCCTCGATCTGGCGCAGGCGGGCGGTCTCGTCTTGCCGCTCACCGGCACGGTCGATCAGCTTGTGAAGCTGTTCAGCGCCGCCGACGTGAAGGGCCTTCTTTATGGCGATGAAGCGACATATCTCGGTCGCAAGATCGTTGCGTTGAAACCGGAAGAAGGCGGCCTCGGCTAGAGCCTTTATCAATCAATAATTCCGGAGGAAATTCCTTGATCATCATAAGCTGTGAAGCCACCCCGTGTATCCTGCGTAAGGATGATCCGACGTGGCGTTTTGCGCTCGGCGCGAGTCCGACCACAAATGGCGTGGTGGTGCGTCTCGAAACTGAGTCCGGCCATGTGGGTTACGGCTATGCATCTGCGACCGCCCACATGGGCAGTTCGCTGACGACGTTGCAGGCTGAGCTTGATTTGTTTCGACCTCATCTGGTTGGGAAGAACGCGTGGAATCTTGAGGCGATCCTTGCGGGACTGGATCGGGCGTTGCGGGGTT
>CANJWR010000242.1 GCA_947478455.1 Beijerinckiaceae bacterium | reverse complement strand
TCCATGCCGGGCTCGACCCGGACCTTCCTTTCAACCAGCAAAGCGACGAAATTCGGCTGACGATGCGCGGCGGCTTTCTTGACCGCGATGTCGACTTCGGCAAACACATCGTGCACGGTCACACGCCGCAACTGAACGGCCGCCCCGAGTTGCGGCTCTATCGCACAAACCTGGACACGGGAGCCGCTTCGACAGGCTGTCTCACGGCGGCCATGTTTGCTGCCGGTGCCGGCGGTCCCTCGGACATTCTCGCGACCAGTCGACCGGATACGGCCCTCTCGGCCCTGCTGGGCTGACATGCCGGACAAGAAACTGTCAACAAACTGTCATTTTGGCAGAGCAGGAAGCTTGGCTACTTACACACGACAGCACTCCGGGTGGACAAGAATGCGCGCCTTCAGCTTGATCGTCTCTCTCCTTGGCCTTTCAGCGCTCGCGCTGTCGAATGGCTCCGCCCTGGCCCAATCGCGGATCACGGTTTATTCGGCAGGACCCGCCAATCTCATCGAGGCACTCGCCAAAGGTTTCAAGGCCCAATCCGGCATCGAGGTAGGTGTCTTTCAGGGCACGACCGGGCAGGTGATGGCGAGGGTCGAGACCGAGGCCGCCAATCCTGTGGTCGACGTGCTCATTTCGGCGTCGTGGGACACGGCGACCGACTTCGCCAAGCGCGACCGGCTCGTTGCCTATACAAGTCCCAACGCGGCGCAGGTGCCGGTGAGCCTGAAGACCGAAACAGCCGTGGCCCAGGGTGTCTCCGCGCTCGGCATCGTTTGGAATTCAAGGAGCGGCACGCCGCGTCCGTCTGAATGGGCTGACCTCGCGAAGCCCGAATATCGCGGCCTCGTGACAACTCCCGATCCGGCCCAGTCGGGCGCGTCCTTCGAACTGATCGCCGCCCTGCGCGCCAAGCACGGCAACTGGACATTGTTCCAGGCGCTCAGCGCCAATGGAGCCATCGTCGCCGGTGCCAACGCGCAGGCGCTCAACCCCGTCCTGCAGGGCGCGAAAGCAGCCGTCTTCGGCGCGGTCGATTATATCTCGCTCGCGCAGCAAGCCGACGGCGAAACCATCGACGTCATCTTCCCGGCCTCCGGCACCGTCGCGGCGCCCCGCCCCATCATGATCCTGAAATGGTCGCGCCATATCGACGAGTCGAAGAAATTCATCGACTATGTGCTGTCGCCGGAGGGACAGGCCGAGGTGGCGAAGGTCTATCTCATGCCCGCGCGCAGCGACATCAAGGCCAACCGGCCTCTCGTAAAGGATCTCACCCTGCTGACGATCGACACGCAACAGGTCTACGCACAGCGGAAGGAAATCCTCGGCGAATTCGCCGCGGCCATGGGGCGGAAATGACCAACGAAGCGGCCCGGCATCAGGTCACCGCCGCGCCGCTTCGCTCCATCGATGTCGGGAGCCTGCTGCGCGCCGCTACTGTCGGCGCATTGCTCGTGCTGGTCGGAGTTCCGCTTCTCTTCATTCTTCTGCAAGCGCTTTTCCCGCATTTGGGCAGCGGCTCCCTCGCCGAACCGTTCAGCGCCCTCCTGCCTTCGCTGCTCGACAGAAGCGTCGCCGGGCTTTTGCTCAACACGCTTCTCCTGGGCACCTGCGTCGCTCTAGCCTCTGCGGTTTTCGGCGGCGCGCTCGGCGTGATCCGCGCGACGATCCCCATCCCCTATGCCAGGGTGTGGGACATCGTTCTCCTGACGCCGTTCATGATCCCGCCTTATATTTCGACCCTCGGCTGGATCGTGGTGCTGCAGCCGCGTGGATATTTGCAACAGATCCTAGGCTTCCATCTCGGTCCATTCCTGTTCTCGCTCCCGGGCCTTGTCTGCATCATGGCATGCCATCTCTTCCCTGCGGTCTATTTCGCGGTGTCGCGCTCGATTGCAAGCACCGGGGGCGAACTGACCGAAGCCGCGCTGATGTCGGGTGCCACGCGCCTTCAGGTTTTCCGCCGCGTCACCGCACCTCTCGCGCTGCCGGCGATCGTCGGAGCGCTTCTGCTTGTCTTTGCCGCGACGATCGAGGAATTCGGCACGCCTGCGATTCTGGCGTCACAAAGCCATTTTGAGGTCCTCACCACGGCCATCGACCAGCGGGTCGCGAGCTGGCCGATCGACCTGCCCGGTGCCTCAGCGCTCTCCCTGCTTCTTGTCCTCCTGGCTCTCGCGGCCTTCACAGGGCAATCGCGGCTGATCGCAGGCCGGTCTTACGTGACCATCAGCGGCAAGATGAAGTCGCAAGGTGCTAGCGCCCGGCGCTCGACGGTCGTCTTCGGCGTGACCGCGCTGGCGATGGCCGCGCTCATCACCGTCGGCGTTCCGCTGTTTGGCATTCTGGCGACGGCTTTCACGCGCACCTTTTCACGCGGGCTCACAACATCGAATTTCAGTCTGCGCAATTTCGAGCTCCTGTTCTCCAATACTGGTGGCGCGGTGCAGGCCATGGGCCTCAGCTTCGGCCTCGCCATGTGCGCCGCGCTTGTCACCGCGAGCCTGGGCGTCGCCGCAGCCGTGCTCGGACGCAGGCGCGGCGCGCAAGGCTTCGACGCACTCGGTGCCTTAACCGCGCTGCCGAATGCCGCGCCCGGCGTTGTGATCGCACTGGGGTTGATCCTCGCCTGGAACCAGCCCTGGCTGCCTGCGACGCTCTACGGCACCTCCGCCATGCTGATCCTGGCCTACAGCTGCATCCTCCTGCCCTATGCGGCGCGCTACGCCAGCGCCGCCCTGACGCAGATCTCGCCCGACCTTGAGGCGGCCGCCATGATGGCGGGTGCCAGCCCGACCACCGTGTTCCGGCGAATCATCCTGCCGCTGATCTGGCCGAGCGTCGCCGCCGCCATGATGATCGTCTTCGCCGTGTCGTCGCGCGAACTCGTCGCCTCCATCCTGCTCGCGCCGGTCGGCGCGCATACGATGGCAACTTATGTCTGGAAGCAATTTGAACAGGGGTCGCTCGGGCTCGGCATGGCCATGAGCGCGGTCGCCATCGCTGTCACGACGACCTTGATGCTGATCGCGACTGCGCGTCGACCAGTTCGTATGCCGTGACCTCGCCCGCATGAAAATGGGGTTCCGTATCTCCAGCCAGATCAGCTCCGAGGGAAGACGAAACCTCCCACAGGATGTCGTTCAATCTTTCGGCTTCAATTTGCTGCCATAGCAGACGAGCATCGTCCAAAGGGAGTTCCGCCAGAATTTTACCAATCTCGCTAACAGAAAGGCCGGCAAGAACCGTCTGCAATTCCGCCAAGTGTTTTTTATGCACCACCTTTTCCACCAATTCGTGGCGTTGCATGGGCTGGGTGCGCACCATGCCCTCGATGATTTTTTGCTTGTTCAGAAGGTCGACGACGGATTTCAAAGTCATGACTGCTTCCTGGTCCAATACCCCGACGCCCGGCTTTTAATGCACACTGAAGCTTCCTCCAAGTTGGTCCTGTCTAGGGAGGTGGTTCACTCCAATGGTCAGATCTTCCCTTTCGCAAATCCCAAGATCTTTGCGAGCAAGACTGGCCTCGGCCTCAATCCTGAGGCCCTTAATGAGGTCATTGGATGCCTAATTTTTGCAGGAGGCGTAGCGAAGTTCAGCGTACCGCACAAATACGCCCGACCACGCCTACCTGATGTTTTATCTATCTTGAGACCAAGTGATCCATTACAAATAGACCGCCTACGCAGCGGTTTTAAGCCATTGAAAAAGCTATTAAATCTGTATCTCCCTCGACGGGACTCAGGTTGGGTCCGAATGAGACGGAAGCGCATTTGAGACTGGATTTCGGGCGCGCGGCGGTCTCAGAGGTTGGGTCGGAATCAGCAAACCTGCTGAAACCCTGGGGATTTCAGCGCCTAGATCATGGTTCTGGAGAGTTGGAAAAGGTTCATTGGCGGAGGGAAAGCAACTCTAACAGAACTTGCTGGGCGGGTGGCCCATAAACCCTGCGGGGTCCTGCGGGAAGGTCAATTCGTGGCTAGGTACCAAGGTTTTCGATGTGGCCCGCCGGATGGGAAATACAAGCAGAATGTAAAATAGTTGGCTAGCACCTAGCATTTCAGAGAGACTATGATGCGAACGGAAAATCATTGTAGAGGGCTGGCAGCCGGGAATCAACACGCCTTCGCAAATCTAGGTCAGTCAACATTGCCGCTATGAACTTCTCTATGGCTTGCGTCAGATCATGAATGAGCTGCGCAACGCTAATTATGACTAGCCTATGTGAGACTGCACGATTAAATGCGTGCTGCCCATTATCCGAGTAACCGAACAGACGCACAGATGTATCTTTCTTGTGTGCTTCTGACTCGGCGCTAAATGCATGTAATAGACTGCATCGGGCAGCGTACACATCAATTCCGCGATATTGATATGACTGCGACCGGTCGGTCGATAGATAGGTATCGACCCATTCTATGAATTCCTCTTTTCCTTGTTTAGTCTTCTCAATTGGCATTGAGAGAAACGCCATCGTATCAATACAAACATAAGTCATTGTAACTGCTGATATGGTTGCATCTGCATCCTGACATCGTTTGATTTCTGTAAGTAAATTCATTATCCCTTTCATAGGGTCCGCAGAAGCATTCATAGTTAAACCCTTATATTCATGGCAAAGATGAGGCGGATCTTCGAGTCTAATTTTTCTGTATCTATTGTAAGATACGAGCGATTTCTTCTTGAGCATTATCTGTTCCGCTTCGCATCAAGGTTGCGCCTAGAGTGAACAACGCTCCACGAATGAAGTCCTCGGATACGCCAAGGGAACGAATGGATTGAGTGAGGTCGTTGAGGTTCTTTGTATCCATTTATCCATTCCCCATATTCGTATTTCTTGACCGCACAGCTGACGTGAACGCCTGTCCATCTGATTTAAGAGATTTTCATTACTGAATCGCAAGCCCGCGACTGGTGCGGGTGACAAAAAATGACACCCCGCTAGAGTAACGTAACTCTTGCTGGGGGCAGTTGCGATGAGTTTCAACAAGACCGAGAAATTCCTGGAGCTGGCGAGGCGGGCCGCTGCATCTCGCCAAGGGATCAGCTTGGACGACGTTGTCAGCCGCT
>CANJWR010000241.1 GCA_947478455.1 Beijerinckiaceae bacterium | reverse complement strand
TCACCCGCACCGCGACGGTCATCCTCGGGCAGGGAGCGCGCGGCGTGATCGGGGTTGGACGGGTGAAGACCCCAACGCTGGCGATCGTATGCCGGCGCGAATTGGAAATCCGCGATTTTGCGCCGGTTACGTATTTTGAGATCGTCGCCACTGCCAAAGTCGCCGCAGGTGAATTCCAGATGCGGCACGCCCCACCGGACGGGATCCTCAAGCGCGAGGACGCGGAGATCATCGTCCGGGCGGCTGAAGGTTTTCAGGGGCCGCTGGGCGTGCGCGTCGAGGACAAGAAGCAAGGTCCGCCCAAACTGCATGATCTCCCCTCGCTACAAAAGCTCTGCTCATCGAGGTTCGGCTGGTCGGCGGCAAAGACCCTCGAGATCGCGCAGGAGCTCTATGACGGCCAAGGCAAGAAGATCATCACCTATCCCCGCGCCGAGGTGCGCTATTTGCCAGAGAGCCTGATCCCGGATGCGCCAAAAATCGTGGCCGGCCTTCAGGTGGGACAATCGTTCAAAGCTATCCCGGTCCCGACGCCGCCCTTGATCCGCAAGGGCGCGCACGGGTCATTCCATGACAAGGGACTTGAGGGCGCCAGCCATCACGCCGTCATTCCGAACGTCAACACCGTCGACAACCTGCGTGAGGTCTGGCCACGGCTTTCGATGGACGAGAAGAAGCTATTCGACGTCATCGCTCGAGCCTATCTGGCTTCCGTCATGCCGGACTTCCGCTATCGGCAGACGACCGCAGCTCTCGACGTCGGGGGCGTCCCGTTCAAGGCAACAGGTCGTCAACCCATCGATTTTGGCTGGCGAGCGGCATTCCCTGAATGGACGCCGGCTGATGAAAAGGGCGATGACGCCCAGATGCTCCCGCTGATGAAGCACGGCGAGACCGTTCAGCTCCGAAACCCAAAGGTTGAGGAAAAAGAAACGCGCCCACCGCCGCGTTACAATGAGGGCACGTTGATCGAAGCGATGCAAAATGCCTGGCGCTTTGTTGAGGATGAGATCCTGCGGGACCGATTGAAAGAGGCCAAGGGGATCGGCACGCCTGCGACACGTGCGGAAATCATCGGGGGCCTCAAGCGCCAGGATTTTCTGGTCGCGCAGGGCAAGAGCATCGTCCCCACCGACGCCGGCCTTAAGCTGTTTGGTGTCCTCAAGCAGGCTGATCCCGCATTGGTTGATCCGGGTGTGACGGCTCAACTTGAATGTCTGCTCGACGATGTCGTGATCGGCAAGCAAGAGATGGTTGGAGCCATTGACGCCGTGTGCGAGGTTGCCCAGCGCATCATCGGAAAGCTGAAGAACGGTGCGGCGGCTGGTGGAACGCCATTGGGTGGTCCCGGCTTTAGCGGATCCGGCGGAAATCGTCCCCCCACGCCTGCGATGAAGCGTTTTGCGGTCAGCATTTCGCGCCAGAAGCGCGTCAACCTGCCAGCGGGCTACGCCACGTCCAGTTCGATATGCCGGGCGTTTCTGCAGCAACACGCGCCGAATAAATCTGAAGCGTCGACAATTCGAAAGCGATCTTCATCAACAGATATAAACGCCGGGGAAGAACAGAGCCAAAGAGCCCTGCCGGTGAAGTCACGCGCCAAACGCGGAAGCAAGTCAGCGAAGTTGACGGAGAAAGGCCCTGACACGCCTGCAAGGCGGGCGCGAAATCCAAAGGCCGTACCGGCTCCGGTCTCTGGACTTGAATCAACTGCCTTGCAGAGATCAGCTGCGGAAAACACTCCGCTGCGTATTCCATTTGGCAACAAAGAGGTCGCGCAGAAACTGGGCGCCCGATATGCCGCAGGTGGTTGGTATGCCCCGAGAGGCGTTGATCTTGCGGCATTCGGTGCGCATGGGTGGCTATAGCGCCTTCAGGATTCGTCCTTCACGTGACGAATTCTTTTGATCGATTACGGTTGCCGAACAGGAATGCTCGCTGAAGAAACTGGTGGCTTCCACGGCCACAGAAAGGAGCGAGGAATTGTTGCAGGTCATTATTTGAAAAACGCAGCCGACGACAAGAAGTTGGCGCCGGAGACGCCCCGCTTCGGTTAGAAATCCTTTTGAGTGAGGGAGCCAACGAAACAGATCAAGAATCTTTTCCCGATAGCCTCAGGTCTGGCCGCTCGAAGGAAAGTGAAATAGGTTTGAAGCTCATAGCAGGATCTTGAATCAACATAGGCTCACTTATGACCGCTCGAAAGTTCCACGAGATATGGGTTGAGCAGTATGAGGCTGCGCAAGGCATCAAGCTGCGCCATGGGGTAAGGGCTGCCTTCGATTATCTCATTGCCGAAAAACTTCTGAACTTCGTTGAAGCAGCTACAGAACACCGGGAGTTTTCCCGAGAGCTCCCGCGTTTTGTTTCTCAGGTAAGGTTGATGTTCACGCCCCTTGAGATGAGCAATCATACCGCGCGGGTTGAACGGGAGCTTCATCAGAAAGGCTTAACTATCGAGGATGACGACTATCCTGGGCAGGAAAGCCCGGAAACGCTCGCCAAGCGGGCGGCGCAGTTCGCGACCATAAAGGAATTGTTGACTGCAACGAAGCTCGGCACATCGTGAGCGCTATTGCGAGGCATCAGCCAGAACCCGCAACACAAGAAGTTCTGGCCGGTCTCGTCGAGCGGGTAACCTTTCACAACAGCGACAATGGCTTTTGCGTTCTGCGCGCCAAGGCGCGTGGACATCGGGACCTGGTTACGGTCATCGGCCATGCAGCCATCATATCGGCTGGCGAGTGGATCACCGCGACGGGTGAATGGATCACCGACCATACTCACGGGCAACAGTTCAAAGCGCATTTCCTGCGCGCATCCGCCCCAACTTCGATCGACGGAATCGAGAAATACCTTGGCTCCGGAATGATCCGGGGAATTGGTCCTGTTTACGCCAGGAAAATGGTCCAGGCGTTCGGCGAGAAAGTCTTCGACATCATCGAGGCCCAACCTGAACGCCTTCGTGAGGTAACAGGCATCGGGATTTTCCGCGCCAGGCGCATCACAGACGCCTGGGCCGAACAGAAGATCATTCGCGAGATCATGGTCTTCCTGCACAGCAACGGTGTTGGAACCGCGCGATCTGTTCGAATCTACAAGACCTACGGGACTGACGCCATTCAGATCATGACTGAGAACCCGTACAGGCTAGCCCGCGACATTCGCGGCATCGGGTTCAAGACCGCTGACGCAATAGCCATGCGGCTCGGGATCGAGAAGACCGCCATGATCCGCGTCCGGGCCGGCATCTCCTACGCACTGACCGAGGCGATGGATGAGGGTCACTGCGGGTTGCCTACGGAGCAGTTGACGCCTTTGGCAGTCGATTTGCTGGAAGTCGACCAGGAACTGGTCCGGACGGCTCTCGATCTGGAACTGGCAGAGCGCATCGTCGTCGCCGACACAGTGGCCCAGACACCCTGCATTTTCCTTGGCGGCCTCTATCGGGCGGAACAGATCATTGCCGAACGAATCTTCTGCCTGGGCAAAGGCAAACTGCCATGGTCACATATCGACCCTGACAAGGCGCTGCCCTGGATCGAAAGGAAAACTGGCCTGGCTTTGGCGGAAAGTCAGATCGCCGCAATCAGGCTGGCGCTGACTTCGAAGATACTCGTCGTGACCGGCGGGCCTGGTGTCGGCAAAACGACGATCGTCAACTCCATCCTACGGATTCTGGCGGCCAAGGGCGTCAACTTGCTGCTTTGCGCCCCAACCGGTCGCGCCGCCAAGCGGATGGCAGAGGCTACAGGATTCGAAGCCAAAACCATTCACCGCTTGCTTGAAGTCGACCCCAAGGCCGGCGGGTTCAAACGTGGGAGTGACAATCGGCTCGAATGTGACCTGCTTGTCGTCGACGAAACTTCCATGGTCGACGTCATGTTGATGCAGGCGCTACTCAAGGCGATTCCCGACGATGCGGCTCTGCTCATTGTCGGTGATATTGAACAGCTTCCATCTGTCGGGCCGGGCCAGGTGTTGGCGGACATCATCTCCTCCGGCGCGGTATCGGTGGTTCGACTTACGGAAGTGTTTCGCCAGGCGGCGAAAAGTCAGATCATCACCAATGCGCACAAGATCAATCAGGGGATGATCCCGGACCTCGGTAAGCCCGACGGAGACAGTGATTTCTATTTTGTGCAGGCGGATGATCCCGAAGCTGCCGTCCCCAAGATCGTCGAACTGGTGAAGAACCGAATTCCACTGCGTTTCGGCCTCGATCCCATCCGTGACATCCAGGTGCTCTGCCCGATGAACCGGGGTGGCGTGGGCGCGCGATCGCTTAACATCCAGCTGCAGGCGGCTCTCAACCCGGCCGGCGATCGGAAAGTAGAACGATTTGGCTGGACGTTTGCGCCTGGCGACAAGATCATGCAAATCGAAAATGACTATGACAAGGAAGTTTACAACGGGGATATCGGTTACATCGATGACGTCGAACTTGATGACGCAGAGCTGATCGCCACCTTTGATGGCCGCAAGGTCACTTACGGTTTTGGGGAACTGGACACCTTGGTTCCAGCCTATGCGGCAACGATCCACAAGAGCCAGGGGTCAGAATATCCGGCAATCGTTATCCCGGTTCTGACTCAGCATTACCCGATGCTACAGAGGAACCTTCTCTACACCGGCGTGACACGAGGCAAACGGCTCGTGGTTCTCGTCGGTCAGAAGAAGGCAATTGCAATTGCGGTCCGCAATGTATCAGGGCGGCGAAGGTGGTCGAAATTGAATGAATGGCTCGGCTCGAAATCCATTTCCGAAAGCGAAGTGCTGAATGAAAAGCAGGAATGGCAATCTGCGGACCGCTGAAGAAATTTCTCCCCGTAGTCGGGGAATGGCTTGAAGTTTTCGAAGCAGATATCTTTTCAATATCGTTGAACAATGTTGGTGATCAAGTTGACCCAGTGTTCCATTTCCTCAGCGCGCTTGATATCCGCCACAAGCACATTTCACCTGATACCAAAGGCGCGGCGTCCTGACTCATTCCACTTGCGCGAAAGTTCTGATTCTTTTGGCGTGAGGAGATTCGCGCCATGCCGTCAGCCCTGACATTACGAACCGATGTAAGCGCTCTTGCG